>NZ_JBPTTK010000057.1:0-1707 GCF_053290175.1 Enterobacter sp. 186315 | reverse complement strand
CATCAGCAAAAGGGGATGATAAGTTTATCACCACCGACTATTTGCAACAGTGCCAAAAATACCCTCAGCAATTAGTGTACTGAGGGTATTGTTAACCATCCGTAGGATCGTTCAACTGATCAATGCCTTAACTGATCGGTGTTATCCCGATTGGGAGGCTTTACAAAATAGCTCATTTTTATCTTACGCTTGCGCTTTCTTAGGCAAAGAAAAGTGCAGTAAGGCATAGCCAAGTAATGCTGCTGTCGTAGAACCCATTAAGATACCGAGTCGAGCATAGGTATCAAATTCAGGACTTACATTTCCGAACGCTAAAGAGGAAATGAAGATAGACATTGTAAAGCCAATACCACACAACACAGATACCGCAAAGATATGCTTGAAGTTAACGCCTTCAGGTAACTTAGCAACGCCCATTTTTACCGCTGCCCAGCTAAAGGTAAAGATACCTAGAGGCTTACCAACCAGTAGACCCAAAGCAATACCGAGTGGCAGCATTGAAGTTAGACCTGACATCGATACGCCTTCTAACGAAATCCCCGCATTGGCAAATGCGAATAGAGGCAGAATACCAAATGCCACGTATGGGTGAAGCGCGTGCTCCATATGTTTAAGTGGAGAATGTTCGCCCTGCTTTCCCTTTAGTGGGATAGCAAAACCAATCACTACACCTGCCAATGTTGCGTGAACACCAGATTTAAGCACCGCGAACCATAAGATCGCACCGACGATCATGTATGGCGTAAGTTTTGTTACTTCCTTCGCATTCAACATGAATAGGACACCAGTCATGATGAAGCCAACAAGCAACGCCATGGTCGACAGGTCACCGGTGTAAAATAGCGCGATAATAACAACTACACCTAAATCATCGATGATAGCAACCGCCAGCAAGAACACTTTTAGGCTTACTGGTACACGCTTACCTAATAACGCCATGATACCTAAAGCAAAAGCGATATCTGTCGCCGCTGGAATTGCCCAACCAGAAATCGCCTCAGGATCGTTGGCATTAAAGGCTACGTAAATAAGAGCAGGAGTTAATATACCGCCAACCGCTGCAATCGCAGGGAAAATTGCGGTTTCTTTTGATTTTAACGCACCTTCAAGCAGCTCTCGCTTAACTTCAAGGCCAATGAGTAAGAAGAAAACAGCCATTAGGCCGTCATTAATCCAGTGAGAAACTGACATACCAAATACATAAGTATGCAGTACAGATTGATAAGTTTCGCCCAGCGGTGAGTTAGCAATGGTCATCGCAATTGCCGCGGCAATCACGAGAAGAATACCACCAGCTGATTCCATTTTGAAAAAGTCACGAATGACATCGTTCATGGTTTCGTCCTTATATTTATTATCTTAATAAACGATTAACAAAGAATGATAAGAGTGTATAGCGGTCGAAAACTTTAGAATAATTGAATCGCCACGGATAATCTAGACACTTCCGAGCCGTTGATTGGACTGACCCCACGCCCGTAGACAAATTCTGTCCTCACGACGAGGCCTGTTCGAAGGCCTCCGGACTGACGCCGCCGAGGTGACTGTGGCGCCGGGCCCGGTTGTAGAACACTTCAATGTAATCGAAGATATCCGCCCGGGCTAGATCCCGGGTTTTGTATATTCTCTTCCTGATGCGCTCTTTTTTCAGTGAACTGAAGAACGATTCGGCCACCGCATTATCCCAGCAGTTGCCACGCCGGCTCA
>NZ_JBPTTK010000056.1:0-1741 GCF_053290175.1 Enterobacter sp. 186315 | reverse complement strand
GCACTGCTCTTTAACAATTTATCAGACAATCTGTGTGGGCACTCAAAGTGACATGGATTCTTAATGTCTTCGGACAATAAATGAATACCAAGTCTCTGAGTGAACATACGTAATTCATTACGAAGTTTAATTCACGAGCATCAAACTTAAATTGAAGAGTTTGATCATGGCTCAGATTGAACGCTGGCGGCAGGCCTAACACATGCAAGTCGAGCGGTAGCACAGAGAGCTTGCTCTCGGGTGACGAGCGGCGGACGGGTGAGTAATGTCTGGGAAACTGCCTGATGGAGGGGGATAACTACTGGAAACGGTAGCTAATACCGCATAATGTCGCAAGACCAAAGAGGGGGACCTTCGGGCCTCTTGCCATCAGATGTGCCCAGATGGGATTAGCTAGTAGGTGGGGTAACGGCTCACCTAGGCGACGATCCCTAGCTGGTCTGAGAGGATGACCAGCCACACTGGAACTGAGACACGGTCCAGACTCCTACGGGAGGCAGCAGTGGGGAATATTGCACAATGGGCGCAAGCCTGATGCAGCCATGCCGCGTGTATGAAGAAGGCCTTCGGGTTGTAAAGTACTTTCAGCGAGGAGGAAGGCATTGTGGTTAATAACCACAGTGATTGACGTTACTCGCAGAAGAAGCACCGGCTAACTCCGTGCCAGCAGCCGCGGTAATACGGAGGGTGCAAGCGTTAATCGGAATTACTGGGCGTAAAGCGCACGCAGGCGGTCTGTCAAGTCGGATGTGAAATCCCCGGGCTCAACCTGGGAACTGCATTCGAAACTGGCAGGCTAGAGTCTTGTAGAGGGGGGTAGAATTCCAGGTGTAGCGGTGAAATGCGTAGAGATCTGGAGGAATACCGGTGGCGAAGGCGGCCCCCTGGACAAAGACTGACGCTCAGGTGCGAAAGCGTGGGGAGCAAACAGGATTAGATACCCTGGTAGTCCACGCCGTAAACGATGTCGACTTGGAGGTTGTTCCCTTGAGGAGTGGCTTCCGGAGCTAACGCGTTAAGTCGACCGCCTGGGGAGTACGGCCGCAAGGTTAAAACTCAAATGAATTGACGGGGGCCCGCACAAGCGGTGGAGCATGTGGTTTAATTCGATGCAACGCGAAGAACCTTACCTACTCTTGACATCCAGAGAACTTAGCAGAGATGCTTTGGTGCCTTCGGGAACTCTGAGACAGGTGCTGCATGGCTGTCGTCAGCTCGTGTTGTGAAATGTTGGGTTAAGTCCCGCAACGAGCGCAACCCTTATCCTTTGTTGCCAGCGGTCCGGCCGGGAACTCAAAGGAGACTGCCAGTGATAAACTGGAGGAAGGTGGGGATGACGTCAAGTCATCATGGCCCTTACGAGTAGGGCTACACACGTGCTACAATGGCATATACAAAGAGAAGCGACCTCGCGAGAGCAAGCGGACCTCATAAAGTATGTCGTAGTCCGGATTGGAGTCTGCAACTCGACTCCATGAAGTCGGAATCGCTAGTAATCGTAGATCAGAATGCTACGGTGAATACGTTCCCGGGCCTTGTACACACCGCCCGTCACACCATGGGAGTGGGTTGCAAAAGAAGTAGGTAGCTTAACCTTCGGGAGGGCGCTTACCACTTTGTGATTCATGACTGGGGTGAAGTCGTAACAAGGTAACCGTAGGGGAACCTGCGGTTGGATCACCTCCTTACCTTAAAGAACCTGCCTTTGTAGTGCTCACACAGATTGTCTGATGAAAAGTAA
>NZ_JBPTTK010000055.1:0-1752 GCF_053290175.1 Enterobacter sp. 186315 | reverse complement strand
GCTGGGACGGAAGTCGCTGTCGTTCTCAAAATCGGTGGAGCTGCATGACAAAGTCTTCGGGCATTATCTGAACATAAAACACTATCAATAAGTTGGAGTCATTACCCGTTTTTCCGAAAAGAGTTAACACTGTCAGGCGACGAGTTTCTTCAGGGCTGTTGGCAGCATTTATATCCGTAAGACCACCTGTTTTTTCTACTTATTAAAATGTACCTTTGAAAAAGTAGTCTTTCTGCGGTACGCTTCACGGGACCATTTCCCCTGAGTTTTCGCACAGCGCGCCGGACGTTTTCCGGCCGGACCGGAGCCTGACATGAGCCTGATGCCTGATGACGAACAGGAACGTAATCTTCTGGCAGCAGCGATCCCGCTGGATGAGACATTTCTGCCGGCGCTGTCCGGCAATAACGTTCCGGTAAATCCGGCCCGGGCTTACCTATTGTCCCTTAATTCCCAACGTAGCCGGCAGACCATGGCTTCGTTCCTCGGGATTGTCGCCAAAATGCTTGGTGCCGGTAGCGCTGACACCTGCAACTGGGGCAGCATTCGCCGGTATCACGTTATGGTAATCACCGAGTTACTGCGCGATACTGGCCGGGGGATGGCAACTATTAACACCTATCTGTCGGCTCTTAAGGGCGTAGCGAAGGAAGCCTGGATGCTCCGCCTGATGGACGTTGAGAGCTTCCAGCACATCCGGGCGGTACCGAACCTGCGTGGCAGCCGGCTGCCAAGCGGTCGGGCCCTGCCGCCGGAGGAGATCCGCGCGTTGTTTGCCGTGTGTGAGGCCGATCGCAGCTGCCTCGGGCCGAGGGACGCGGCGATGCTGGCGGTTATCCTGGGATGTGGCCTGCGGCGGTCCGAGGCCGTGGGCCTAGATTTACGTGACGTTGTCACGCACAATCGGGCGCTACGGGTGCTGGGGAAGGGGAACAAGGAGCGTCTGGCCTACGTCCCGGCCGGGGCCTGGCAGCGGCTGCAGATCTGGATCGATGAGGTCCGGGGCGAAACCCCGGGGCCGCTGTTCACGCGGATCCGCCGCTTCGGGGATGTGACACTGAACCGGCTCACCGACCAGGCGGTGTACCATATCCTGCAGGTGCGTCAGGGGCAGGCCGGGATCGGTAAGTGCTCGCCACATGACCTGCGCAGGACCTTCGCAACTGCCATGCTGGATAACGGTGAGGACTTAATTACGGTTAAAGATGCGATGGGTCACGCCAGCGTTACGACCACCCAACAGTACGATCGTCGCGGAGAACAGCGTCTTCGAGATGCCCGCGATAGGCTCAATCTTGTCAAATGATTTAGTCGACAGGATCAACCTTGATGCCTTCGCCATCCCTGGCTGTGACGTTTTTTACCTACTGGCAACGATCTAAAGCATCATTAAAGATGAGTGTTTAAGTTCCAGGAAATTATTGATATATATAGAAAAATATATAATAACTTTAGGGTTTATGCATGTCTATTTCTCCCCCCTCGGGATTGGTTTTAACAGTTGCCAAGTGGTTATGGGGAAAGCTAACGCAACGGTTATTAATGTCTACCTATATGCATTCTCATGAGAAATGGGCATTACGGCACCGCTTGGGAGTGAATCACTCGCAGAACGGTTCAGTAAGTGTGTTGCGTCCATCAGTTGAAATCCAGCTCAAAGCTGCCTGTCATGCCTGCTTAAAAAACAGGCTTAATGTAGGATGTTTAATGAGATGGTCACTCCCTCCTTCCCAGTACTATGCTGAGGACAGG
>NZ_JBPTTK010000054.1:0-2132 GCF_053290175.1 Enterobacter sp. 186315 | reverse complement strand
GCCACTTTCTCGCGTCTGGCACCGGAAACGCAGCCAACCCCGTTTCAGCGGTGCGCCCAACGGATGTTATGGTAAATCAGTATCAGCTGCAGATATAAAAAAGCCGCCAGGCTGGCGGCTTGCTGTTATTTTCGTGGCTTTCCTGCATCTGAGCGTTTTCCTCTGACCCTTCCGTCATTGTTACGGTCACGAGGTTGAGTTCCGCCGCCTGGTTTAGGAACGACAACGTGTGGGTTGAGTGGTCGACGATCTGCCATTTTCTATACCTCACTGAGCATAAACAAACAATTGCCAACGAATGTTCCCTTGCGCGGGGGTATGTTGGTGGTGGTTTTGTGGTGGGATTGTTTTCCCGCCTGCGATAGTTACTTCTTTACCGCAACCGGTACATTTATAAATCCCTTCATATTCACATGTTTCTCCCGGCTTATATTCAGTGTCAAAAACCGAGTTAAACTTCGTATCTGCTTCAAAAATCTTGCTTTTGTTTCCTGAGCGAACAAGAGCCATGCAACCTCCAAATTATCATTTATTTTGCACACCTGCACTGTGCATGAGTGCATTCTACAGCATAGCCATTGATTGCACAAGTGCACTGTGCTGTTGTGCATTTGATATGTTTGCTGTACTATATCGGAGGTAAGAAGGTGATCGAAAAAATTGCCAAGTTGCGGCAAAAATTGAGGTAAAAGAAAAATGCAGCAAGATCATGAACATGATGATTGCCGCATTCAGTTTCGAGACGATTGGCTATACCAGTTTTACAAATATGGTAAAGCCAATCGAAAGATTCCAACTGCGATTAGTGCTTCATTAGGTCGCAAGCTGGATATGCTGAATGCTGCTGATAAAGTTGGAGATTTGCGGTCTCCCCCGGGAAACCGATTTGAGAATCTCAACCCTCCATTGACAGGGTATTCATCCATACGGGTGAATGAGAAGTACCGCTTGATATTTAAGTGGGGTGAAAACGGAGTCGAGGATTTGTATCTCGATCCACATGATTACCGATAGATAACAGGTCGTGGCTGTTATCTTATAAAACAAGTAGGTGAGGCGTTCCCTCACCTACATTAAAATGTCATTACAAATAATGATTAATAAAAAAAATGACGTGACTATATTTAAGATAATTACTCATCGCTACAGCTGGTAATAGACGAAATACTTATCTTCCTCATCTAACAGAGAGAAGTAAAAAATTTAGGAGTAAAGCATGTCCCAAGCAACTAGAAAACCATCAACTGTAGGGGATATTATTCTTTATGAATATCTCGAACCAAGTGGTTTAAAAATCAATGACTTGGCTGAAATGTTGAATGTGCATAGAAACTCTGCCAGTGCTTTAGTTAACAATAATAGAAAGCTGTCTACCGATATGGCTTTTAGGTTGGCTAAAGCCTTCGATACCACTGCAAAGTTCTGGCTAAATATACAGCAGTCTGTTGATTTATGGGAGGTTACTAGTAGCCCTCGATTGCAAGAAGAAATAGACAGAGTGATTCCCGCTCATGAAATCATAGAAAGGAAACACATTGTTGATAGTTCTGAGAAGAAACATGCTATTGCATGATTTTTTTTAAAAAAATATAAGTTATCCCTCAAAAAGAAGGCTTCTATAACTAGAAGCCTTCTTTTTGAGGGATAAAAACGCTCATGTTAACTTTCTTCTTACGATCTTCTTGAGATCCGTGCTCTGTACGCGTAATCTCTTGCTCTGTAAACGAAAAAACCGCCTGGGGAGGCGGTTTTTCGAAGGTTAAGTCAGTTGGGGAACTGCTTAACCTGGTAACTGGCTTCAGCAGAGCGCAGATACCAAATACTGTCCTTCCAGTGTAGCCGTAGTTAGGCCACCACTTCAAGAACTCTGTAGCACCGCCTACATACCTCGCTCTGCTAATCCTGTTACCAGTGGCTGCTGCCAGTGGCGTTTTGTCGTGTCTTTCCGGGTTGGACTCAAGTCGATAGTTACCGGAACAGGCGCAGCGGTCGGACTGAACGGGGGGTTCGTGCATACAGTCCAGCTTGGAGCGAACTGCCTACCCGGAACCGAGTGTCAGGCGTGGAATGAGACAAACGCGGCCATAACAGCGGAATGACACCGGTAAACCGAAAGGCAGGAACAGGAGAGC
>NZ_JBPTTK010000053.1:0-2340 GCF_053290175.1 Enterobacter sp. 186315 | reverse complement strand
GTCCTCAGCATAGTACTGGGAAGGAGGGAGTGACCATCTCATTAAATATCCTACGTTAAGCCTGTTTTTTAAGCAGGAATGACAGGCAGCAATGAGCGAACAGCGGACGTTGACGTTCTTTATAAAAATTCGGTTTGTGTTGTTTTGCATTAGTTTAGAGACGAAAAATATTGCGTCGGTGATTTACCCAGCGCTTTTCTGAACATCGTAATAAACGCGCTGACCGAATCATATCCCAGCGTTCCGGCTACACGCTGCACGGACTGACCTTCAGCCAGATGGCTCAGGGCAATCATCAAATGCAGTTGCTGACGCCAGCGACCAAAGCTCATTCCTGTCGCCTCTTTTATCAGCCTGGCCAGCGATCGTTCGCTGGTGACCAGATGTGCAGCCCACTGCTTTAACGTTCGCCGATCATCAGGCTCATTAAAAAGTGCCTCCGCCATATTCCGGATTTTAGGATGATCGGATACGGGAAGATGGAGCGCTTCAACCGGCACATCCGGAATATGCTCCAGCAGCACCGCTGCGAGCCTGGCAGTTTTACTGTCAGGAGAATAAGCCTGTCCCTGCTCTGCCAGATACAGAACAAGCTCGCGGACCAGAGAAGTCATCGCCAGGGTACAGCAGATTTCCGGCATCGCTGCCGCGCCGGGTTCGATGAACAAAAAGCAGGTATCTGCATTCTTCGTGACCCGGCAACTGTGGGGAATTTTACCCGGAACCCAGACAGCATGTCCCGGTGGAACAAGCCACAGCGCATCCTCAACCTCACAGCTCACTGCACCGCGCAAAGAGATAATAAGTTGTCCCTTACGGTGAGAGTGCGGACTCTGACCTGCATACTCGCCTGACGATGATACATGCAGCGCGATAGCAGCCTGACTGAAAGCATCGGCATTAAACTCATCCGGTGAGGTCACCGGTTTTTTATTAACTGGCATGATTTAGTTATATGTTGTCAGATTATCTATATTCTGTAACTCATGAGTCCTTTAAAGTCTTTCTTTTTACCAGAAAAAGCAAAATTTATGTCCCACACTACGAACAAGTGGTCTTCAATCATACTTGTGACCGGCATCCTTTTTATAGCTATCAACCTGCGTGTTCCTTTTACCGCTATCGCACCCGTTTTAGAGTCTATTCGCCATGATTTTGGGCTAAGTATTACTGCCGTTGGGTTGCTTAACTCGCTGCCTTTGCTGGCCTTTGCCGCCTTTTCACCGCTGAGCGCATCCATCTCACACAAGTACGGTCTTGAACGCACCCTTTTTGGTGCCTTGGCCGTGATTTCAGCGGGCATCCTGCTTCGCTCCGCAGGCAGTGTCTGGGCGCTTTATGGCGGAACCATATTGATAGGTATCGGGATTGCCCTCGGCAATGTCCTGCTGCCTGGCCTTATCAAACGTGACTTTTCTGGCAACGTGGCTTCCGTGACGGGGGCATATTCCATCACCATGGGCGCGGCTGGTGCTATTGGTTCAGCCATTGTCATTCCTCTGACGCAGAGCTGGGGCTGGAACATCGCGTTAGCCATGCTGGTTATTGCACCGCTGCTTGCGTTGCTTTTATGGTTGCCCCAGTTAAAGATGAAGCATCAGTTGCCAGGAGAGGGTGAGAAAAAAGCGGCGACCGTCGCGGTCTGGCGCTCGCCTCTGGCATGGCAGGTCACCTTGTTTATGGGCCTGAATGCGATGCCGTTTTATGTTGCTGTCGGCTGGCTACCCGCCATTCTAACGGACAGTGGACTCTCCTCAGCCCAGGCCGGTGAAGTACACGGCATTCTTCAGCTGACCACAGCTATTCCCGGCCTGATTCTGGCGGCCACGCTGCGTCGCCTCAACGATCAGAAAGCAGCCGCTGCCGGCGTCAGCCTGTTAACCGCTGCGTCCTTTATCGGCATCCTATACCTGCCAAATCTGGCGATGCTGTGGGCTGCTCTTCTCGGCTTCGGCTCGGGTGCCAGTATGATGCTGGGCCTGACCTTCATCGGGCTACGTACCAAAAATGCCGGTGACGCCGCCGCGCTGTCAGGCATGGCGCAGAGCGTCGGTTATCTGATGGCGGCGATGGGTCCGCTGTTGCTGGGCAAAGTACAGGAGTTGTCCGGAGGCTGGACATTGCCATTACTGATGACCGCAGCAATCGCGGTCGCTGGTGCCTGCACAGGAATGGCTGCCGGACGAAATGCACACCTGGAACCGGCACAGCAGCCGGGCTGAATTTGCTGACACAGCAGGAGAGCGCTCTGTTCTCCTGCTGTGGATACTCTCCATTATCGTTCCGGTGATGCTGCCAACTTACTGATTTAGTGTATGATGGTGTTTTTGAGGTGCTCCA
>NZ_JBPTTK010000052.1:0-2500 GCF_053290175.1 Enterobacter sp. 186315 | reverse complement strand
CCGCTCGCCGCAGCCGAACGACCGAGCGCAGCGAGTCAGTGAGCGAGGAAGCGGAATATATCCTGTATCACATATTCTGCTGACGCACCGGTGCCGCCTTTTTTCTCCTGCCACATGAAGCACTTCACTGACACCCTCATCCGTGCCAACATAGTAAGCCAGTATACACTCCGCTAGCGCTACGTGACTGGTTCAGGGCTGCGCCCCGAAACCCGCCAAAAGCCACTGACGCGCCTGCGGCTTGTCCAACCCCGCGCCGACCGGGAAAGGCTTTCCCGCCCGTCCCGGCGTTATCAGGAGGCCGGTTTGTCAGAGAAACGGAACAAGATGCTCACCATGTGGGTGACGGAGGGCGAGCACCGGCGGCTGCTTGAGCGCTGCGACGGCAGGCCGCTGGCGGCGTGGATGCGGCAGACCTGCCTGGACGAAAAGCCTGCGCGCACCGGAAAGCTCCCCTCACTCTCGCCGGCGCTGCTGCGCCAGCTTGCCGGTATGGGCAATAACCTGAACCAGATAGCCCGCCGTGTTAACGCCGGCGGCGGCACCGGCCATGACAGGGTACAGATTGTGGCGGCGCTGATGGCCATCGATGCCGGGCTTGAGCGGCTGCGGCACGCCGTTCTTGAGAAAGGAACGGACGATGATCGTTAAATTTCATCCACGCGGTCGCGGCGGTGGCGCCGGGCCGGTGGACTATCTGCTGGGTAAAGACCGGCAGCGTGAAGGCGCCAGCGTCCTGCAGGGGAAGCCGGAAGAAGTCCGGGAGCTGATTGACGCGTCGCCTTACGTGAAGAAATACACCTCCGGCGTACTGTCGTTTGCGGAGGCCGATCTGCCTCCCGGCCAGCGGGAAAAACTGATGGCCAGCTTCGAGCGGGTTCTGATGCCCGGACTCGATAAAGATCAGTACAGCATTCTGTGGGTGGAGCACGCGGACAAGGGGCGTCTGGAGCTGAACTTTCTGATCCCCAATACCGAACTGCTGACCGGCAGGCGGCTCCAGCCGTACTACGACCGCGCCGACCGGCCGCGCATCGATGCCTGGCAGACCATCGTGAACGGCAGACTGGGGCTGCATGACCCGAACGCGCCGGAAAACCGCCGGGCGCTGGTCACGCCGTCCGGACTGCCGAAAACGAAGCAGGAGGCCACTGAAGCCATCACGCGCGGACTGCTGACCCTTGCTTCGTCCGGGGAGCTGAAAAACCGTCAGGACGTCACTGAGGCGCTGGAACGGTCAGGTTTTGAGGTGGTGCGCACCACGAAAAGCAGTATCAGCATTGCCGACCCGGACGGGGGGCGAAACATCCGACTGAAGGGAGCCATCTATGAGCAGTCTTTTAACGCTGGCGAAGGACTTAGAGCAGCAATCGAAAGCGCAGCAGCAGAGTACCGGCGAGATGCTGAAAGCCGCATTCAGCGAGCACGAGCAGTCTGTCAGAGCGGAACTGAGCGCAAGCGCGAGGAGAATCAGCGACGCCATCCTCGCACACGAGCAGAGTATGAGCGAGGCGATGGAGAAAAACCGGCGGAGCGTACTGCGGACTGCCGGGCGGACATGGTTCACCATCCTGATGGTGTCAGCGCTGCTGATCGGCACGAGCGGGAGCATACTGTGGTGGCAGGGGCAGCAGATAACCGACAATTACACGCATCTTCGTCAGCAGGAAGATACCCTGGCGAAAATGACTGCCCGGACGTGGGGAGTGCGCTATCAGGAGAGCAGCGACGGCCGGAGGTTTCTTATCCTGCCGCCCGGGATGCAAACCGAAGCCATCCCCTACGACGGGACGACATGGATCCGCCTGAAACAGGAGTAGCGGAAAATGACAGAGCTGGAAAAGCAGTTGCTGAGCGCATTAGAGCAGCTACAGCAGGACTACTCGCAAAGGCTGGACGAATGGGAGAGCGCCTTCGCGGAATGGCGGAGCATGTGTGGGCTTATGCAACGGGAGAACGCGGTGCTGAACGAGCGCGTGTCGGACTTGAGCACGCAGGTGCTGAGTTTAAGCGAGCAGCTGCGCCGCTTGTCCGGGAACTGAATGCCATCGAGCTCCGGCAGAGGGAGAATGAGTATCAGAAAACACTGGAGCTGGAGCGCCAGCCGCAGAAAACCTACCGCGGGCCGACACTTTAAACCATCCAGGCAGCTGACAACCCGCACGAAGAGGGGCTCTTATTTCTCCCGCTAAATAGGTTCGTGATCAAAAAGGTCACGACTTATTCAGGAGCGGGAAATGAAGCTGTTAAATCTCATTGAATCATTGCTTAACTGCCTGTATCTGGCGGCGGAGCTGTGGGACTGGCTGGAGAAGCATTTGTCGGTTTTTAAGGCATTGGCGCGGATTTTAGTGTGACTTTAACATCCATGCATCTGGCTGCATGACTATGCACCAGTGTAATATTCAGCGGCTGCGTTTCTGGTGTTTTTTCGTTATGTCTGTCGCCACTTTCTCGCGTCTGGCACCGGAAACGCAGCCAACCCCGTTTCAGCGGTGCG
>NZ_JBPTTK010000051.1:0-2550 GCF_053290175.1 Enterobacter sp. 186315 | reverse complement strand
CGCCATGCTGAACGCACAGATAGGCGAGGAAAATGCGTGAAAATCGGTGAACGGGTGCGCAATTCAGTGCGCGGCCGTGAGGCGATGGCGGGGTGTCGGGGCGCAGCCCTGACCAGGGTATTTGTGATGCCGGCGCGTGCGCGGTATTACAAATGCACATCCTGTCCCGGAACGGACACCGGGAAACAGCAAAAAAAACCGGGCGGCACGCCCGGAACTCAATCAAGTTAGATTAGATTACTCTCACTCGTCCATAACAGCATCATGGAACGACGACCACCGTCCGTGACGGCCGCCTCGTTTAAGTATGGACAGAAATACAGAAAATGCTCAGGACGAAATGTAATGAATGCGAACGGATTCAAGAAATTCGAGCATGACAGTCCTTACGGCCGGTTCGGTTTCAGACAAAATCTGCCGGTATGCATCCAGCATCATGGCTCCGGCATCCCCTCCGGCACGCCGTAGCCAGACCGAAACAACGGACACAAGCAGGTGTCGCTCATCATCACTAAGAGTCATCAGGGCTCCGGAAGAAAAACCAAACATGGCTTACCTACTGTTAACGGCAACGCAGAAGAAAGGTTTACAGGGTAGCGGGCAGGGATGAAAAAAAAAAAATTGCAGTCAGGCCGGAACGGCTGCTGAACCGGTACAGGCGGGTTCCGGGCGCAGCGCCGGACCAGTCACGGAGCACTAGCGGAGTGTATACTGGCTTAAGATGTAGCATGGCAGTAACACATAGCATTAATGCCACATAAGACAGGCGCAGAAAGTGAAAGAAAACGCGTCAGGAGAAAATGTGATACAGAATATATTCCGCTTCCTCGCTCACTGACTCGCTCCGCTCGGTCGTTCGGCTGCGGCGAGCGGGACGGGCTTACGGATGGATCAGAAATTTCCTGGGGGATGCCAGGAAGATACTTAACGAAGAAAGCATAAGGCCGCGCCAAAGCCGTTTTTCCATAGGCTCCGCCCCCCTGACAAGCATCACAGAATCTGACGCTCAAATCAGTGGTGGCGAAACCCGATGCGGCTTAAAGATACCAGGCGTTTCCCCCTGGTGGCTCCCTCGTGCTCCCCCGCATTCCTGCCTTTCGGTTTACCGGTGTCACTCCGCTGTTATGGCCGCGGTTTCTCATTCCACGCCTGACACTCAGTTCCGGGAAGGCAGTTCGCTCCAGGATGGACTGTATGCACGAACCCCCCGTTCAGTCCGACCGCTGCGCCTTATCCGGTAACTATCAACTTGAGTCCAACCCGGAAAGACACGACTAATCGCCATTGGCAACGGCCATTGGCAAACAGGATGTGCGAGAGATGTCTCAAGAGTTCTTGAAGTGGCGGCCTTAGTGAGGCTACACTGAAAGGACAAATTTGGTGACATGTCTCGCACAAGACTGTTACCACGGTTAGGGGATCTGCCAGGATTACCTAACCTTCGAAAAACCACCTGCCAGGGTGGTTTTTTCGTTTACAGGGCAAGAGATTACGCGCGGAAAAAAAGGATCTCAAGAAGATCCTTTATAAATTAGACATCCAACCTCACAAAGAGGAATACTTAAATCATCTTGGTATATGTATCGGCCGGATTACATCTCATATAAGCCTCCTCCCCGCCTGACACCACACTTTGACCATAGCACCTCGCGCCTAACTCGATATACAGCCCACCATCAAGCCTCTTTTCACATAAAAAATGACCTATAGTTAGATGGTTAGTGACCAAAACTGATATGGATAAAAGGAGCTGGCTTTGAAAAAGATTTTTGTTTCAGTGTTCGCAGCGGCAGTTGCGCTTTCAGCCCTCACCGGCTGCACGCGCACAAGCTATGCCATACACACCAATGACGGTCGCACTATTGTCAGCGACGGCAAACCTAAAGAATCAGACTCAGGCCTGCTTGGCTATACAGACGCGAATGGTGTCAAACAGCAGATCAATAAAACCGACGTTAAAGAAGTCTCCGAAATTCCGCACTGAGCATCTTCTCCGAAAAAGGCCGCTAATGTGGCCTTTTTCTTTACCTGTGGTTCTCCGCCAAAATCCCAGCAAATTGCATCACCAAAGCTAAAAGCTTTCAGGGTTGTCTAAAAAGCACAAGACATAAGAGGAAGTGCGGTATTTTATAATCAAGCCCCCAAGAATTTACCATAACATCCGTTGCCCGCACCGCCTGAGACGCGTTCAGCGCGTTCCTGACGAAACCATGACAAAAACCACAACAAACCACCCCGGAACCCGTCAGAAACGCGCCTGTTAAATTTTAACGGCATGCATGACTATGCACCAGAATGACGCCATGCTCTTTTCACGCAAAAATCATCACCAGACGGGGAAAATCACCAGTGACCAGACAGGAATCCGCCGCCCTCAATATGGCCAAATTTATCCGCGCACAGACACTTCTCCTCCTTGAGCGGCTCGAGCAGATGGATCTGGATGAGGCTGCCGGCTGCTGTGAGCACCTGCACGATCAGGCCGAAGCGCTTTACGCCATGCTGAACGCACAGATAGGCGAGGAAAATGCGTGAAAATCGGTGAACGGG
>NZ_JBPTTK010000050.1:0-2586 GCF_053290175.1 Enterobacter sp. 186315 | reverse complement strand
ACGCCACCTGCATTACCTCGGGCGACAAAATCCAGCTGATCTGCGGGGCCAGCTCTATCACGCTTGAAAGCAGTGGGAAAGTAACGATCGCGGGTACGGAGTTTGATTTTAGCGCCAGCGGGCCGGCCAATATCAAAGGCAAAGACGTTTACATCAACTGAGGCGCGAGAAATGGAATTTCGCAATCTGACGCCGTTCTCAGTGATGGAGTACGCGATGGATGACAAACAGGATGAACGCCACCACGCGATCGTCATGAAAATTGGCTTTCGCCTGGTCAAGGGCGACGATGGCCGGTGGTCGACACGGCTGATGGAAAATCCGGCGCTGCCGTTATGCCTGACCGATGAATTCTCCGGAGAGATCAATCTTTCATCTGTTTTGCGTGAAAGCGATTTAGCGCCTTTCAAACCCACGTGCGACGTCATCGTTAATGGAACAGCCTACACGCCAGGCGGTGAGGCCAGTCCGGAAATGACCGCAGCTGTGCTGATACGCGCCTCTGATGGAAAAGTGCTACTCGATAAAAAGCTGCGCATCAGCGGAAGACGTTTTTATCGTCAACAGCCGTTAACCCAGCGGTGGTATGAAACGGAGCCAGAGCCTTTTACCTCTTTGCCTCTGGATTATCGTTATGCTTTCGGCGGCGAATGCCGGATAGAGGCTGACAGCGAATATGCCGATCGTATTCCGCAGGATTTTCTGCTGACTGACGCGCAGCGCAATGAGCATCCCGAGAAACACAACCCACCGCTGGCGCATACGGTTTGCCCGCTAAATCCACTTGGCCTGGGCTATATGCCGTTCTGGTATCTCAATGCCTGCGACCTGCGGGAAGCAGAGGCTCCGCAGATCGCTTCGCCTGACGCCCCTTTTACTCTTGAGCATTTTTTGGATGTTTGCAGCGGCGAAGCGGACTGGTCTGCCCCTGCATTCCAACCCGCCGGGTTTGGTGCGGTGGGCCGCACCTGGCAACCCCGACTGCCGCTGGCCGGAACTTACGATGAAAACTGGCTTAAAAAACGCCACCCCGCGCTTCCGGAAGATTTCAACTTCAGGTACTGGAACTGCGCACCGCAGGATCAGCAAATTCCGTTCCCGGCCCCGGGCGCAATAGTCACCCTGAGCGGCTTACGTCCGGACGGCGATATTACTTTTGCCTTACCCAACAATCAGGCCCTGATCCTGCTGCGGATGCAGACGGGTGAAATGGTACCTCAGCTCATGTGGACCGATACGTTACTCATTGATACCGAAGCGCTAACCGTCGAACAGACCTGCCGCTATGTGCTGCCCGTCAAGTCATCAGTAAGGGTTATGGAAGCCCGTTATCACATTTCAGGAGAATAAGGATGGCGGAAAATTATATTGCCCGTCAGGACGGAGCATGGACAGTAATCAGCCTGACCCCGGATGTCTGCAAAACCCCTATCGGCCCCGTTACGCCCCCAATCCCCTACCCTGTTACCGCCAGCCTTAACGAAGCCGTGCTGACGGTGCCGTCCGTTAACGCGAATAATCGTCCGGTGCTGGTTCTCGATCAGAGCTTTGTTCCCACAACAAAAGGCGATGAACCCGGTGTGGCAAAGGGAATCAAAAGCGGCACGGTAGGCGATATTTGCGAACCCCTGGCGCACAGCACAACCTTTTTCGCTGGCGGAAAGTCGGTGCTTCGACACTTCGATACCTTCTGGATGAACGCCCGAAATACCACCGGCATCATTATAGGCCAGCCGCCTGCGCCAAATGTGTCCGGGAGTCAGGCGGATCCTGAGGCTGAACCTGAAACGGAGGATGAAAAGTCATTTTTTGATGGTCTTTTTGGCGATTTCTTTAAAGACAAAACACCCGATGGGGTGATTAACAGCAAGATGACCGGCGCCATGATGTACGGTGCGATTAATTACAATACAACAGCGGAAGCAGCGCGAGCTATGGCAGGTGAAATTGGGGGGGAGGCCCTTCAAACCTTTAACGCCATGGATACACCTGAAAATGAGGGGTTAAGGACTGCCGCGCAAAGTATGCTCATGGTCCACTCGCTCAGAACCGTCGGCAGCGCGCACATGGATGGTGCGAACATCAAAGAAAAACCAGCGGCAAAAGCCGGCGAA
This sequence comes from Enterobacter sp. 186315, assembly GCF_053290175.1. NCBI lineage: Bacteria > Pseudomonadati > Pseudomonadota > Gammaproteobacteria > Enterobacterales > Enterobacteriaceae > Enterobacter > Enterobacter sp. 186315. The sequence continues at coordinate 472 of NZ_JBPTTK010000050.1, read as the reverse complement.
GGTGAAGAGTTCGACGTAAAGTGCCTCACCTCTTGCAGCGATCCGGTTGATGTTGTTTCGGGCAGTATGATCCAGCAGCTCAATGTTCTGCATATTCCCGGCACTTTGCCTCTGACCCTTTCACGGCTTTATCGCTCGCGGAGGGCTAAAAAGGGTCTTTTCGGGAAGAGGTGGACTGATGACTGGTCTCAGTCTCTGGCTGTACAAGGCGACAGCCTGCACTTCACCGATCACGAAGGCGTAGTACTCAGCTATCCCCTGCCGCAGGATGGGATATTTAAGGATGTCGCACACGGCCGTCAGGTCTGCTATCGCCTGTCCGGAAACATGCGCGACGAGCTGACCCTTTTCGACCGTCGCTCACAGCAAACGCGTGTGTTTTCCCCGGCTGGCCCGGGCATTTACCACCTCTCTGCTATTCACGACAGCTATCACAACCGCATCGATTTCCTGCGCACGGATGGCCTGCTGA
>NZ_JBPTTK010000049.1:0-2683 GCF_053290175.1 Enterobacter sp. 186315 | reverse complement strand
CGTTTACGGACTTCTTGCCCTAACAGGATCCCGGTCATCTCAAAATTGGCGTTAGTGTTAGACATATATTCAAGCCTATCTCTTATCTGGAGATACAGCTACTGTCTGGTGTTTCAGGGGGCTACATCAATTCCACATCTCCAGGCGTGGGCACATACTGCACCTCCGGCTGGCTATGAAATTCCTTCAGGGTTTTGCTCACTACACACCTCCTTCTGAACAGGGTCTGGCCTTCAAAAACCACATTATCCGTTGAGTTTCCGGAGCCGCGGCTTTAACGCTTTATGGTAAACCACTGTTTTTTTTCCACGGATAAATGCACTTCATCCGTTTGAGACCCTTCGCCGCAGGGGCGTAAACATCATTGGCAGACGCAGCTGTATGGGGCAAGCGGGAAATTTATTCCGGTCTAATGAAGCGAACCGGAATGGCCGGGGGAAATATATTGCGAAAGGGTTTGTCAACCAAGAAGACTGTGGTGCTATCAGCACCCGGCAGGAGAGCCATAAACGGAGAAAAGGCATACGGTGAGAGATGGGCAGGGACACGCCGTAATGACGTAAGCCGCGCGCATTGCCCTCTGCATGGCATCGATAACACCAACGGCATTGATGCCATGCCTGAAGCGCAGGAAGCGGCGCGACTGAGCGGCGCAGCCATTCCGGCTCCTGCGAGCATGGATGTTGCGTCATGGGATGGACACCCGCTGCCCCAGAGGAGCTTGGCAGAGACAGCATCGTTGGCTCTGTATGAAGCATGACAGCCCGACCGGACGTCAATTGTAACCTCAAGAATTAAAAAAATTATCAAGTTGTTGTTTTATAATATTATTACCTTATGAATTTGTTATATTGCTAACTTGCGATGTCATTAAGATGTGATGTTGCTAACCAGTAATTCCTTTCCACCTAAGGTTCAGACCCTTACCAGCGCCTTTTGCGTAAAGACCTGACTTAAGGATGGTTAGAATCTCAGGCAAAAGTCCCGGTGAAGGGAGTTCTCGACATCGCCTCCTGAAAAGATCTTTCTACTTTTTATGGGCTTCAGCCATTTCGATATATCGCAGATTATTTGCGGTCGGCAGCAACGTACTGATGCGATAGAGACGCACCCGCTCGTTAAAATATTCTTTGAGATGTTACGGTTATTCTCTGGCCACCGCTTCAGGTATAACCGGCATATTCATACATTCTTGTATGCAACAGCGGATGTGACAAGGTCTACAGCAACCTTGTCTTGGTCTTCTTTTCAAAACTTCGCATTATTTGCATCACTTATACGCGCCTCCGACCCTGTAATATCCCGTCATCAAGCTTAATCTCATCCGCACATACGGGCTACAGACAGCACAGGTGGGCAGATTGCCTGCCAGGTTTATAGCGGCTTAACCACCTGCCGTAGCCCTACCCCTTCCCAACCTTCAAAATGAAGTGTCCGCCCATATACACTCAACAATGACAGGTCATGAAGTAGCAAATTTTATCGACTACCTACGCGGTCGTCAGTTTCCCCTGACCTGAATCACGACGGCTGGTATTAATCATGTTTTGAACTGACGCAATATGCCAAGGGTCTGTGGATCGAGTTTCATGATGCTCTCCTTAGCGGCAGGGGATCCCCCTGCCCGTCCTAATCAGTTGTTGAACACATTACCGTCGACAAACACCAGACCGCCGCTGAACAAGTCACGCGCGTAGGCTTCAAAATCAAAGTAACTACGAAGCAACTATGGAATCTCGTTCAACAGGCCGGAATACCTTCCCAGTCTTGGAACATGAGTTGCGGATCGTGCTCGTTTGAATGCAGGGCATATCAGGATTCGAGAAAATCCTCTTTTCCGTCAAATCGGTCAAGTCGAACCACTTTTCGAAAATGCTGCCGCAGTTGTATTTGTGCCAAGTGCCAACGTATACAGCCGGTGTTGTTGTGCTCATGAAAATTCCTCCGTGGTATATGTCGTCTGAGTTCCGGCTTACGCCGTGCCGAAACGAAGCCCGACGAATAGTGGAGAATGCAATGGGCGTTACAGGAGGCCGTGGCGCAGAAAATATCCTAGGCAGCTTGTACGGTTATCGAGCGGATAGTGAGCGAGAGAACGACGGGAAGACCGGCTGCAGACATTAGATAATAACTGCGATGGGCGAGGATGACGGACAAGCGCACCCTTGCAGCCGCAGCGGTCGGGCTAGATTAGAGGCACGGCGTTTGCCGCAGTCTGCACGAATGTCACTCGATGCGTGGCCATAACACCGTGTAGGTCCCGCGGTAAGCCGGACTACATGACATCCTTTTTTCAAGCACTGAGAGCTCAGTTAATACTCCTTTTCCTGACACATTGTGCACAGGCTTACCCACCGATTCAGTGGATAACTTTTAAGGTAAAGTTTAAAAATTCATAATCTGATGCGAGCTGACTAGATTGGACCACGGTCCCAGTTATGGGGTCGGGACCACGGTCCCAGTTATGGGGTCGGGACCACGGTCCCAGTTAAGGGGTTGGGACCACGATCCCAGTTAAGGGGTCGGGACCACGGTCCCAGTTAAGGGGTCGGGACCACGGTCCCAGTTATGGGGTCGGGACCACGGTCCCAGTTAAGGGGTTGGGACCACGGTCCCAGTTAAGGGGTCGGGACCACGGTCCCAGTTAAGGGGTTGGGACCACGGTCCCAGTTAAGGGGTTGGG
>NZ_JBPTTK010000005.1:0-273605 GCF_053290175.1 Enterobacter sp. 186315 | reverse complement strand
CCTCCGACCGCTCGGTTCGTAGCCGAGTACTCTATCCAGCTGAGCTACGGATGCAAAAATGGCGGTGAGGCGGGGATTCGAACCCCGGATGCAGCTTTTGACCGCATACTCCCTTAGCAGGGGAGCGCCTTCAGCCTCTCGGCCACCTCACCACACAACGCCTCTTTCGAGTGCTTCGAGTAACTTGTTGAAAGCTTCTCGTCGCTGCGTGGCGCATATATTACTTTCTGGGACTTATAAGTCAAACAATTTTCCACGAGCTTTTATCGTTTGCACAAATCACAGGCAATTCGCATGTAAAAGCTGCAAAGAGGGTGTTTTATAAGCGGATTTTGCAGGGTTCTGCGCAGTAATGTTGAGAACGAAAGGTGGTATTGCGATGAGAAAAGACAAAGAGAGTGACGAAAAAGCGCGCGATTGAAATCGAATGGTAACTTTATGCAGGAAGAATGTCGGGAGGGTTGCGTCTCGCAGAGCGCGAGACGCGATAATATCAGTAACTGGACTGCTGGGATTTTTCAGCCTGGATACGCTGGTAGATCTCTTCACGATGGACAGAGACTTCTTTAGGGGCGTTTACGCCGATGCGTACCTGGTTGCCCTTCACCCCTAAAACTGTCACGGTGACCTCATCCCCAATCATGAGGGTCTCACCAACTCGACGAGTCAGAATCAGCATTCTTTGCTCCTTGAAAGATTAAAAGAGTCGGGTCTCTTGTATCCCGGCATTATCCATCATATAACGCCAAAAAGTAAGCGATGACAAACACGTAAAGTGTAAGCAGTCACGGCATCACATTCTGTTAAACGTAAGTTTAGCCGATATACACAAACTCAACCTGACTTTATCGTTATCGATAGCGCAGTGAACAAGACGCCATAACGTTACCGCTATGGCGTCTGCTTGTGCTTTGTTGTTATTACAGTTTCGCGCTTACCCAGCTTTCAACGCTGGCTAATGCTGCTGGAAGCGCCGCCGCATCCGTACCGCCGGCTTGCGCCATGTCAGGACGACCACCACCTTTGCCCCCCACCTGCTGGGCAACCATGCCAATCAGTTCCCCTGCTTTTACGCGATCGGTCACATCCTTAGAGACCCCCGCAATCAGAGAAACCTTACCCTCTGCTACCGTCGCCAGAACGATAACCGTTGAACCGAGCTGGTTCTTCAGATCGTCGACCATAGTACGCAGCATCTTAGGCTCAACGCCAGCCAGGTCGCTGACAAGCAGTTTGACGCCCTTAATCTCTACCGCTTTGCTGGAAAGGTTTGCACTTTCCTGCGCGGCGGCCTGTTCTTTCAGCTGTTGCAGCTCTTTTTCCAGAGCGCGGGTACGATCCAGCGCGACGCGCACTTTCTCACCCAGGTTCTGGCTATCGCCTTTCAGCAGCTGGGCGATATCGTGCAGCTGATCGCTTTGTGCGTGCAGGCTGGCGATTGCGCCTTCGCCGGTAACGGCTTCGATACGACGAACGCCTGACGCCGTACCCGATTCAGAAACGATGCGGAACAGACCGATGTCACCGGTGCGCGAGGCGTGAGTGCCGCCGCACAGTTCGGTAGAGAAATCGCCCATGCTCAGCACGCGAACACGTTCGTCATATTTCTCGCCAAACAGCGCCATAGCGCCCTTCTGCTTCGCTGCCTCAAGATCCATGATATGGGTTTCGATTGGCAGGTTACGACGGATCTGCGCGTTCACCAGATCTTCCACCGCGCGGATTTCAGACGGTTTCATCGCTTCAAAATGCGAGAAGTCGAAACGCAGCACTTTATCGTTAACCAGAGAGCCTTTCTGCGCAACGTGCGTACCCAGAACTTCACGCAGTGCAGCATGCATCAGGTGCGTTGCGGAGTGGTTCAGACGGATGCGCGCGCGGCGTGCTTCATCAACGTTAGCCTGAACACCCTCGCCCACTTTCAGAGAACCGGAAACCAGTTTGCCCTGGTGACCAATTGCCTGGCCGTATTTCTGGGTGTCGCTGACGCTGAAGCTGAAACCGTTGCCTTTCAGTTCGCCTTTATCGCCAACCTGGCCGCCGGATTCTGCGTAGAACGGCGTTTTGTCCAGAATCACAACCGCTTCCTGACCCGCGCTGATGCTGTCTACGGATTTACCGTCAACAAACAGAGCCGTCACGTTACCGGTCAGTTCCAGTTCTTCGTAACCTTTGAATTCTGATGCGCTATCAACACGGATCATCGCGTTGTAGTCTGCGCCAAAACCGCTGGATTCACGCGCGCGACGGCGCTGTTCTTCCATTGCGGCTTCGAAGCCTGCTTCGTCAACTTTGATGTTGCGCTCGCGGCAAACGTCTGCCGTCAGGTCAACCGGGAAGCCGTAGGTGTCGTACAGACGGAACGCGGTTTCACCATCCAGCGTATCGCCTTCCAGTTTACCCAGCTCTTCGTCCAGCAGCGCCAGACCGCGCTCCAGAGTACGTGCAAACTGCTCTTCTTCGGTTTTCAGAACCTGCTCTACCTGCGCCTGCTGGCGTTTCAGTTCGTCGCCCGCAGAGCCCATTACGCCAATCAGTGGACCCACCAGCTTATAGAAGAAGGTGTCCTTCGCGCCCAGCATGTTGCCGTGACGGACGGCACGACGAATGATACGACGCAGCACGTAGCCACGGTTTTCATTCGACGGGATCACGCCGTCAGCAATCAGGAAAGCACAGGAACGAATGTGGTCTGCGATAACGCGCAGAGATTTGTTGCTAAGATCGGTCGCACCGGTCACTTCCGCGACGGACTGGATCAGCGTGCGGAACAGGTCGATGTCGTAGTTGGAGTTAACGTGTTGCAGCACAGCGGCAATACGCTCCAGACCCATACCGGTATCCACAGACGGCTTCGGCAGCGGTTCCATGGTGCCGTCGGCCTGACGGTTGAACTGCATGAAGACGATGTTCCAGATCTCAATGTAGCGATCGCCATCTTCTTCCGCGCTGCCCGGAGGGCCGCCCCAGATGTGGTCGCCGTGATCGTAGAAGATTTCAGTACATGGGCCGCAAGGACCGGTGTCGCCCATCTGCCAGAAGTTGTCAGACGCGTACGGTGCGCCTTTATTGTCGCCGATGCGGATAATGCGCTCGCGAGGAATACCAACCTCTTTTTCCCAGATTTCGAACGCTTCGTCATCGGTTTCATATACGGTGACCCACAGACGCTCTTTCGGCAGGTTGAACCAGTTTTCACCGGTCAGCAGTTCCCACGCGAACTGGATAGCGTCGTGTTTGAAGTAGTCGCCGAAGCTGAAGTTACCCAGCATTTCAAAGAAGGTGTGGTGGCGCGCGGTGTAACCGACGTTTTCCAGGTCGTTATGTTTACCGCCCGCACGTACGCAACGCTGTGACGTGGTTGCGCGGGAATAATTACGCTTGTCGAGACCAAGGAAAACATCCTTGAACTGGTTCATCCCGGCGTTGGTAAACAGTAAAGTCGGGTCGTTATTCGGTACCAGGGAGCTGCTGGCAACAACCTGGTGTCCCTTACTATGGAAAAAATCGAGAAACGCCTGACGGATCTCAGCGGTGCTCTTGCTCATAATTATCCTGAAATCAAGCTAACGAAATGTCGCAGCCAGCCTGTACCTCTAAACAGTTGGACAGACCAGCTACTGGAAAAAGTGGGAATAAGATAAGTTTTCTTGGGAGGGAAGTAAAATCCAGGATGCGTTCAATCCGTAAAATTGCGCCAGATATCCTGAATATCCTCCATCAGAAAGCCGCGGTAGAGCAAAAAGCGCTGGATTTTAACTTTTTCTGAAAATTCACGCGGTAAGGGTTCACCGTATTTGCGCACCACCTGATCTTTCGCGATGTCACACCAGTCAATGTTGCATTCGCGCATCGCTTTTTCTGTCGCTTCGCGCGCGATGCCCTTTTGGTTCAGCTCCTGGCGAATACGCGCGGGGCCATAACCTTTACGGCTGCGGCTGGCGATAAACCGCGAGACAAAGCGTTCATCATCCAGATACTGATGTTCATAGCACCAGGCCACAACGCGGTCATAATCTTCCGCGGTGGCGTCGATCTCTTCCGGCCCATTTTTGCTCATGACGGGCGCGGCGAGCTTACGTCTTAGCTCCTGTTCGCTGTGATCGCGAACGGCCAGAATGCGCACCGCGCGATCCAGTAAACGCGCGTATGCCGGGCGACGAGAGGTGGATTCGGACATATAAAACCTGCTGATTCAGAAATGCAAAAAGGGCCGCATTCGCAGCCCTTCATTTTTAAACGAGAGAATTAAAAGTCTTCGTTGGTTTCTTCAGCATCAGCGCCGTCAACCACGAAATCCGGTTTGGAGTCCTGGTTGTTCAGCAGAAGCTCACGCACTTTCTTCTCAATTTCTTTCGCCGCAGCCGGGTTATCTTTCAGCCAGGAGATCGCATTCGCTTTACCCTGACCAATCTTGTCGCCGTTGTAGCTGTACCATGCGCCCGCTTTTTCAATCAGCTTCTCTTTCACGCCCAGGTCAACCAGCTCGCCGAAGAAGTTAATCCCTTCGCCGTAGAGGATCTGGAATTCAGCCTGTTTGAACGGTGCAGCGATTTTGTTTTTCACCACTTTAACGCGGGTTTCGCTACCGATGACGGTATCGCCCTCTTTCACCGCACCGATACGGCGGATATCAAGACGTACAGAGGCGTAGAATTTCAGCGCGTTACCACCGGTGGTGGTTTCCGGGTTACCGAACATCACGCCAATTTTCATACGGATCTGGTTGATGAAGATCAGCAGGGTGTTGGACTGTTTCAGGTTACCGGCCAGCTTACGCATCGCCTGGCTCATCATACGTGCCGCGAGGCCCATGTGAGAGTCACCGATTTCGCCTTCGATTTCCGCTTTTGGCGTCAGCGCAGCCACGGAGTCGACAACGATAACGTCAACCGCACCCGAGCGTGCCAGCGCGTCACAGATTTCCAGCGCCTGCTCACCGGTGTCCGGCTGAGAACACAGCAGGTTGTCGATATCAACGCCCAGCTTGCGAGCATAAACCGGGTCAAGCGCGTGCTCGGCATCGATAAACGCACAGGTTTTGCCTTCGCGCTGAGCGGCGGCGATAACCTGCAACGTCAGGGTTGTTTTACCGGAAGATTCTGGACCGTAGATCTCTACGACACGACCCATTGGCAGGCCGCCCGCACCCAGTGCGATATCCAGAGAAAGCGAACCGGTGGAGATAGTTTCCACGTCCATGGAACGGTCTTCACCCAGGCGCATGATGGAGCCTTTACCGAATTGTTTTTCGATTTGGCCCAGTGCTGCCGCCAACGCTTTCTGTTTGTTTTCGTCGATAGCCATTATTACTCCTGTCATACGGTAAATACGTTACGTATTTACTGGGGTGAATTCTGTTCTGTTGAAGCAATTATACTGTATGGTCATACAGTATCAAGTGTTTTGTAGAAAATGTTGCCAGAGCGTTTTTAACGCATATTCCGTTGCCTGACGGCGCACGCTTTCGCGGTCACCGCTAAAGCACTCCCGGCGGGTGATGCCTTCGCCTTTTGAGGTCGCAAAGCCAAACCAGACGGTGCCAACGGGCTTCACGTCGCTGCCGCCATCAGGCCCTGCGATGCCGCTAATGGAGATGGCATAATCCGCGCGCGCCGCTTTGAGCGCGCCGATAGCCATTTCAATCACCACGGGTTCACTGACCGCGCCGTGCTGCTCAAGGGTGGATTCATGCACGCCAATCATCTGCGCTTTTGCTTCATTACTGTAGGTGACAAAGCTGCGCTCAAACCAGGCGGAACTGCCCGCGATGTCCGTTATCACTTTGGCAACCCAGCCGCCCGTACAGGACTCGGCGGTGGTGAGGGTCGCACCGCGCTGCTTTAACGCCAGCCCTACCACTTCGCTAAGTTGCATCAATTCATGGTCAGTCATTCTTGCCCCCGGCTTCGGAAAACGTGCTGCACAAGATAGCACTTTCTCGTCAGATATGGGGATGAGGTGCAGCTTTTACGAGGCTGCTTCAGAAAAAAGCCGACGCGGGTGCGTCGGCTGTTATTTCAGGGGGTTATTTCATGCTCTGCGCGAGAGTCTGGACGTTATGACGGAAGGCTTTTACATAGGTATCGGCCACGCCGCCTTTGGCCGATAAGGCCTCAGGATAAAGCTCGCCTCCCGGCTGCGCGCCCGTGGCGCTGGCGATCTGCTTAACCAGCCGCGGGTCAAGCTGGTTTTCCACAAACCAGGTTTTCACGCCGTCGGCTTTAATTTGATTGATGATCTCAGCCACCTGCGCCGCGCTCGCTTCGCTCTCCGAAGAGAGCCCCTGCGGAGCCATAAAGGTCACGCCGTAGGCGCGGCTGAAATAACCGAAGGCGTCATGGCTGGTCAGCACCTTGCGCTTATCCTGCGGGATCTGGCTAAAGCGGGTTTTCGCCCAGCTGTCCAGCCCGGTAAGCTGCGCGATGTAAGGTTTGCCGGAAGCCTCCAGCGCGGCTTTGTCCTGCGGATCGGCCTTTACCAGCCCCGCGAGAATATTTTGCGCATACAGCGCACCGTTGGCCGCGCTGTTCCAGGCGTGAGGATCGGTCACGGTTTTGCCATCCTCTTCCAGGGTGTGGGTTTTCACCCCTTCTGATGCCACGACCAGCTGGCCTTTAAAACCGGACGCTTTCACCAGCCGGTCAAGCCAGCCCTCCAGGCCCAGGCCGTTCACCACCACCACATCGGCCTTGCTCAGCGCCGCGCTGTCTTTCGGCGAAGGCTCAAAGGTATGCGGGTCGCCGTCTGGCCCCACCAGCGTGGTCACCTTCACATGCTCGCCGCCGACCTCCTGGGTAATGTCGCCCAGTATTGAAAAGCTGGTCACCACGTTGAGCGTTTTTGCCAGGACGCCCTGCGACATGAATCCGAGCGCGAGAGCGATCGCTAATCCTGTACGTTTCATTATTTTCCCCTTGCGTTAAAAAAGCGCACGCAGGCTGCCAGCCAGCCTGCTGCGCGTGCCAAATAAAATAGAAATAAAGAACAGCGCGCTGGCGGTCAGCACGATAGAGGGACCCGCAGGCAGGCTTACCGCCCAGGAGAGGCTTAGCCCCAGCCACGCGCAGAAAATACCGCTGATGCCTGCCATCAGGAGCAGGCCGGGTAAGGTACGCACCCAGCACCGGGCCGCCACGGCCGGGAGCATCATCAGCCCAACCGCCATCAGCGTGCCCAGCACCTGAAAACCGGCCACAAGATTGAGCACCAGCAGGGCGAGAAACAGACCGTGCAGTAGACCCGGCAGCCAGCGGGCGTTTACCTGCAACCACGCGGTATCAAAGGCCTCGGTGACCAGCCCGCGATAGAAAATCGCCAGCGTGAGGAGCGTAAAGACACACACGCCGGCCACAAACAGTGCCGCGTCGTTGTCCACCGCGAGAATGGAGCCAAAAAGCAGATGCAGGAGGTCGACGTTCGAGCCGCGCAGCGACACCAGCGTGACGCCCAGCGCCAGCGATCCGAGGTAAAACCCGGCAAAGCTGGCATCCTCTTTAAGCGGCGTACGACGACTGACCAGCCCGGCCACCAGCGCCACGGCGATCCCGGCGATAAATCCGCCGATGCTCATCGCCAGCAGGGACATTCCGCTCAGGAGATAGCCCACGGCGACGCCGGGCAAAATGGCGTGCGAGAGCGCATCCCCCATCAGGCTCATCCGGCGCAGCAGCAGGAAGACTCCAAGCGCCGTAGTGCTGACGGAAAGCGCCAGGCAGACCACCAGCGCGCGGCGCATAAAGCCGTATTCGATAAACGGCTGGAAAAAGAGATGCCAGATCATGCCACCCTCACCCGGTCGGTTTTCCAGTGCACCACGTCCGCGTCCAGCCGCAGGGTCTGCGGGAAGTGGCGCGCCACGCGTTCGCTGTCGTGCAGCACCGCCAGCACCGTTTGCCCTTGCAGATACATCTCCAGCATCAGCTCCATCAGGACGTTACTGGTTGATTCATCAACGCCGGTGAAAGGCTCGTCGAGCATCACCAGCGGAGCCTGCTGCACTAACACGCGGGCAAACAACATGCGCTGAAACTGGCCGCCGGAGAGTTCATCGATGGTTGAGCGCGCCATTGACGCCAGCCCTACGCGCTCAAGGGCGCTGGCAACGCGCAGACGAGCGTCCCGGCGCAATCCTGCCAGCAGCGACACGCGTGGCCAGCATCCCATGCTCACCACGTCCTGCACGGTGAGCGGAAACTGCGCTTCAAGGGCGTGGCGCTGCGCCAGCCAGCCGAGGGTCGGGCGTTTGCCCTGCCAGCGGAAATTGCCGCTCACCGGGGGAATAAACCCGGCGAGGGTTTTCAGCAGCGTGGATTTACCGCATCCGTTCGCGCCGATGATGGCGGTCATGCTGCCGCGTTCGATGACGCCAGAAATGGCGCGGGTGACGGGCTGGCGATCGTAACCGGCGATCAGCTGATTCATGACGATCATGGCAGCATCACCGCCCAGCGCACGGCCAGCCCGATCAGAAGAGTAAGCGCCAGCGCCAGTAAAAAGCGCTTCAGCGCGGAAAGCGAGAAAAGGGAAGTTGACATCCGAACACCATATTAAATGTTATAACATAACAATAATGAAAGGCGATGCGGATGTAAATGGACGCGAGGAAATGGGAGTGTGGCGAAATGTTTCTGAGAAACCGGGACGGGCGCACATGCCCTCCCCCACTGGGAGAGGGCTGAATAAAACGGCTTACTGGCTAAACGGTGACGCCGCGGGAACGCGCGCCTGAGACACCGCCAGGCCAAGCTGCCACACGGCCATCGCATAGTGGGTGCTGTGGTTATAGCGGGTGATGGTGTAGAAGTTCGGCATGCCGTACCAGTACTGATAGCCCGTACCAACGTCCAGGCGCAGAAGGCTCACCTGATCCACATTGCCCAGCGGCTGGGTCGGCGTTAATCCTGCCGCCGTCAGCTGCGCAACGCTGTATTTGGTTTTGAAGCCATTTTCCAGACCGAACGCGTCGCCGTTTGCCTGCACCGCAACTTGTCCACCCGGCGTCCAGCCGTGGGCTTTGAAGTAGTTCGCCACGCTGCCGATGGCATCGACCGGATCCCACAGGTTGATGTGCCCGTCGCCGTTAAAGTCGACGGCGTACTGTTTATAGGAAGACGGCATAAACTGGCCGTAACCCATCGCCCCGGCAAACGAGCCTTTCAGATCCAGCGGATCGTCCTGTTCGTTACGCGCCATCAGCAGGAAGGTTTCGAGCTCGGAGGAGAAGTATTCCGCGCGACGCGGATAGTTAAAGGAGAGCGTCGCCAGCGCGTCGAGGATGCGGGTTTTACCCATCACCCGGCCCCAGCGGGTTTCAACGCCAATAATCCCGACGATAATTTCCGGCGGCACGCCGTATACCTGCCACGCGCGGTTCAGGGCGTCTTCATATTGATTCCAGAACGCCACGCCGTTTTGCACGTTGTCCGGGGTAATAAACTGTTTGCGATAGCGCAGCCATGCGCCGTTTGGCCCGCTCGGCACCTGCGCCGTGGGTGCCTGTCGGTCCATCAGGCGCAGCACGTAGTCCAGACGTTTTGCCTGCGAGAGGATCTCGTGAAGCTGCTGTCTGTCAAAACCGTGTTTGCTGACCATTTTATCGATGAACTGCTCGGCAGCCGGGTTATTCGCAAAGTCGCCGCCCATCTGCATCATGTTGTGCTGAGGCTCCAGCAGGAATCCCCCTGACGGCGCGCCCGCAGTGGGCTGTGCGGTTTCAGATTTCGGTTTGCTACTACAGGCTGAAAGCAGAATAAGTGCAGGGAGTAACGCTGCATAACGACGCTTGAACATGAGACATCCATTTAACGAGTTCGGGAAGAACCCATTATGGTAAAGCATCCTTCACACCACAAGGAAGCGGTAGTCGCCACCACCGCAAAATCTTTACGCGCCCTCTCGCAAACCCGCCCTTTTATTAACCGGTGCGGCAATGGCTAGCCTTTCAGACCCAGACGTTTCGCCAGCCGGTGCAGGTTGGCGACGTCCATCTCCAGCGCCCGGGCGCACGCCGCCCAGCTGCGGTTATTCTGCTCCAGCGCGCGGACGATACGCTGGCGCTGAAATTCTTCCGTCGCCTCGCGCAGGTTTTCGTTCACAACAGCAGGCGCTTCCTGAACCATCGCGGGCGCGGCGTCATCGTGCAGGGCGAAATGGCGGGCGTGGATCACCACCTCATCGCCGGAACGCGTCGCCCGCGCCAGCACTACCGCCCGGTGAATGGCGTGTTCCAGCTCGCGCACGTTCCCCGGCCAGCCGTAGCTCAGCAGATGCGTTCTTGCGCCGGGGCTGAGCACCACACGGGACAGCCCCATTTTGAGCCGGCACTGCTCGCAGAAATAGCCCGCCAGCAGAATCACATCCTCACCGCGCTCGCGCAGGGGCGGCACGGTGAGCGGAAACACGCTCAGGCGATGGAACAGGTCGGCGCGGAAGTTCCCGGCCAGCACCTCTTCGCGCAGGTCGCGGTTGGTCGCCGCCAGCACGCGCACGTCGACCCGCAGGCTGCGATCGTCTCCTACGCGCTGAATATCGCCGTACTGCAACACGCGCAGCAGTTTGGCCTGCAACGAAAGAGACAGCTCGCCGATTTCATCGAGAAACAGCGTGCCGTTGTCCGCCATTTCAAACTTGCCGCTGCGGTTGCTGATGGCCCCGGTGAAGGCGCCTTTGACGTGCCCGAACAGCTCGCTCTCCGCCACGCTCTCCGGCAGCGCGGCGCAGTTGAGGTACACCAGCGGGTTCACCGCGCGCGGCGAGGCTTCGTGAATGGATTTCGCCACCAGCTCTTTACCGGTCCCGGTTTCCCCGAAGATCAGCACGTTGAGATCCGATGCCGCCACGATGTCGATCTCTTTTTTGAGCTGCTCCATCCCCGGCGACAGGCCGATTATTTCGGTGTGCGCCACCTGCTCAAACGCCGCCGGGTTGCCGGGAAGGATATTCTGGCTCTCAAGCTGCTCAATCAGCAGCGCATTGTTCAGCGCCCCGGCGGCCAGCGCCGCAATCAGCCGCAGCTCTTCGTCGCTGAAGGTATCGAACTGATCCGGCGACATGCCGTCCAGCGTTAACGCCCCAATCAGGTTTTGCCCGGCAAATAGCGGCAGGCCGATGCAGGCGTGGACCTTCAGGCTCTCCTGACCGGGGATCAGGCCGTCGTACGGGTCGGGCAGATCGCTGTCCGCCGGGAAGCGCACCACGTCCCCCGCGCGGGCGATGGTTTCGAGGCGCGGATGGCCCTCAAGGGTAAAGCGCCGCCCGAGGACGTCCTGCGCCAGCCCGTCGATAGCCAGCGGAATAAACTGCCGTCCTTCATAGCGCAGCAGCGCCGAGGCGTCGCACGCCAGCACGTGGCGCAGCGTGGAGATCAGACGCTGGAAGCGGTCCTGATGCCCGATACCGGTTTGCAGTTCAATGGCGATTTTCGCCAGCACGTCTACGGAAAAGCTCATCTTCGCCTCACTGTCATTTTGACAATGCATACTGTCATATAGACAACAAACAGCATAGTCATAATGACTACCCATTACGGAGCATAATTTTAAATACAGATAAAAATCAATAAGTTAAAAACTGGCACGCAACTTGATATAGCTAACCCATCTTGTTTTGAAACGCAGTAAAAAATTGAGGTTGCTATGTCTATTCTGGTTAAAAATAACATTCATTGGGTTGGCCAACGTGACTGGGAAGTGCGTGATTTCCACGGGACGGAATACAAAACGCTGCGCGGCAGCAGCTACAACAGCTATCTCATCCGTGAAGGGAAAAACGTGCTGATCGATACCGTCGATCACAAGTTTAGCCGCGAGTTTGTGCAGAACCTGCGTAGCGAAATCGATCTGGACGCTATCGACTACATCATCATCAACCATGCGGAAGAGGATCACGCCGGGGCGCTGACCGAGCTGATGTCTTACATCCCGAACACGCCGATTTACTGCACGACTAACGCCATCGACTCCATTAACGGCCATCACCACCATCCGGAGTGGAATTTCCACACCGTTAAGACCGGCGACTCGCTGGATATCGGCAACGGCAAACGGCTAATCTTCGTTGAAACCCCGATGCTCCACTGGCCGGACAGCATGATGACCTACATGACCGGCGACGCGGTGCTGTTCAGCAACGACGCCTTCGGCCAGCACTACTGCGACGAGCGTCTGTTCAACGACGAAGTGGATCAGACTGAACTGTTCGAGCAGTGCCAGCGCTACTACGCCAACATCCTGACCCCGTTCAGCCGTCTGGTGACGCCAAAAATCACCGAGATCCTCGGCTTTAACCTGCCGGTAGATATGATTGCCACCTCTCACGGCGTGGTGTGGCGGGAAAATCCAACGCAGATCGTTGAGCTGTACCTGAAGTGGGCGGCAGATTATCAGGAAGATCGCATTACGATTTTCTACGACACCATGTCCAACAACACCCGCATGATGGCGGACGCGATTGCCCAGGGCATTAACGAAGTCGACCCGAACGTGGCGGTGAAAATCTTCAACGTGGCGCGCAGCGATAAAAACGAAATCCTCACCAACGTTTTCCGCTCCAAAGGGGTGCTGGTGGGCACGTCCACCATGAACAACGTGATGATGCCGAAAATTGCCGGTCTGGTAGAGGAGATGACCGGCCTGCGCTTCCGTAACAAACGCGCCAGCGCCTTTGGCTCTCACGGCTGGAGCGGCGGCGCGGTGGATCGCCTGTCTACCCGTTTGCAGGACGCCGGCTTTGAGATGTCCATGAGCCTGAAGGCCAAATGGCGCCCGGATATCGACGCGCTGGAAATCTGCCGCCAGCACGGGCGTGATATTGCACGTCAGTGGGCGCTCGCTCCGCTTCCAGAGGCGGCCCCCGCCGCAGCCCCAGCGCCTGAAGCTACCGCCTGTGGTTCTGCCGCCGCCGATCTCGGCCCGCGTATGCAGTGCAGCGTCTGTCAGTGGATTTACGATCCTGAACTGGGCGAGCCGTTGCAGGACGTGGCGCCAGGCACGCCGTGGAGCGAGGTGCCGGATAACTTCCTCTGCCCGGAATGTTCGCTTGGCAAAGACGTCTTCGACGAACTGGGCACGGAGGCAAAATGAATAACGGTATCGTTATCATCGGCTCGGGCTTTGCGGCCCGCCAGCTGGTAAAAAATATCCGCAAGCAGGACGCGAACGTGCCGCTGACGCTGATCGCCGCCGACAGCATGGACGAATACAACAAGCCGGATTTGAGCCACGTCATCAGCCAGAATCAGCGCGCCGACGATCTCACCCGCCAGACGGCGGGGGAGTTTGCCGAACAGTTTAATTTGCGCCTGTTTCCCTACACCTGTGTGACGGATATCGACGCCGCCGCCCGTGTGGTGAAGGCAAAAGAGAAAAGCTGGCAGTACGACAGGCTGGTGCTGGCAACGGGTGCCGCCGCGTTTGTGCCGCCGGTTGAGGGACGCGAGCTGATGGTGACGCTCAACAGCCAGCAGGAGTATCAGGCCAGCGAAACCCTGCTACGCGATGCCGCCAGAGTCATGATTGTGGGCGGCGGGCTGATTGGCACCGAGCTGGCGATGGACTTTTGCCGCGCCGGAAAAGCGGTCACGCTGGTGGATCACGCGGCGAGCATCCTTTCCGCGCTGATGCCCGCAGAAGTAAGCAGTCGCTTACAGCATCGCCTGACCGATATGGGCGTGCATTTGCTGCTGAAATCGCAGCTGCAAAGCCTGAGCAAAACCGACGGCGGCATTCGCGCCTCGCTTGACGGCAACCGCAGCGTTGAGGTCGACGTGGTGATTGCCGCCACAGGCCTGCGCCCGGAAACGGCCCTCGCCCAGCGTGCGGGTGCCGAGGTTAACCGTGGCGTGAAGGTCGACAGCTATCTGCAAACCAGCCAGCCGGACGTTTACGCCCTGGGCGACTGCGCGGAGATTAACGGCCAGGTGCTGCCGTTCCTGCAACCTATTCAGCTTAGCGCCATGTATCTGGCGAAAAATCTGCTCGGCAGCAGCGCGCCGCTTAAACTGCCCGCCATGCTGGTGAAGGTGAAAACGCCGGCGCTTCCGCTGCACCTGGCAGGCGAAACCCAGCGTCAGGATCTGAACTGGCAGCTGACGATTGAGCCGCAGGGAATGGTAGCGCGCGGTTCCGATGCTGACGGCCAGCTCCGCGCCTTTGTCGTTAGCGAAGACCGGATGAAGGAGGCTTTCGCGCTGCTGAAGTCGCTTCCCGTTTAACCCGTAGTCCCTTACCACGCTTACTTAACCTTAGGATTTTATTATCCGCAGCCCCGATGTCCCGGGGCTTTTTTTTACGGATCTTATTCACCACATAAATACAGAAAAGATAAATCATTATATTAATCCTTTAATTATAACCTTCATCAATATTTAAATACGGAACAGCTGAAAAACCGCACCCTGTTTTATTCCCCGTTCCCGGCCTACCCTAAAAAGCATATTCATCCGCCGGAGAAAATCCATGACCGCATTCAGCAAAGAACTCAACGACCTTTACGCTTATTTCAAACAGGTAAAGAGTAAAGAGCGCGTTTTATTCCGCTGGCTCTACCTCAGCCCGGAGGCCCGTATTGAGCGCCTGCGCGAACTCATGATGCCGGTGAGCGACACGAAAAAATGACAACCACGCATCCGGCAAAAAAACGGCATTCACGCCGTTTTTTATTGTGCGAAAACCGGAACGATTGACTTATTACATCATTGTTTAAATGCATAACAATTCGCTGACTGAATATAAATAAAATTTATTTATTGCGCATCACATTTTTATTCAGCGCACTTTCGCGAAAAAATAAAAGGTGTTATTTTTCGCCGTGAATTAAGTCATCTTCGGAATCAAACCATGAACGCATTTAGCTATTTACAGCGTCTGGGCAAAGCCCTGATGTTGCCTATCGCGACCTTACCGGTGGCGGCGATATTATTACGTCTGGGCCAGCCCGACGTGTTCAACATTCCTTTCATCGCCAGCGCCGGGGGCGGTATTTTTGATAGCCTGCCGCTATTGTTTGCGCTGGGTATCGCCATTGGTCTGGCAAAAGATAACGCCGGGGCGGCAGCGCTGGCCGGGGCCGTCGGCTTCCTGGTACTGACCAAAGCCACGGCGGTGATCAACTCGTCGATTAACATGTCGTTTTTTGCCGGGATCATCGCCGGCGTGGTCGCGGGCCACTGCTACAACCGCTTCTCAAACACTAAACTGCCTGACTTCCTCGCCTTCTTCGCGGGCAAGCGTCTGGTGCCGATTATGACCGGGCTTATCTGCCTGTTCATCGCCTGGATTTGCGGCTACGTGTGGCCTTCCGTGCAGCACGGCATTGATACCTTCAGCCTGCTGGTGTCGCGCAGCGGCGAGCCGGGCTGGTTTATCTACGGCGTGCTCAACCGCGCGTTGATTCCGTTTGGCCTGCATTACATTCTGCACTCGGTCTTCTGGTTTAGCCTCGGGGACTGCCTCAAAGTCACCTACGATGCCGCCAGCGCCGTTCACAACATCTGCCTGGCGCCGGACGTGGTGAAGGGGCTGGTGGTAGGCGGTGCGGTGCCGGGCATTGAGGGCTCCAGCATTACCCAGATTGCTGCCGACCTGACCCGTGGCGATTTGAACCGCTTCTTCGCCGGCGATCCGCATGCGGGCGTGTACATGGCGTGGGCCTATCCGATCTTTATGGGCGGTCTGCCGGGCGCTGCGCTGGCGATGTATTTCGCTGCGCCGAAAGCCCGTCGCGCGGCCGTAGGCGGGATGCTGCTCTCGGTTGCCCTGACGGCGTTCCTGACCGGAATCACCGAGCCAATCGAGTTCTCCTTCCTGTTCCTGGCCCCTGCCCTGTATGCCCTTCATGCGGTGCTGGCGGGCGTGAGCATGGTGATTGCGAACAGCCTGGGCGTGCTGCACGGCTTTGGCTTCTCGGCGGGTCTTATCGACTTTGTACTGAACTGGGGCCTTGCCACGAAGCCCTGGATCCTTATCCCGCTGATTGCCCTGTTCTTCGTGATTTACTTTGTGGTATTCAGCGTTGCTATTCGGGTCTTTAAACTCAAAACGCCGGGCCGTGAGGACGACGACACGGTGACCGGCGAGTCTGACGATCAGAGCGAAGCCATTGCGCAGTACATCGCCGCGCTGGGCGGTAAGGAAAACCTGAAGATTGTCGATGCGTGTATCACCCGCCTGCGTTTAACGCTCGCGGATAATAGCGTGCTGGATGAACCGGCGCTGAAGGCGCTGGGCGCAAAAGGGATCCTGAGAATGGGGCCCCAGAATGCGCAGGTGATCCTGGGGCCGCAGGCGGAGAGTATTGCGCTGAAGATCAGGGCGCAGCTTGATAGCCGATCCCTGTAAAGCGATCTAAATATTCGCATCAGATTACAAGAGTTTCAGCGACGCCCTGGTCCGGCTGTAAATCGCCGAAGCGTTTCCGTAGGGCCGGGGCGAGGCGCAGGGAGGCGGCGGTGAGCCTCCCTGACACGTTCACAAGTAGTGTGGTGACAGAAAAGCAAGGAACCTGAGGTGAACAGAAGGACCACCAGAGCCGTATGTTCCCCTCACCCTGACCCTCTCCCACAGGGAGAGGGAATGGTTCCGTGCCAGCCTTTAGCATGCAAGAAAGCCAAAAACCGGAACACATCCCTCAACCCACCCTTATTTATTCCGCAAAACGCCTTACACTCTCAGCATCCTTTTCCGAACGGACTGCTCCCATGCGCCAGCTGCAAAAAATCCGCCAGTATCAACGGCTTTACCAGCACTACGGTGCCGACCCCAAACTCACCACCATTGCCGAGGTCGCCGAGGTGGCGCTGTGCAGCGAACGCCATGCGCGTACTCTGCTGCGCCAGCTTGCCCAGAGCGGATGGCTCAGCTGGAGCGCGCAGCCGGGGCGCGGGCATCGCGCTACCCTGCACTGTATCGCCACTACCAGCGAGCTCAGCGCACCGCTGATGCACAGCTGTCTGGAGAAAGGAGATTACCAGAGCGCGTTGCAGCTGGCGGATGGCGATCCGGCGAGCCTGCATCACATCATCACCCCTTTTCTCGGCGGTAAGTGGCTCAAACACCAGCCGACCCTGCGTATTCCCTGGTATCGACCGCTGACCTCGCTTCACCCGGCGTTGCAGCGTCGTCGCGCCGAACAGCATATTATCTGCGCGGTACACGCCGGGCTGACGCGCTACGTGCCGGGTGAACCGCAGCCTGTACCGGATCTGGCGCACCACTGGGAGGCCAGCGATAACAACCTCCGCTGGCGGTTTTATCTGCGCAGCGGCGCGCACTGGCACAACGGCCAGGCCATCAGCGATGAAGATATTCTGACGGCGCTCCAGCAGGTGCTGGCCGATCCGGCGCGTAACGCCGGGCTGAAGCATGTTCGTCAGGCGTCGCTTGTCGCCCCCTGGTGTCTGGAAATCGCCTTAGACACGCCGGATGCCATGCTGGCGCATCGTCTGGCGCACCATGTCTGCCGCCTTCCCCATCCGCAGCTGCCGGAAATCGGCGCCGGGCCGTTTGCCATCGCCCGCCACCATTCGCACTACCTGCGCCTGGAGCGTCAGCCGTGGTACTTTGCCGCGCACCCGCTTTTACACGCGATAGAGTTCTGGCGCACCCGCGCGGAGGCGCATAAACCGGCCTGGATCACCGTCGGCAAAGGAAAAAACGCGCAGGAAGCGGTGACCTCAACCAGCGGCGGCTTCGCGTGGCTGATGGTCAGCGCCGCGCTCTCCCGGCCTCTGGCCGCCTGGCTGCGTCAGGAGATTGCCCAAACCTGCACTCGCTACTTTTCACACCGCGACGATCTGCACACGCGGACCGAAGTGCTTCCCGGCCTGAAGACGCCGCCTCTCCCCGCCGCTGCCCCGGTTGCGCTGCCCGACGCGCTGACGCTGGTCTGTTGCCACACCTCTGAGCTGCGCGAGCTGGCCGACCTGTTGCAGACCACGCTCAAAAAGCAGGGCTGCGAGCTGACAATCGAGTGGAAAGATCGCGACGAATGGCACGCGCCCGGCGCGCTGGCGCAGGCGGATCTGCTGCTGGGGGATTACGTGGCGGGCGAGCTGCCGGGCTTTGCGCTGGCGGAGTGGTTTAGCGACGAACCGGCGTGGGCGAGCGCGTTAGGCGACGCGCTCTGGCAGAAAGAGAAGCAGACGCTGATGGCGTATTGCGCCAGCGAAGCGAGCCTGAACCAGAGTCTGTCCCCCTTCTTTCAGCGGCTGCTTGAGCGCGGCGCGTGTACGCCGCTCTTTCACTATCGCTATCGGATTAACACCGTGGAAAACGTGCAGGATATCGTCCTGACCGCAGGCGGCTGGCTCGATTTCACCCGCGCCTGGCTACCGGCTCAGGCGCGCACCACCAGCGCGTCGTAGCCACGCCAGCGGTAGTTGATCATTGAGATCAGCCAGCAGGCGACAAACAGCCCGACCACCACAAAACCGGCGTTGCCGAGGTTGTCGTTTACCGCGCCAATCACGTCCCAGACGCCGCCGCTGAGGGCGAATTTATCCATCAGCAGCCCCAGCGCTTCCAGCCCGCCGATAAACAGGGCCACCACCACAGAGGTGCCGGTGATGGTCATGTTGTAATAGAGCTTGCGCTGCGGTTTGTTGAACGCCCAGCCGTAAGCGCCCACCATCAGCAGGTTATCCAGGGTATCGACCAGCGCCATGCCGCTGGCGAACAGGGCCGGGAAGATCATGATCGACCACACCGACATGCCGCTGGAGGCGCTGGCGGCGGAGATCCCCAGCACGCCGATTTCGGTCGCGGTATCAAACCCGAGGCCAAACAGGAAACCGACCAGGTACATCTGCCAGCTTTTGTTGACCAGGCGGAAGGTGGTGCCAAACAGCCAGTTCATCACCCCGCCCTGTACCGGAAGATCCACCTCCGCGTTCGCCGCGCGGCCCTTTTTCAGCGCCTGAAAATTACGCCAGACGCCGCGCAAAATCACCATGTTGACCAGCGCCATCGCCAGCAGGAAGGTGGCGGAAACCGCCGTGCCGATCAGGCTGCCGGTTTCATGAAACCACGCCATGTTCTTCTGAAACGCGGTCGCGGTGGCGGCAATCGCGACGGAGGCCAGCACCACGATGGTGGAGTGTCCGAGCGAGAACCACGCCCCCACGCCGGACGGCCGTTTTCCCTGCTGCATCATTTTTCGCGTCACGGTATCGATGGCCGCAATGTGGTCGGCGTCGACCGCGTGGCGCAGCCCGTAGCACCAGGCCAGCAGGCTTGCCGCCATCAGCGCCGTACTGCCGCTGAAGGTTTGCCACGCCCAGCCCCAGGCGAGCAGGTTTGCCATTACCAGAGCCAGCAGCAACAGCGCTGCACGAGGTTCATTGCGTAAGAGTCGTAACATTTTAAGTCCTTTGTGAACATGACCGGGCGGCAGCCACAACCGCCTGCCCGAAGGAGATAGCCCCGTCGCCCGCGGGCAGGCGAGAGGGAAAAAGAAGGATGAAATCAGAAAGATAATGACCGAGGCGCGCGCGCAGCAGGCGGTTATGCATCACGCCGCCGCTACAGCACACCGTCGTCATCGATAAGCGCCGAGCGTGGCGGGCGGCAAGTTCAGCAAGCCCTTTTGCCAGCGCGTCATGAAACGCCCAGGCGCGCTCGGCGGGGGTCGCCCGCCAGTCCAGCCACTGCTGCCAGAACAGCGCGAGGTTCTCCACCGACAGCGTGACCGGATGGTCAACGCCCGCGCACTGCGCCGCCAGCGCCTCAAGCCGACAGGCCGCTTCGCCTTCATAGCCCTGCGCGTCCGGGCAGAGATCCAGCGCGCAGGCCACCGCGTCGAACAGCCGTCCGCAGGAGGAGGCCAGCGGCGCGTTAAGCCCGCGCGACACCGCCGTCGCCAGCAGTTGCCAGGGCTTACTCTGCACGGACTGCGCGTCGGGGCGCTGCTGCCAGTCAGGGACAAAGGCCAGGCAGTGGGCGAGCAGGTTGCGCCACGGCTGCGTTGCCGCCAGATCGCCGCCCGGCAGCGCCACGGCGGGCAGGCCGCCGAGGTGCTCGCAGTCGCGATAGCTGACCCGCAGGCACTCCCCGCCCCACAACGCGCCGTTTTCGCCCATGCCGATCCCGTCCAGCGTCAGGGCGATAACCTCGCCGCCGTCGAGCGGCCAGCCGTTTTCCGCCATACAGGCCGCCGCGTGGGCGTGGTGATGCAGCACTGTCTGCACGGGGAGCGCCTGCTGTGCCGCCCACTCACGGGCGCGGTAGCCCGGATGGGCATCGCACACAACGCTTTCAGGCGTGAAGGCATAGATCTGCTGCATCACCGCCAGCGCGCCGCGCCACTGCTGCTCGACCCCGTCATCGCTTAAATCACCAAAATGCTGGCTCAGCACCGCCTTATCGCCCCGCACCAGGCAGAAGGTGTTTTTCATCTCGGCGCCCAGACACAGCATGGCGGGGATATCGCGAAATCCGGGCGGCAGCGCGATGGCGTCCGGAACAAAACCCCGGGCGCGGCGCAGCATCGCCCCATTTTCCTCGACAACGGAATCGTCCATGCGCTGCACGATATCGCGGTTATGCAGCAAGAAACCGTCGGCGATATCCCGCAGCTCCGCCAGCGCCTGCGCGTTGGTGAGGGCGGGCGGTTTGCCGCTGAGATTGCCGGAGGTCATCACCAGCGGGCGCTGAACGTCGTCCATAAGCAGGTGCTGCAACGGGTTCGCCGGGAGCATCACGCCGATGCGATCCAGACCCGGCGCAATGGCGTCCGGCAGCGCGGGCAGCCAGGCTTTCGGCGTGAGCACCACCGGTGCCGCAGGGGATCGCAGCAGTTTATTAATCGCCTCCGGCAGGCCGTCGGCATCTGAAAGCATCACCGCCAGCGGTTTTGTCGGGCGTCGTTTTCGCTCTCGCAGACGCGCCACCGCGAGCGGGTTTTGCGCGTCGCAGGCCAGGTGAAAACCGCCAAGGCCTTTGATGGCGACAATGCCGCCTTTTTGCAGCATCGTCACCGCCTCGCGCAGCGCCGCCTCCCCCGCGGAATGAACCTCACCCGCAATCCACGTCAGCCGTGGCCCGCAGTCCGGGCAGGCCACGGGCTGGGCGTGAAAACGGCGATCGGCAGGGTTCCGGTATTCCGTATCGCAGGGCTGGCAAAGCGGGAACGGCGCCATTGAGGTCGCCGGGCGGTCATAGGGCATGGCGCGAATGATGGTAAAGCGCGGGCCGCAGTGGGTGCAGTTGATAAACGGATAGCGGTAGCGGCGCTCGCGCGGGTCGCGCATCTCCGCCAGGCACGCCGGACAGGTGGCGGCGTCGGGCACAATCTGGGTGTCCATCGCCCCGCCCGCGCTGTGGCGAATGGTGAAATCGTTCGGCAGCGTCGCCCAGGTGAACGGCGTGGTTTCAACGTCGTCAATGCGTGCCAGAGGTGGGCAGTCCTGGCGCAGCCTTGCGGTAAAACGCTCCCCATCACCCGCAAGGCGCACCAGCACGCCCTGACCGTCATTGCAGACATCGCCCGTTAACCCAAGCCTGTGCGCCAGCTGCCAGACGAAGGGACGAAACCCCACGCCCTGCACCTTGCCGCGCACCCGCAGCTGCACCCCGTGACCGCTCATCAGTCAGAACAGCATGGATGACGAAGTGTCGAACGCCGCACGACGACGTTTTTCGGCGCTCATCTGTTCGAGCTTATCGCGATCCACGCACACCAGCGCGTGCGTCGGACAGGCGTCCATGCAGGCCGGGCCGGATTCGCGGTGATAGCAGAGGTCGCACTTGTTGGCTTCGGCCTTTTCCGCCCGCACGCTCAGCCCCATGCCGCTTTGACGAACAACCGGGCGAACCACGACCTCCATCGCGCCGTAGGGGCAGGCCACCACGCAGGTTTTGCAGCCGATGCAGCGCTCCTGCATGACGTGCACGAAGCCTTTTTCGCGCTTGATGGCTCCGTTAGGACAGACGTTGGCGCACGGTGCGTCTTCGCACTGGCGGCAAATGGCGGCGGTAGAGATATTCACGCCCTTGATGACGTGAATGCGCGGCAGGAAGGAGTCCGGGGTGAGCGAGGCGCAATCCTGCTCGGCCTGATGGGACACCACGCACGCCACTTCACAGGTACGGCAACCAATGCACTTACTGGCATCGGCCATAATAAAACGGTTCATCTGCTTCTCCAGCATAACAGTCATGCGCGGAGACATTCATAAACCGTGCCAGTTTTTAACTGATTGATTTAACGAAGATTACAGAATGATGCAGCGCTGTCATCGACAGAAGTGACGATGACAGCTGTCGACGTCAACGGTGCGGGCCGTCAACGACCGAGTCGCGCAGGATCAGCTCGCCGGAGAAGGTCTGCTGATATTTGAACTCGCCGCCGTCGAGCATAAAGATCAGGCGGCTGATGGTCTCTTTGATCATCTCCGTCACCGGCACGCGCACGCTGGAGAGCGACGGCACCATGTACGGGGCGATGGCGACATCGTCAAATCCCACCACCGACACCGCATCCGGCGTGGCGATGCCGCTCTCGTGAAGCTGCTTCATCGCGCCAATCGCCATGTCGTCATTACTCGCCACCAGCGCCGTAAAGGTTTCGCCGCGCGACAGCAGCTCCGTCACCGCCGCCGCGCCGCTGGCCGGGTTCCATTTCCCCTGGGCGATCAGTTCCTCGCGCAGCGGGATGCCGTGCCGCGCCAGCGCCGCCTTGTAGCCGGAAAGACGTTCGATGCCGGTCGGGGAATCGAGCGAGCCGGTGATAAAGGCGATATCGCGATGGCCTTTGGCGATCAGCTGCTCCACCGCCGCCATGCAGGAGGCGTTATGATCGGACCAGACGCTGTGGCTGCCGTTTTTGCGCAGGCGGCGGTTGAGCACCATGATCGGCTGCTCGCACTTTTCGACGATCTCGTCCATCTCCTCCACGCTCAGAAAACGCGGATAGATGATCACCGCGTCGCAGCGCATGTCGAGCAGATACTGGATCGCCTCGCGCTCCTCGTCGGCGCTGTGCTTGCCGTCCGCGAGGATCAGCTGCCGCCCTTTTTCTTCCGTCATCCGCGCGGCGTGGAACAGCAGTTCGCTGAAGTACACCCCGTGATAGAGGGTGTTGGTCACCACCAGCCCGAGGGTCTGGGTGCGTTTGGTCGCCAGGTTACGCGCCAGCAAATTGGGCCGATAGCCGCTCTCTTCAATCGCCTGATAAACCCGGTCTTTGGTTTCCTGGCTCACGTAACCATTTCCCGACAGCACCCGGGACACCGTCGCTTTCGAGACGCCCGCGCGCTTCGCCACTTCCAGCATCGTGGTCATGTTGTTATTCCCTCTGAATCTGATGGAGCGCAGTGTACTGCACCGCAGAAAAATTGTCCTCGCGGCGATATCACGCTTTGAATGGCCCTGAGCGATCGCCATCACACTTCTGAAAAATGCCTAAAAATCCATCTTGTTTCACTCATAGAAACTCATGATGATTATGTGGAACCGGTTTCCTACATATTCTCACAACGACAACAGGTACACTCCGATGGCCAAAAATTATGCCGCGCTGGCGAACGACGTTGTCAGCGCGCTGGGCGGTAAAGACAACATCGTCGCCGTCACCCACTGCATGACGCGTCTGCGCTTCGTCCTGAAAGACGAAAGCCTGACCGACGCTCCGCGCCTGAAAAGCATCAGCGGCGTGCTCGGCGTGGTGCGTAACGACAACCAGTGCCAGGTGATTATTGGCAATACCGTGTCCCAGGCGTATCGCGAGGTGGTAAGCCTGCTGCCTGCAAACCTGCAACCTGCCGTACCGGAAGGCCCGCAGAAGCTGACGCTGCGCCGCATCGGCGCGGGGATCCTGGACGCGCTGATCGGCACCATGTCCCCGCTGATCCCGGCGATCATCGGCGGCTCGATGGTCAAGCTGCTGGCGATGATCCTGGAGATGACCGGGGTGCTGGAAAAAGGCGCGCCGACGCTCACCATTCTGACGGTCATTGGCGACGGGGCGTTCTTCTTCCTGCCGCTGATGGTGGCGGCCTCGGCGGCGGTGAAATTCAAAACCAACATGTCGCTGGCGATTGCCATTGCGGGCGTGCTGGTGCATCCGAGCTTTATCGAGCTGATGGCGAAAGCCGCTCAGGGCGAGCACGTTGAGTTCGCCTTTATTCCGGTCACCGCCGTGAAATACACCTACACGGTGATCCCGGCCCTGGTGATGACCTGGTGCCTGTCTTATATCGAGCGCTGGGTCGATAAGATCACGCCTGCCGTGACCAAAAACTTCCTGAAGCCGATGCTGATCGTGCTGATTGCCGCCCCGCTCGCCATCGTGCTGATCGGGCCGCTGGGGATCTGGATCGGTAGCGCTATCTCCGCGCTGGTTTACACCATTCACGGCTATCTGGGCTGGCTCTCGGTCGCCATCATGGGCGCGCTGTGGCCGCTGCTGGTGATGACCGGGATGCACCGCGTCTTTACGCCGACCATCATCCAGACCATTGCCGAGACCGGCAAAGAGGGGATGGTGATGCCGTCAGAAATCGGCGCCAACCTGTCGCTCGGCGGCTCGTCGCTGGCGGTGGCGTGGAAAACCAAAAACCCGGAGCTGCGCCAGACGGCGCTCGCGGCGGCGGCCTCTGCCATCATGGCGGGGATCTCTGAACCGGCGCTCTACGGCGTGGCGGTGCGTCTGAAGCGACCGCTCATCGCAAGTCTTATCAGCGGCTTTATCTGCGGCGCGGTGGCCGGGATTGCGGGCCTTGCCAGCCATTCGATGGCGGCACCGGGGCTGTTTACCAGCGTGCAGTTCTTCGACCCGGCTAATCCGATGACCATCGTCTGGGTGTTTGGCGTGATGGCGCTGGCGGTGGTGCTGTCGTTTGTTCTGACGCTGATACTCGGATTTGAAGATATCCCTGTTGAGGACGATGCTGAAAAGGCCCGCGCTCTGCACACCGCGCCGGTTCAGGCCAACGCCGCACAAGCATAAATTTTATAGCGAGGTAAACATGTCTGTTTTTCCACAAGGATTTTTATGGGGCGGCGCGCTTGCCGCTAACCAGAGTGAAGGCGCATACCGCGAGGGCGGCAAAGGGCTGACGACGGTCGACATGATCCCCCACGGCGCAAACCGTCTGGCGGTGAAGCTCGGTAAGGAAAAACGTTTTGCGCTGCGCGACGACGAGTTTTACCCAAGCCACGAGGCGATTGATTTTTACCATCGCTATAAAGAAGACATCGCCCTGATGGCGGAGATGGGCCTTACGGTGTTCCGCACCTCGATTGCCTGGAGCCGCCTCTACCCGAACGGCGACGAGCCGCTGCCGAATAAAGAAGGCATCGCCTTTTATCGCGCGGTGTTCGAGGAGTGCAAAAAGTACAATATCGAGCCGCTGGTGACGCTGTGCCACTTCGACGTGCCGATGCATCTGGTGACCGAGTACGGCTCGTGGCGCAACCGCAGGATGGTCGACTTCTTCGCCCGCTACGCCCGCACCTGCTTTGAGGAATTTGACGGGCTGGTGAAATACTGGCTGACCTTCAACGAGATCAACATCATGCTGCATAGCCCGTTCTCGGGCGCCGGGCTGGTGTTCGAAGAGGGCGAGAACGAGGATCAGGTGAAGTATCAGGCCGCGCACCACGAGCTGGTGGCAAGCGCGCTGGCGACCAAAATCGCCCACGAGGTGAACCCGGAAAACCAGGTCGGCTGTATGCTGGCGGGCGGCAATTTTTACCCCTACTCCTGCAAGCCGGAAGACGTGTGGATGGCGCTGGAGAAAGATCGCGAGAACCTGTTCTTTATCGACGTGCAGGCGCGCGGCCGCTACCCGGCCTACTCCGCCCGCGTGTTCCGCGAGAAAGGCGTGGTGATTGTGAAAGATCCCGGCGACGATGAGCTGCTAAAAAATACCGTCGATTTTGTCTCGTTCAGCTATTACGCCTCGCGCTGCGCCTCGGCGGATATGAACGCGGGCAACACCAGCGCGGCGAATATCGTGAAGTCCCTGCGTAACCCGCACATTCAGGTGAGCGAATGGGGCTGGGGGATTGACCCGCTCGGCCTGCGCATCACCATGAACATGATGTACGACCGCTACCAGAAGCCGCTGTTCCTGGTGGAAAACGGGCTCGGCGCGAAGGACGTTGTTGAAGCCAACGGCGAGATCAACGACGACTACCGCATCAGCTATCTGCGCGAGCATATCCGCGCGATGGGCGATGCGATCGAAGACGGCGTGCCGCTGATGGGCTACACCACCTGGGGCTGCATTGACCTGGTGGCGGCCTCAACGGGTGAGATGAGCAAGCGCTACGGCTTTGTGTACGTCGACCGCGACGACGCGGGGAACGGGACGCTGGATCGCAAACGCAAGAAATCGTTCTGGTGGTATAAGAAGGTGATTGCGAGTAACGGGGGGGACCTCGAGTAGCCTGTTGCCCGGTGGCGCTACGCTTACCGGGCCTACGGTTTTGTAGGCCGGGTAAGGCAAAGCCGCCACCCGGCACTGCTCAGAGTTGCGAAAATCCCCCGTCCCCCACCCATCCCGCAAGCCGTGAATAGACCACCTCCACCGCCTCTTTGACCGGCGGCGTCATCGGGTAATAAAACCCAACGATGTCCGGCTGAATGCCCAAAAACAGCACCTCGCCCACGTCGTCCCTGATCTGATCCACAAGGTAGTTCAGCGGCATGTTGTGGGTGGTCATCATAAACATCTCGGCGATGTCGTCCGGGTCGATCAGGCGGATCTCGCCGGGGTTAAGCCCCATGTCGGTGGCATCGACAATCAGCAGCCGGTCCGGGCGCAGCTCGCGAATGGCGACCACGTCGTTTTCCGGCGCGCTGCCGCCATCAATTACTACCCAATTTCCCTGCGGGTTCGCGGCGCACATCTCTGCCAGCAGCGGGCCCGCGCCGTCGTCGCCCATCATGCTGTTGCCGACACACAGTAAAACGTCAGTCACGTAATCTCCTCACCATCAGGTAGATGGCGCTCTCCTGATGAATATCGTGCAGCATGGAGAGCAGGGTTTTGCTCCACGCCTGCTGCTCGGGGGTTTGTCTGCTAAGAGCCGCATCAAAGGCGTTAGCCAGCATCGCAATGTGGTTGGCGTCGATAACGATCTCGCCGTATTTCGGCACCCCCTCCATTTTGCGCCGCGCGGTGCTGCCCTCCTCCAGCGTGCCAATCCACGCCAGATACGCGTCCCACGGGCAGCTTAACGCCGCCTCCAGGCAGTCGATGACGCCGAGGTGGTGCCCAATCGCCAGGCTGTAATAAACCACCTGCTGCGCCGCATCAGGCGTGGCGTCGTTCTCGTCAATAAACTTACGGCTCAGCTGGCTGAACACCACCGTTTCACTCATCGGATACGCGCCTCGTCTACCACCTGATTCAGGTTCGCCACAATCTCGTTCAGACGCGGATCGTTTTCCGCCTCCAGCCAGCGGGCGACCTGATGATCGCCCTGGCTCAGCAGGCGCAGATAATCGTCGGCTATCTGACGACCATAGCGATAGCCCGCCAGCCTGCGCGCCATCCGGTCGACCTTCACGCGCAGCGGCTGCACCATGTCCGGATGCAAAATGGTGGCGGGCTGGCTGTCGATTTCCGACGGCTCGCGGGCGTGGATTTTCTGCTCCAGCAGGCCAAGCGCCATCGCAAAGCCGTACAGCGTGGCGGCAGGCGTTGGCGGGCAGCCCGGAATATAGACGTCCACCGGGACGATTTTATCGGTGCCGCCCCAGACGCAGTACAGATCGTGGAAGATGCCGCCGCTGTTGCCGCACGCCCCGTAGGAGATGCAGATTTTCGGATCCGGCGCAGACTGCCAGGCGCGCAGCGCGGGGGAGCGCATCGCGCGAGTGACCGCGCCGGTAAACAGCAGAATGTCCGCGTGACGCGGGGACGGCACCACCTTGATGCCGAAGCGTTCGGCGTCGAACAGCGGCGACAGGGTAGCGAAGATCTCGATTTCGCAGCCGTTACAACCGCCGCAGTCCACGCGGTAGACGTAGGCCGAACGTTTGATTTTTTTCAGCAGCGACGCCTTCATGCTGGCGATGGATTCGTCCACCGTCATCGGCACCGGAATGCCCCGCTCGTCGCGCGGCCCGAGTAAGTTTTCCATCAGCTGGCCTCTCTCATATGGCGGGTTAAGTCGATGCGGTCAGACGGCAGCAGGCATTTCTGACGCTTGCACTCCGGGCAGGTTTCGAAGCTTTCCCGGTGGTGCTCCGCCCGCACGTCGCCGTTGTGTTTCAGCAGCGCGATGGCGTAGTCGATCTCTTTTTGCACGGCGAAAGGCCGCTGGCAGACGCGGCAGTGGCAGATGTCAAAGCGCGACTGTTGCAGGAAGTCTTCTTTCTTCCACACCGCCAGCTCAAACTCCTGGGACAGACGGATCGCCGCCGCCGGGCAGACCTCTTCGCAGCGGCCGCAAAAGATGCAGCGCCCGAGGTTGAACTGCCAGCCGAGCGTCCCGGTCGCCAGATCGGTTTCCACCGTCAGGGCGTTCGACGGGCAGGCATTTACGCAGGCCGCGCAGCCGATGCACTGCTGCGGATTATGCTCCGGCTTGCCGCGAAAGTTTTTGTCCACCGGCATTGGCTCCAGCGGATAGCTGCTGGTGGGTGTGCCGGTTTTGATCACTTTTTTGATAAAGGTAAACATGTTTACTCCTGCTTTCGTGCGGTTCTCTGACCCTCACCCTAGCCCTCTCCCTGAAAGGGAGAGGGAACCGTTCGCCCCCTCGCCCCTTTGGGGAGAGGGTCGGGGTGAGGGGTTACATACCGCACAACATCAACTATTTCAGCGGCGAGTTCTTGCGCTCGATGCTGTAGCGTTCAAGCTCTTTGTACGGCACCACCTGGCTTTTCTTCTTGCGCACGTCCACCACGGTCATGCGGTCGGTGCAGGAGTAGCACGGGTCGAGGCTGCCGATGATCAGCGGCGCGTCCGACACGGTGTTGCCGCGCAGCATGTAGCGCAGCGTCGGCCAGTTGGCGTAGGTCGCCGCACGGCAGCGCCAGCGGTAGAGCTTCTGGTTGTCGCCGGTCATGCTCCAGTGGATGTCGTCCCCGCGCGGCGCTTCGGCAAAGCCGAGGGCGAAGCGGTTCGGAATGTAGGTAAAGCCTTCCACCATCAGCGGGCCGCCCGGCAGGTTGTCCAGACCAAAGTCGATCATGTTGAGCGCGGTAAAGACCTCGTTGATACGCACCTTGAGGCGGGAAATGACGTCGCAGCCCTGCTCGCTGTGTACCGTCATCGGCAGCAGGCCGTAGCCGACGAACGGGTGATCGGCGCGGGTATCGCGGGCGTGGCCGCTGGCGCGCACCATCGGGCCGACGTTGCTGAAGTCGCGGGCGATCTGCGGATCAAGACGGCCGATCCCCACGGTGCGCTGCTCGATGTTTGGCGTGCTCAGCAGCATGTCCACCAGCTCCTGCACGTCGCGGCGCATCTGCTGCGCCAGCAGGCGGGTCTGGATCATGTCGTCTTTCAGCAGGTCGCGACGGATCCCGCCGATCAGGTTCAGGCCGTAGGTTTTACGCGCCCCGGTGAGGATCTCCGCCATCTTCATGGAGGCTTCACGCACGCGGAAGAACTGCATAAACCCGGAGTCAAAGCCGACGAAGTGGCAGGCCAGGCCGAGGTTCAGCAGGTGCGAGTGCAGGCGTTCCACTTCAAGGAGAATGGCGCGGATCATCTGCGCGCGCTCCGGCACCACGATCCCCATGCCGTTTTCCACCGAGGTGGTGTAGGCGGTGCTGTGGGCAAAGCCACAGATGCCGCACACGCGGTCGGACAGGAAGGTGACTTCGTTGTAGCCCATGCGGGTTTCCGCCAGCTTTTCCATGCCGCGATGGACGTAGAACAGGCGGTAGTCGGCGTCGATAATGTTTTCGCCGTCAACGAACAGGCGGAAGTGGCCCGGCTCATCGGAGGTGACGTGCAGCGGGCCAATCGGCACCACGTTGTTCTTCTTGCTGCCCAGCTCGTTGATGAACTCGTAGGTTTCGCTGTCGGTGGTCGGCGCCGGGCGCTGACGGTAGTCCATGCTGTCTTTACGCAGCGGATAGAGTTCGTCCGGCCAGTCGTCCGGCAGCACCAGACGTCGCTCGTCCGGCAGGCCGACCGGCACCAGGCCGTACATGTCGCGCACTTCACGCTCGCCCCACACGGCGGCAGGCACGCGCGGCGTCACGGACGGGTATTCCGGCTTGTTCGGATCCACCTCTACGCGCACCGTGAGCCAGCACTTCTCGCTCTGCTCCATCGACATCACGTAGTAGACCGCGTAATTGCCGCACAGCTGGCGCTCGTCGTTACCGAACAGCACCGACAGCCAGCCGCCCTGCTGGTAGTAAAGAAACTCCACCACTTCCGGCAGGTAGTTCACCTTCACGGTGATCGTTATCTGGTCTTTGGTTTGCCAGGACTCGTCCAGCACCACGCCGGGAAACGCCTGATGTAACGCGGCAAGATACTGCTGACCTTTCTTTTCTTCAGACATAAAAACTCTCTTCAATCACGCAACCAGCAAGGAGACAAACGCTAAAAATGCAAACCCGAAACCGGCCCAGGTGATGCGCGAGGTGGCTGCAAAGCGCAGGCGCGCCATGCTGTTTTCAAACAGGGCGATGACCAGCACGCCAATAAGCAGTTTCAGGACGGCAACGACCACCGCCAGCAGCAGGCCGCCCACGGAGAAGTGCAGCATCTGCCCCCACGGGAAGAAGACGCCGACGAACATCTGCAACACCACCAGCTGCTTGAGGCTGATGCCCCACTTCAGCACCGCAAAGCCGTAGCCGCTGTATTCGGTCAGCGGCCCTTCCTGTAATTCCTGCTCCGCTTCCGCGAGGTCAAACGGCAGTTTGCCCATCTCGATAAAGGTGGCGAACGCGCAGGCGCACAGGGCCAGCACCAGCGGAATGGAGCGGGCAACCGGCCAGTGATAAAGGGTGTCGGTGATATAGCTGATGTGGGTCGAGCCCGCGACCTGTGCGGCAACCCACAGTCCCAGCAGCAGGATGGGCTCCACCAGCACACCAAGCATCGCCTCGCGGCTGGCGCCGATCCCGGTGAACGGGCTACCGGTATCCAGCCCCGCAATCGCAAAGAAGAAACGGGCGATGGCGAAGAGGTAAATCAGCGTAATCAGATCGCCGAGCACCGGCAGCGGCGAGCCGACGGTCACCACCGGCAGCGCGGTAGCGATGGTCAGCATCACGCCCACCATCACGAACGGCGTGAGGCGGAAGACCCAGCCTGCCGCATCCGGGGCGACGCTCTGGCGCGAGAGCAGCTTGAACAGGTCGCGGTACTCCTGAAGCACGCCAGGCCCGCGACGGTTATGCATCCGGGCGCGCGCCACGCGCGTGATGCCCGAAAGCAGCGGCGCGGCGGCGAATAACACCAGCGCCTGAAGTATTGCCAGTAACAGACTCATGTCAGGCTCCTCGTGAAATCACAATCACTACCAGCACCGCCAGCTCGATCAGCGCCAGGCGGCGGAACAGCACGGGGGCGGCAGCGCTCTGCCAGCCCGGCACCCAGCCCAC
Source organism: Enterobacter sp. 186315 (assembly GCF_053290175.1). Classification (NCBI taxonomy): domain Bacteria; kingdom Pseudomonadati; phylum Pseudomonadota; class Gammaproteobacteria; order Enterobacterales; family Enterobacteriaceae; genus Enterobacter; species Enterobacter sp. 186315. The sequence continues at coordinate 242,081 of NZ_JBPTTK010000005.1, read as the reverse complement.
CGGGTTCAGCCAGTGGCGCAGCTTCAGCACGGCGGCAAAGTTCTCTTTCACCGGCATGGCGAAGCCGTGGGCGGTAATCACCATCGACTGTTCATGCTCGTAGCCGCAGGCCCACGCCGCGCCGCGCGAGCGGGAGGCAAGGCGGTCGCGTTTGAAGAACAGCATCAGGATGAACGGCAGCAGCGGCGCGCCAATCAGCAGCAGGGTCATCATCGGCTGCGACACCACGGTATGCGCGGTAACAAGCGGCAGCGGGATCGCATGGCCGAGCAGCGGCAGCAGCCACGGGGCCGCCACGCCGCCCGCAATGCAGCACAGCGCCATCGCCACCACGCTCGTCGCCATCAGCACCGGGGCGCAGCAGGCCTTTTCCGCCTCCCGCGTGCGCGGCGCGCCGAGGAAGGTAACGCCGTAGACTTTTGCCATACACATCACCGCCAGCGCCCCGGTAATCGCCAGCCCCACCGCCAGCAGCGGCCCTAACAGGCGGGCAATAAAGACGTTGCTCTGACCGAGCGCGAAGAAGGACTGGTAAATCACCCACTCCCCGGCAAAACCGTTGAGCGGCGGGAGCGCGGCCATCGCCATCAGCCCCACCAGCATGGCGAGCGAGATAAGCGGCATTTTTTTGCCAATGCCGCCGAGCTTTTCGATATCCCGATGCCCGGTGCGGTACCAGACGCTGCCTGCACCCAGGAACAGGGTGCTTTTAAACAGGCTATGGTTAACGAGGTGATACAGGCCACCGATAAACCCGGCGGCGATCAGCGCAGGCTGGTTGAGCGCCAGCCCGGTCACGCCCGCCCCAAGGCCCAGCAGGATGATGCCGATGTTCTCCAGGGTGTGATAGGCCAGCAGCCGCTGGATGTTATGCTCCATCAGGGCGTACAGGCCGCCGACGAAGGCGGTAACCATTCCCGCCACCAGCAGCACCACGCCCCACCACAGCGGCGGCTGGCCGCCGGTCAGGGTGAGCGCAAGAATGCCGTACAGCCCCACCTTCATCACCACGGTCGAAAACAGCGCCGCCGCAGGGGCTGAGGCGTTAGCGTGCGCCTGCGGCACCCAGCCGTGTAGCGGAATGATGCCCGCCAGCAGGCCAAAGCCCGCCACGCCCAGCAGCCAGACGTCGTTGCCAAGCGCTCGACCATTCAACGCCGCAAAGTCCAGGGTGCCGAAGCGCTGCCACACCAGCCAGCAGGCCAGCGCCAGCAGCAGCGTGCCGAGGCGGCCCAGCGCAAACCACAGCTTGCCGGAGGCGCTACAGCCGGTCAGGAACACGCCGCACAGGGCCATAATTTCCGCCATCACCACCAGCGCACCCAGGTTGCTGGCGATCGTCGTACACACGGCGGCGGCCATCAGCAGGTTGACCAGCAGGCCGTTGGCTTTGGTCTTCTCATGGCGGTGCCAGTCGATATTAAACAGGCTGATAAACAGCCCGCACAGGCCGAAGGTCACCAGCCAGATGGCGTTCAGCGGCGTCAGTAATACCGCGTGGCGCACCAGCGGCATGACCGCGTCGACGGACTGCCCGTCGAGCAGCACGACCCCGCCTGCGGCGAGGGTCATCAGGCTGCCAACCGCCCCGCCAATCCCGGCAATCCAGCCGCTCAGGGTTTTATGAAAAGAGAAGATTAGCGCCAGAACGGCGGCGGCAACAAAGTACGCCACGGCGCTGTTAATCATCGTCACAGCGTTCATTTCGCCCCCTCCTGATGTGCCTGAAGCAGCGACAGATCGCCAAAATCGGTATTGATGGTCAGTTCGCGCTTGCGTCTGCTGGTGCGGGCGATATCGCGAATATTTACCAGAATCAGCGCTTTGGTCGGGCAGGTGCGCACGCAGGCCGGGCCTTCTTCATCGAAGCTGCACAGGTCGCACTTCACGGCGATGGCGCGCACGCCCGGCACCCAGTCCAGCAGGGAGCTGACGCGTGCCGGAGCCGGTGGCGCGGGCGGTGCTTTCGGGGTGTTGGCGTTAGCCGGAATATGCAGCGGACGGCTGCCGGAAAACTCAATGGCCCCGAACGGGCAGGCGATGGCGCACAGCTTGCAGCTCACGCACAAGCTTTCATTAAGCTGTACCGCGCCATCGACGCGGGTGATGGCGTTCACCGGACAGACGCCCGCGCACGGGGCATCTTCACAGTGGTGGCAGAGCTGCGGGGCAGACTCTTTTTCGTTACGCATAACGCGCAGACGCGGCATTGACTGCAACCCGTGCAGGCGATGGGTTTCCGAACACGCCGCCTCACAGGTGCGACAGCCAATACAGACCGTCGAGTCAGCAATTACAAAACGGTTCACCGGGCAATCCTCTGGTGATGGTCATTTTTGACGAAAAACTGTCTTATCGACACTTCTCGACACGCACACATCAGGCAACGTTGGCCGACGCTTTTTCGCTTACCAGCTGGCGCAGATTGACCGGCAGGTCGTGTTCCACGGCGGTATACAGGCCGTTGTAAACCGGCGCGATTTTTTCCAGATAATGTTCCAGCACCTGCTGGCGATCGCGGTTGCTGACGTGGCCATCCACCATGCCGTCGGCCATCAGTTCTGCCTGCGCAATGCGTTGTTTTTCGCCGTCTTTTGTCTCGACGTAGTACTCAATGGTGTGGCTGTTAAAGCTGTCTGCCAGGGTGACGTAAATCGTAAAGTGGCCGAACAGCACGAAGCGCATGTCCCCCTGCGCCGCACAGCTCATGGCGTGGTGCAGACGGGCCTTCGACAGGGTGATCCCCTGTACCAGAGAGTTACAGTACAGGTGCCACTGCTCCTGGAGCTGCTGATGCCGTTGCGCGATGTAGTCTGCTTTTTCGCTGATTTCCCAAATAGTCATGTCAGGGTTCCGGTTGATGGAGATAGCCCTGTTAAGCAGATTCCATGCCAATTTTTAATTAATTGATTTCACAAGGTTTTACTTTTCACACTGCTGTCGTGGCGGCACTGTCGACGTGTCATTTCGACAGCATTGACATCGTCACGCCCTGACAAAAACCAAGCTGGCATCGTTATTGCATTAATGGGCCAATTCATTGAGGAGGCGTCATGCACGAAATCACCCTCTGCCAGCGGGCCCTGGAACTTATTGAGCAGCAGGCAGTACAGAACAGCGCAACGCGCGTGACCGGGGTCTGGCTAAAAGTCGGGGCATTTTCCTGCGTCGAAACCAGCGCCCTCACCTTTTGCTTTGAGCTGGTGTGCCGCGGCACGCTGGCGGAAGGCTGCGAGCTGCATATTGAAGAGCAGCAGGCGGAGTGCTGGTGCGAGCAGTGTCAGGAGTACGTCACGCTGCTGTCGTCTAAGGTTCAGCGCTGTCCGCAGTGCCAGAGCACCGGGCTTCGCATCGTGGCGGATGACGGAATGCAAATTCAACGTCTCGAAATCGAGAGGAATTAACTATGTGCAGTACCTGCGGTTGCGCTGAAGGCAACCTCTATATAGAAGGGGACGAGCATCGTCCTCACTCGGCGTTTCGCTCCGCCCCGTTCTCCCCTGCCCCGCGTCCGGCGGCGGCCTTAACCGGCATCAGCTTTGCGCCGCAACGATCGGATGCAGGCGATCTGCATTACGGCCACGGCGAAGCGGGCACCCACGCGCCGGGCATCAGCCAGCGCCAGATGCTGGAGGTGGAAATCAACGTGCTGGATAAAAACAACCAAATTGCCGCCCGCAACCGCGCCCGTTTCGCCGCGCGTAACCAGCTGGTGCTGAACCTGGTTTCCAGCCCCGGTTCCGGCAAAACCACCCTGCTGACCGAAACGCTTAAGCGGCTCAACGCACGGGTCTCCTGCGCTGTCATTGAAGGAGACCAGCAGACGGTCAACGACGCCGCGCGCATTCGCGAAACCGGCACCCCGGCGATCCAGGTTAATACCGGCAAGGGCTGCCACCTGGACGCGCAGATGATTGCCGAGGCCGCCCCGCGTCTTCCCGTGGAAGATAACGGCATTCTGTTTATTGAAAACGTCGGCAACCTGGTCTGCCCGGCGAGCTTTGACCTGGGGGAACGGCATAAGGTGGCGGTGCTTTCCGTCACCGAAGGCGAGGACAAACCGCTCAAATATCCGCATATGTTTGCCGCCGCCTCCATCATGCTGCTGAACAAGGTCGACCTGCTGCCGTACCTGAATTTCGACGTGGAGAAGTGCCTGGCCTGCGCCCGGGAGGTCAACCCGGACATTCAGATCCTGCTGGTTTCCGCCACCCGCGGCGACGGCATGGAGGCCTGGCTGAACTGGCTGGAGAGCGAACGATGTGCATAGGCGTACCGGGTCAAATCCAGTCCATTGAGGGCAATCAGGCCAGGGTTGAGGTGTGCGGCGTGCTGCGCGACGTCGACCTGACGCTGGTGGGCAGCGTGGACGAAAGCGGCGCGCCGCGCATCGGCCAGTGGGTGCTGGTCCACGTCGGCTTTGCGATGAGCGTGATTAACGAAGCCGAAGCCCGCGACACCCTTGAGGCGCTGCAAAACATGTTTGAGGTGGAGCCCGACGTCGGTGCCCTGCTGTACGGTGAGGAGCGATAGCCCATGCGTTACGTTGACGAATACCGCGCCCCGGAACAGGTAATGCAGCTAATCGATCACCTGAAATCCCGCGCGCGGCTTCTGGACTACACCGCCGAAAAACCGCTGCGCATCATGGAGGTGTGCGGCGGCCATACCCACGCCATCTTCAAATTTGGCCTCGACCAGCTGCTGCCCGCGAACATCGAGTTTATCCACGGCCCCGGCTGCCCGGTGTGCGTGCTGCCGATGGGGCGCATCGACAGCTGTATTGAAATTGCCGGCCAGCCTGACGTCATCTTTTGTACCTTCGGCGACGCGATGCGCGTGCCGGGAAAAAATGGCTCGCTGTTGCAGGCCAGAGCGCGCGGGGCGGACGTGCGCATCGTCTACTCGCCGATGGATGCCTTAACGCTGGCGGCGGATAACCCGGATCGCAAGGTGGTGTTTTTCGGCCTGGGATTCGAGACCACCATGCCCGCCACCGCCATCACTCTTCAGCAGGCAAAAGCGCGAAACATCGACAACTTTTTCTTCTTTTGTCAGCACATTACGCTTATCCCGACCCTGCGCAGCCTGCTCGACGAGCCGGACAACGGCATTGACGCCTTTCTGGCGCCGGGGCACGTCAGCATGGTCATTGGTACGGCGGCGTACGGTTTTATCGCCGATCGGTACAATCGCCCATTAGTGGTGGCTGGTTTCGAACCACTTGATCTACTGCAAGGCGTGACCATGCTGGTTGAGCAGAAAATAGCGTCCCTGAGCACGGTCGAAAATCAGTATCGCCGCGTGGTGCCGGACGCGGGTAATGCGCTTGCACAGCATGCGATTGCCGAGGTCTTTTGCGTCGAGGGCGACAGCGAATGGCGCGGTCTGGGGCTGATTGCCGAATCCGGCGTGCGCCTGACCCCGGCGTATCACGCGTTCGACGCCGAAGCGCATTTCCACCCGCAGCCGCAACAAGTTTGCGACGACCCGCGCGCCCGCTGCGGCGAGGTGCTCACCGGTAAATGTAAACCACATCAATGCCCGTTATTTGGCAACACCTGTAACCCGCAAACGGCTTTTGGCGCACTGATGGTGTCGTCGGAAGGGGCGTGCGCCGCGTGGTATCAGTATCGCAACCAGGAGTGTGAAGTATGAACAGGGTTGAAATGGCGCACGGCAGCGGCGGTCAGGCCATGCAGCAGCTGATTAACCGGCTGTTTATGGAGGCGTTCAACAACCCCTGGCTGGCCGAGCAGGAGGATCAGGCGCGTATCGATCTCGCCACCCTCACCGCCCAGGGCGACAGGCTGGCGTTTTCCACCGACAGCTACGTGATCGATCCGCTGTTCTTCCCCGGCGGCGATATCGGCAAGCTGGCGGTGTGCGGAACGGCAAACGACGTGGCGGTCAGCGGGGCGATCCCGCGCTTCCTCTCCTGCGGGTTTATCCTTGAAGAGGGGCTGCCGATGGAAACGCTGCAAACCGTGGTGAACAGCATGGCGCACACCGCGCGCGAGGCGGGGATTGCCATCGTCACCGGTGATACCAAAGTGGTGCAGCGCGGCGCGGCGGATAAGATGTTCATCAACACCGCCGGAATGGGCGCTATCCCGGCGGATGTTCACTGGGGCGCGCAGCGGCTCGGCGTGGGGGACGTGCTGATCGTCAGCGGCACCCTCGGCTGCCACGGGGCGACGATCCTGAATTTGCGTGAAGGCTTAGGGCTGGACGGAGAGCTGCAAAGCGACTGCGCGGTGCTGACGCCGCTTATCCAGACCCTGCGCGACGTGCCGGGCGTGAAGGCCCTGCGCGACGCCACGCGCGGCGGCGTGAATGCCGTGGTGCATGAGTTCGCGGCAAGCTGCGGCTGCGGAATCGAACTGACCGAGCGCGGGCTGCCGGTGAAACCCGCCGTGCGCGGGCTGTGCGAGCTGCTTGGCCTCGATCCGCTAAACTTTGCTAACGAGGGCAAGCTAGTGATTGGCGTGGCGCGTGACGCCGCCGACGCGGTGCTGGCGCAGTTACGGGCGCATCCGTCAGGAAAAGACGCCGCCATCATCGGTGAAGTGGTCGAGCGCAAAGGGGTGCGCCTGACCGGGCTGTACGGCGTGAAGCGCACGCTGGATCTGCCGCACGCCGAACCCTTACCCCGGATCTGCTAGAGCCGCGCCAAAAGCGGTCAGCAGCGAATTTCTCTTTTTGCCAGTTTCAATTGGAAAGCAATGATGCCGTATACACCGATGAGCGATCTTGGACAGCAGGGCCTGTTTGACATCACGCGCACTCTTTTACAGCAGCCCGATCTCGGCGCGCTCAGCGATGCCCTGACCCGGCTGGTCAGGCAGTCCGCGCTGGCCGACAGCGCCGCGATTGTGCTCTGGCATGGCGGGAATCATCGCGCGAGCTATTTTTCCGCCCGGGATAACGGCAAACCCTTTGAATACGAGGATGAAACCATTCTGGCGAACGGCCCGGTACGCCGCATCCTCTCGCGCCCGGAAGCCCTGCATTGCAGCTATGACGAATTTCAACAGGCCTGGCCGATGCTGGCGCAGAGCACGCTTTATCAGCCTTTCGGCCACTACTGCCTGCTGCCGCTGGCGGCGGAAGGGCGTATTTTTGGCGGCTGCGAGTTTATCCGTCAGGCCGATCAGCCCTGGAGCGAGGCGGAGTATGAGCGCCTGCACACCTTCACCCAGATTGTCGGCGTGGTGGCAGAGCAGATCCAGAGCCGGGTGACCAATAACGTCGACTACGACCTGCTGAGCCGCGAGCGCGACAACTTCCGCATTCTGGTGGCGATCACCAACGCCGTCCTGTCGCGCCTCGACATGGATGAGCTGGTCAGCGAAGTGTCGAAAGAGATCCACCACTACTTCAAAATCGATGCGATAAGCATCGCGCTGCGCAGCAACCGCAAGGGCAAGCTCAACCTCTACTCCACGCACTATATTGACGAAGCCAATCCGGCCCACGAGCAGAGCGAGGTGGACGAAGCGGGTACCCTCTCCGAGCGGGTATTCAAAAGCAAAGAGATCCTGCTGCTCAACCTCAACGAACGCGATGCGCTGGCCCCCTATGAACGGATGCTGTTCAACGCCTGGGGCACTAAAATTCAGACCCTGTGCCTGCTGCCGCTGATGTCCGGCAACACCATGCTCGGCGTGCTGAAGCTGGCCCAGTGTGAAGAAGGCGTCTTCACCACCGCCAACCTGAAGCTGCTGCGCCAGATCGCCGAACGTATCTCTATCGCGCTGGATAACGCCCTGGCCTATCAGGAGATCCATCGCCTCAAAGAGCGGCTGGTGGATGAAAACCTGGCGCTGACCGAGCAGCTTAACAACGTCGACAGCGAGTTCGGCGAAATCATCGGTCGCAGCGACGCGATGTACAGCGTGCTCAAGCAGGTTGAGATGGTGGCGCAAAGCGACAGCACGGTGCTGATTCTGGGCGAAACCGGCACCGGCAAAGAGCTGATTGCCCGGGCAATCCACAACCTCAGCAACCGCAACAGCCGCCGGATGGTGAAGATGAACTGCGCCGCCATGCCCGCCGGACTGCTGGAAAGCGACCTCTTCGGCCACGAGCGCGGGGCGTTTACCGGGGCCAGCAGCCAGCGTCTGGGGCGCTTTGAACTGGCGGATAAAAGCTCGCTGTTCCTGGATGAAGTGGGGGATATGCCGCTGGAGCTCCAGCCTAAACTGCTGCGCGTGTTGCAGGAACAGGAGTTCGAACGCCTCGGCAGCAACAAGCTTATTCAGACCGACGTGCGCCTGATTGCCGCCACCAACCGCGACCTCAAAAAAATGGTTGCCGACCGCGAGTTCCGCAGCGACCTGTACTATCGCCTGAACGTCTTCCCGATCTGCCTGCCGCCGCTGCGCGAGCGTCCGGAAGATATTCCGCTGCTGGTCAAAGCCTTCACCGCTAAAATTGCGCGCCGCATGGGGCGGAACATCGACAGTATTCCGGCCGAAACCTTACGCACGCTCTCTTCAATGGAGTGGCCGGGCAACGTGCGCGAGCTGGAAAACGTGATTGAGCGCGCGGTGCTGTTAACGCGCGGCAGCGTGCTGCAACTCTCCCTGCCCGAAGTGACGCTGCCGGACGAACCCCGCGTTGCCGCAGAGGTGGCGCAGGAGGGCGAGGATGAATACCAGCTCATTATGCGGGTGCTGAAAGAGACGAACGGCGTGGTCGCCGGGCCGAAAGGGGCGGCGCAGCGCCTGGGACTGAAGCGCACCACCCTGCTCTCGCGCATGAAGCGGCTGGGCATTGATAAAGAGCGCCTGGCGTAAGCGCTATTTTTTAGGGCGGTACTTTTCCGGCAGTTCGGGGACCGGACGGCGATCGTCAATCAGATGGCGGATCGTCAGGATCGGGTGACGCCATAACATGCGCGGCCCGGCCCAGCGCATCACCTGTTTCATCTCTTCCCGTCGGGCAGGCTGATAGCAGTGTACCGGACATTGTTTGCAGGCGGGTTTTTCCTCACCAAACACGCACTTATCCAGGCGCTTATCCGCGTAAGCGTTAAGCGCCTGATAGTGCCCCTCTTCGCGCGACGCCTGCGGACACCGCTGCTCATACAGGGCGATCATTTTCGCGATGGTCTCTTTTTCTCGGGTAATGCGTTTTCCAGACATAGCGGGATACCGAACAATAAAGTGCATTTATAATACCATTTTGTTCATGCGGTTTCAGTCGTTGCATTTCGTTTGCTGAAGATGCCTTCCAGTTTTATACCTTCCCCTCCCGATTTTTACTGGTATTTTATACAGGCAATACGGACGCAGCCATCGGAGACCCTATGCCACAAATCGTGATATCCAGACCGCTTCGCCACCTGAAGGTGGGCTATTTCAGAAAGCGCCATGAGAACCGCCGAACCAAAATCCCGACGCGCTACAGCGTTCACGCGGCGCTTAGCCTGAAAGGCGACTGGCTTGAAGAGGCCGGATTTACCACCAATTCGCAGGTCAGAGTGGGCGTTCAGCACGGAAAAATCGTCATTGAGCTAATGCCGGAAGGCGTCTCGTAAAGGCGCGACATTTTGCTGCGCCGCGCCATTTTTTCATGCGACAATAGAGGGAACTAACGACCAGCGAGTCGCTCAAAACGCATTATTATCAAAGAAATGGATATCAGCACTCCATGACCACAATCGACAATTTCGACGCGCATACCCCCATGATGCAGCAGTACCTGAAGCTTAAAGCTCAGCATCCGGAAATCCTGCTGTTCTATCGTATGGGCGATTTTTACGAGCTTTTTTATGACGATGCCAAACGCGCATCGCAGCTGCTCGACATCTCCCTGACCAAACGCGGTGCCTCTGCGGGCGAGCCGATCCCGATGGCGGGCATTCCGCATCACGCGGTAGAAAACTACCTGGCGAAGCTGGTCAATCAGGGCGAATCCGTGGCGATTTGCGAGCAGATTGGCGATCCGGCGACCTCGAAAGGCCCGGTGGAGCGCAAAGTGGTGCGCATCGTGACGCCCGGCACCATCAGTGATGAAGCCCTGTTGCAGGAGCGCCAGGATAACCTGCTGGCCGCCCTCTGGCAGGACAGCAAGGGCTTTGGTTACGCCACGCTGGATATCAGCTCCGGGCGTTTTCGCCTGAGCGAACCGGCCGATCGCGAAACCATGGCCGCCGAGCTGCAACGCACTAACCCGGCCGAGCTGCTATACGCCGAAGATTTTGCCGAAACCTCGCTGATTGAAGGCCGTCGCGGCCTGCGCCGTCGTCCGCTGTGGGAGTTTGAAATTGATACCGCGCGCCAGCAGTTGAATCTGCAATTCGGCACGCGCGACCTGATTGGGTTTGGCGTGGAAAACGCCTCGCGCGGCCTGTGCGCCGCCGGTTGTCTGCTGCAATACGTGAAAGACACTCAGCGCACGTCCCTGCCGCACATCCGTTCCATCACCATGGAGCGCCAGCAGGACAGCATCATTATGGATGCCGCCACCCGCCGTAACCTGGAGATCACCCTGAATCTGGCGGGCGGCGTGGAAAATACCCTCGCCTCCGTACTCGACAGCACCGTAACGCCGATGGGCAGCCGTATGCTCAAGCGCTGGCTGCACATGCCGATTCGTAATACCGAAACGCTAATCAGCCGCCAGCAGACGATCGCCGCCTTGCAGGACCGCTCCACGGAGCTGCAACCGGTGCTGCGTCAGGTGGGCGATCTGGAGCGTATCCTGGCGCGTCTGGCGCTGCGTACCGCGCGCCCCCGCGACCTCGCCCGGATGCGTCATGCCTTCCAGCAGCTTCCTGAACTGCGCGCTCAGCTAGCCGACGTTGACAGCGCACCGGTGCAGAAGCTGCGCGACACCATGGGCGAGTTTAGCGAACTGCGCGAGCTGCTTGAGCGCGCCATCATCGACGCCCCACCGGTTCTGGTGCGCGATGGGGGCGTCATTGCCCCGGGCTATAACGAAGAGCTGGACGAGTGGCGTGCGCTGGCCGATGGCGCAACGGACTACCTCGACAAGCTGGAGATCCGCGAGCGTGAGCGCCTGGGTCTCGACACCCTGAAAGTGGGCTACAACGCGGTTCACGGGTACTACATTCAGATCAGCCGTGGGCAGAGCCATCTGGCGCCTATCCACTACGTGCGCCGTCAGACGCTGAAAAACGCCGAGCGCTACATCATTCCTGAGCTGAAAGAGTACGAAGACAAAGTTCTGACCTCGAAAGGCAAAGCGCTGGCGCTGGAAAAACAGCTGTATGACGAGCTGTTCGACATGCTGATGCCGCATCTTGCCGATCTGCAATCAAGCGCCAGCGCGCTGGCGGAGCTGGACGTGCTGGTGAACCTCGCGGAACGTGCTGACGCCCTGAACTACACCTGTCCGACCTTTACCGACAAGCCCGGCATTCGCATTACCGAAGGCCGCCATCCGGTGGTGGAGCAGGTGCTGAACGAACCGTTTATCGCCAACCCGCTGAGCCTGTCGCCGCAGAGAAGAATGCTGATCATTACCGGCCCGAACATGGGCGGTAAAAGTACCTATATGCGCCAGACCGCGCTTATCGCGCTGCTGGCCTATATCGGCAGCTACGTGCCCGCGCAAAAGGTAGAGATTGGCCCTATCGACCGCATCTTCACCCGCGTGGGCGCGGCGGATGATCTGGCCAGCGGGCGTTCAACCTTCATGGTGGAAATGACCGAAACCGCCAATATTCTGCATAACGCCACCGAACACAGCCTGGTGCTGATGGACGAAGTTGGACGCGGAACCTCCACCTACGACGGTCTGTCGCTGGCGTGGGCCTGCGCTGAGAATCTGGCTAATAAAATCAAGGCGATGACGCTGTTTGCCACGCACTATTTCGAGCTGACGCAGCTGCCGGAGAAAATGGAAGGCGTGGCAAACGTCCACCTCGACGCGCTGGAGCACGGCGATACCATCGCCTTTATGCATACGGTGCAGGAAGGTGCGGCAAGCAAGAGCTATGGACTGGCGGTCGCCGCGCTGGCGGGCGTGCCAAAAGAGGTGATTAAACGCGCGCGTCAAAAGCTGCGCGAGCTGGAAAGCTTGTCGCCAAACGCTGCGGCAACCCAGGTCGACGGCACGCAGATGTCGCTGCTGATGCCTGCGGAAGAGACGTCGCCTGCGGTTGAAGCACTGGAAAATCTCGACCCGGATTCGCTGACGCCACGTCAGGCGCTGGAGTGGATTTACCGGTTGAAGAGTCTGGTTTAGTTTTCTGCGGTCTGTTTTGTCGGGTGGCGGCTTCGCCTTACCCGACCTACAAAACCCGTAGGCCCGGTAAGCGCAGCGCCACCGGGCTTTTTTTAAAGCAATGGCGGGATCGTTGGTACCTGCGGCGCATCATCAATATCCTTCTGCGTCATGCGAAACGCTTCGGGATAATGCTCGCGGCTGGTACGGCGCAGCGGTTCGGTATCGCGCCAGGTATACAGGCAGTGCTGGCACTGATACACGGTCCAGACACCTTTCACCGGTGATGTCGCCATCACTTCAATATGCTCATCGGCACAACGTGGACAAATCATAATCCCCTCCTTATTTACGTGCGGCCAGCATGGCGGTCAGTTTTTCAGCCCAGGCCTTGGTTTCAGGCAGATCCTGTACCGGCTGGCTATAGTGGCCCCGGTTGTCCGGCGCGACAGGGGTGGTAGCATCGATGATCAGCTTGTCGGTGATCCCTGCCGGGCTGGAACCCGGATCAAGCTCCAGCACCGACATGTTCGGTAGCTGCACCAGATCGCCCGCCGGGTTCACTTTCGAGGACAGCGCCCACATCACCTGCGGCAGGTTGAACGGGTCAACGTCTTCATCCACCATAATGACCATCTTCACGTAGCCCAGACCGTGCGGTGTGGTCATGGCGCGTAAACCGACCGCGCGGGCAAAGCCGCCGTAGCGTTTTTTGGTGGAGATAATCGCCAGCAGACCGTGGGTGTACATCGCGTTCACCGCCTGCACTTCCGGGAACTCGGCCTTAAGCTGCTGATACAGCGGCACGCAGGTCGCAGGCCCCATCAGATAGTCAATTTCCGTCCACGGCATCCCCAGATAGAGGGATTCGAAAATGGGTTTGGTGCGGTAAGAGACTTTATCGATACGCACCACGGTCATGTTACGCCCGCCCGAGTAGTGGCCGGTAAACTCGCCGAACGGCCCTTCGATTTCGCGCTTGCGTCCTTCAATCACCCCTTCGAGGATCACTTCCGAGCCCCAGGGCACATCGAAACCGGTCAGCGGCGCGGTGGCAATCGGATACGGGCTCTCGCGCAGCGCGCCGGCCATCTCGTATTCGGACTGATCGTATTTCAGCGGCGTGGCGCCCATCAGCGTAATGATCGGATCGTTACCCAGGGTGATCGCAATCGGCAGATCTTCGCCCCGCTCTTCCGCTTTATGCAGGTGCAGCGCAATATCGTGCATCGGCACGGGTTGCAGCCCCAGCTTACGTTTGCCCTTCACCTCCATGCGGTAGATGCCGACGTTCTGCTTACCGAAGTGGTCCGGGTCGAGCGGATCGCGGGACACCACGCAGGCTTTATCGAGGTAAAAACCGCCGTCGCCGTCGTTGAGTCGAAACAGCGGCAGGATGTCGAACAGGTTAATGTCTTCTCCGTCGACGGTATTTTCGGCCCAAGCCGGGTTCGCGCGACGTTCAGGTGCAACAGGGAATTTGTCCCAGCGGCGGATAAACTCGTCAATCTGGCCCTTCACCGGCGTATTGGCTGGCAGCCCCAGCGAAATCGCGTGGTTTTGCCACGAGCCGATGGTGTTCATCACCACGCGGGCGTCGGTAAAGCCGCGAATATTATCGAACCACAGCGCGGGCGCGCCGTCGCCAATTCGCCCGGTGGCGTTAGCCGCTGCCGCCAGATCCGGCTCGGCGTTGACCTCTTCGTCAATTTTCAGCAGTTGCCCTTGCTCATCGAGCGCCTGTAAGAAGCTTCTCAAATCATCAAATGCCATCTTTTTTCTCCTGTGAAAAATGTTTCGCCGCCTGCAAACCGTTCCAGCGACGCGCTTTTTTATGCTCCAGACCGAACTGGTCGAGCACGCGGGTCACGATATGTTGGGTGATGTCATCAGCGGTTTGCGGGTGGTTGTAATACGCAGGCATCGGCGGCACCATCGCCACGCCCAGGCGGGAAAGCGCAAGCATGTTCTCCAGATGGATGGTGCTGAGCGGGGTTTCGCGCGGCACGAGCACCAGCTTGCGCCCCTCTTTCAGCACCACGTCAGCCGCGCGGCCCACCAGCCCTTCGGCATAGCCCGCGCGGATCCCCGCCAGCGTTTTCATGCTGCATGGGATAACAATCATGCCGTCGGTGCGAAACGAGCCGGACGAGATAGTGGCGGCCTGATCCGCCGGGCTGTGGACGACATCCGCGAGCGCAGCGACATCCTGCACCGTCCAGGGCGTTTCCAGCTCAATGGTGGTTTTCGCCCATTTCGACATCACCAGATGCGTTTCCACCTCCGGCATATCGCGCAGCGCCTGTAGTAACGCCACACCTAGCGGTGCGCCAGTCGCCCCCGTCATCCCCACAATCAATCTCATTCAGCACCTCAATTATCGTTCGTATACGAACATATTAAGTAAACTACTCCCGGATCCGGATGCTGGCAAGATCGTTCGTGCACGATCACACTAATTGTCAAAACCCGCCGCGTTAAAATCCCCGGCGATAACGGCTATCATAGAGACATCATTTTTAGGCCGGAGAGTTCATGGAACTGAGACACGAGGCGTTCCACCTGTTGCGTCAGCTTTTTCAACAGCATACCGCCCAGTGGCAGCAGGCGTTGCCGGAACTGACGAAACCGCAGTACGCGGTGATGCGCTCGGTTGCCGAAAATCCGGGCATCGAGCAGGTGGCCCTGACGGAAGTGGCGGTCAGCACTAAAGCCACGCTGGCAGAGATGCTGAGCCGGATGGAATCACGCGGGCTGGTAAAGCGCGAGCACGATCCTGCGGATAAGCGCCGCCGGTTTGTCTTTTTAACCCCGGAAGGTGAAGCGCTGCTTGAAAGCTGTAAACCGATTGGGAATGGCGTCGATGAGGCGTTTTTAGGGCGTCTTAGCAAGGCAGAACGGGAACAATTTTCTGTCCTGATCAAAAAGATGATGCACGACTAGCTAATCCTGGCGCGCATAAAATCGATAAACGTCCGCACCTTCGCGGGCACGTGCAGGGCATCCGGATATACGGCATAAATGCCCTGCTCTGCAAACGCGTACTCCGGTAAAAGCGCTACCAGCTCTCCTGCATCAAGCGCAGGTCGCACCAGCCATTCAGGCAGCAGCGCCACCCCTCCTCCGGCACGGGCGAACGCCATCAGCGCCTGCGCGCCGTCGGCATACAGACGCGGTGCTTTTTTGATTTCAAAAGAGACCTGATTTCCCTCGGCGTCTTTCACCTGCCAGCGCAGCGGTGAAGGCAAGCGCTCATGGATGATCCAGTCCGCCTGTGCCAGCTGCGCCAGCGATCCAACCGGATGGCCCGCAAGCCACGCGGGCGCGGCGACGGGCAGAATGGCAAAGTGCGAAATGAATGCCGCGTGGTAGCGTGAATCGGCGAGCGTCCCCAGCCGGATAGCGACGTCGAAACGCTCGGAGATCAAATCGGCATGTAAAGACGATGACGCATGGCGCACGCGAAGATCGGGATGCTGCTGGCTAAACTCGGCCAGCAGCGGAACCACAACCTGCGAACCGTACTCCGGCGTGGTGGTGATCCGCAATTCCCCGCTAAGTCCGGCGTGATCCGCACGGACATCATCCTGCAATCGTTCAGCCTCACTCAAAAGCGCCACGCTTCGCTGATGGAACAGCGCCCCCGCCTCGGTCAGGATCAGACTGCGGGTGGAGCGCAGCAGCAGCGTGACCCCGAGTTCATCCTCAAGCTGACGAACGTTGAAGCTGACCACCGCCTTTGTCAGCCCCATCGCCTCTGCGGCGGCGGTAAAACTTCCCGTATCCGCTACCGCAACAAACATGGCGGTACGCTGTAAATTCAGCACTGGCTGCCCTTATTAATGTCAAAATAATTTTGACATTGTATCGCACATTGTCGCGTTTATCCGTTCGAAACAAGCCGCTACGATACGCCACCTCACCGGAGGATCCACCATGACGTATCGCAGCAAAGTCGCCGTCGTTTATCTGCTCGGCTTTTTTCTTGATTTGATTAATATGTTTATCGCAAGCGTTGCCTTTCCGGCGATGGCGCAGACCTTTAACACCCCCCCTTCGGCGCTGTCTTGGGTCAGTAACGGCTACATTGTCGGTCTGACGATCGTCATTCCGTTTAGCAGCGCGCTGACGCGCCGCATGGGATCTAAGCGCATTATTCTTTTCTCGCTCTTTCTCTTTAGCATCGCCTCCGCCGCTGCGGGCTTATCCGCGTCGCTGGAAGGTGTGATCCTCTGGCGCGTGTTGCAGGGCATGGGGGGCGGGCTGCTGATCCCGGTGGGTCAGGCGCTGACATGGCAGCAGTTTAAGCCTCATGAACGCGTCAGACTCTCTTCTGCGGTGATGCTGGTTGCGCTGCTTGCTCCGGCGTGCTCGCCTGCGCTGGGGGGCGTGCTGGTGCAGGCGCTAAGCTGGCGATGGATATTTTTTGCCACGCTGCCCGTCGCCGCCGCGACCTTCGTTCTGGCCTGTCTGTGGCTCAAACATGAGATCCCTCCAGCGGCATCGCGCAGACTGTTAAACCTGCGGCTACTCACCGATCCGCTTCTGCGCTTTTCAATGCTGGTCTATCTGTGCGTGCCCGGCATATTTATCGGAATGAACGTCACGGGCATGTTTTTTCTTCAGAGCGTCGCCAGGATGACCCCATCCGCGACGGGAATGCTTATGCTGCCGTGGTCTCTGGCATCGTTTATCGCCATCACCGCCACGGGCCGCCTTTTTAACCGCATCGGCCCGGTGCCGCTTGTCGTGGCGGGTTGCCTTCTTCAGGCAATCGGTATTCTGCTCTTGCTGTACGTCAGTCCCACAACGAGCGTTCTGCTTCCCGGCGTGGCGTTTACGTTAATGGGCGCAGGAGGCAGCCTGTGCAGCAGTACGGCACAGAGCAGCGCATTTTTGACCACGCGTCAGGAAGAGTTGGCAGACGCCAGCGCCTTGTGGAATCTTAATCGTCAGCTGAGTTTTTTTGCGGGCGCGTTCCTGCTGGCGCAGGTTCTGGACGGCGTGCAGCGAGTTATGACGCCGCTCGCCGCGTGGCACGGGACGTTTATTTTTGCAGCGGCGATGACCCTGCTGCCCGTCATTTCTGTTTTTCGTCTTAACAACAGGCAGGTGCTTACGCAGCTGCAACAGGAGAAATCATGACGCATTTTGAACACGAGATTATCGATGTCCACGTTGCGCTCGAAAACTGGTTAGGCGCGGGCGAAGGCGACGTGAACGCCCTGCTCGCCCGTTTCCAGCCAGATTTTCTGATGGTTCCCCCGTCCGGAGCGCACCTGGATCACAACGCGCTGGTCAGTTTTTTGAACGCACAGCGTGCAAGCCGGCCCGGTCTGAAAATCACCATTGATGCGTTAACGACGCTGCAAAGCTGGGAAGACGGCGCCGTGCTTCACTACCGTGAAACGCAAACGCGCCCGGATCATCCCGTGAACGTTCGCTGGTCAACGGCGGTGCTTAATCAGGAAGGCGGCAATATCACCTGGCGTCTGCTGCACGAAACGGCGCAGCCGTAAGGCAAAAGAAAAAGGCCAGTCTCACGACTGGCCTTTTTTTGACGAAAGGGTGCTTACTCGCGGAACAGCGCTTCGATATTCAGCCCTTGACCCTGCAAGATTTCACGCAGGCGACGCAGACCTTCTACCTGAATCTGGCGAACACGTTCACGAGTCAGACCGATTTCACGGCCAACATCTTCCAGTGTCGCAGCTTCATACCCCAGTAAACCGAAACGACGTGCCAGCACTTCACGCTGTTTGGCGTTCAGTTCGAACAGCCATTTGACGATGCTCTGTTTCATGTCATCGTCCTGCGTGGTGTCTTCCGGGCCGTTGTCTTTTTCATCGGCCAGGATGTCCAGCAGCGCTTTTTCGGAGTCGCCACCCAGAGGGGTGTCAACGGAGGTAATGCGCTCGTTAAGACGCAGCATACGGCTGACGTCATCAACAGGTTTATCAAGCTGTTCGGCAATCTCTTCAGCGCTAGGTTCGTGGTCCAGTTTATGGGACAACTCACGCGCGGTGCGCAGATAGACGTTCAACTCTTTGACGATGTGAATCGGCAGTCGAATCGTACGGGTTTGGTTCATAATTGCCCGTTCGATGGTCTGACGAATCCACCAGGTAGCGTAAGTTGAGAAACGGAACCCGCGTTCCGGGTCAAACTTCTCAACTGCGCGGATGAGACCTAAGTTGCCCTCTTCAATCAGGTCCAGCAGAGCCAGACCACGATTGCCGTATCGACGGGCAATTTTCACGACCAGACGCAAGTTACTTTCAATCATGCGACGGCGCGAGGCAACATCACCACGCAAAGCACGACGTGCGAAATAGACTTCTTCTTCGGCCGTTAACAGTGGAGAATAACCAATCTCCCCAAGGTAAAGCTGAGTCGCGTCCAGTACACGCTGTGTGGCGCCCTGCGATAACAGCTCTTCTTCAGCTAAATCGTTATCACTGGGTTCCTCTTCTACTAAGGCTTTTTCGTCAAAAGCCTCTGCTCCGTTCTCATCAAATTCCGCGTCTTCATTTAAATCATGAACTTTCAGCGTATTCTGACTCATAAAGGTGGCTCCTACCCGTGATCCCTGAACGAGACACCCTGAAGTGGTATGTCCCGTCAAATTATCGCTGCGGTAAATATTGCAGCGGGTTTACGGATTTCCCCTTGTAACGAATTTCAAAATGCAAGCGTGTAGAACTGGTTCCGGTGCTACCCATGGTAGCTATTTTTTGCCCCGCCTTAACTTCTTGTTGTTCCCGGACCAGCATTGTGTCGTTATGGGCGTAGGCACTCAGGTAATCATCGTTATGTTTGATGATAATGAGATTACCGTAACCGCGCAGAGCGTTACCGGCATACACAACGCGTCCGTCTGCGGTCGCGATGATAGCCTGTCCCTTACTCCCTGCGATATCGATCCCTTTGTTCCCACCTTCACCAGGAGAGAAGTTCTCGATAATCTTGCCGTCAGTTGGCCAGCGCCACGCAGAAATTGCTGCGCTGGAGGTCTGACTGCTTGCAGCCGGTTGTGAAGAGCTAACCACAGGTGCCGTAACCGGTGCTGTGACAACAGTCGCAGTACCTTTATTATTCGGCAACATTTTGTTAGCACTCTGATCACCTGAATCCTCAGAATACGTAATTACCGGTTGTGAAGCAACCACCGTGGTTGATTTTTGTGCAGGTTTCACGCTGTTATTTTGCGCGGTCACGTCGGCCGCCGAAACGGTGTTGCCAGGCGTGAGCGGCGTACCCGTCGCGTTGCCCACCTGGAGCGTTTGGCCGACTTCCAGTCCGTACGGGGCCTGGACGTTATTTCGCTGGGCCAGATCGCGGAAATCGTTCCCGGTGATCCACGCGATATAGAACAAGGTATCGCCACGTTTAACCGTGTACGTGCTGCCGCCGGTATAGCTACCTTTCGGAATGTTCCCATACTTGCGGTTATATACTATGCGGCCATTTTCAGTCTGAACAGGCTGTTCAACTGCCTGAACCTGTGTTGGCTGTATAACAGGCTGCTGCACTGGCTGGATCTGCGGAGTTTGCTGCGCCGGAGCGGTGCCCATTTTCGGTGGAGGGGTAATCAGCATTCCGCCGGACGAACTTCCCGAGCCGCTGTTCCCGCCCACAGAACTGACGGGTGCTGGTGCGTTATTAGAACTTGTACAGCCTGCCAGCCAAAGCGAAACCAGTGTTGCTGCGGCAACACGGCTGATGGTGAATGTTGGGCTTCCCGCGCTCATTTATCCCCCAGGAATGTGATAACTACCAGTGACTTAAAATATCTGTGATGGCACGAACCATTTGCGCCACACCATACGCTCAATTTGGCTGATTAACCCTGGAAAATTCCGAGTCTCAGGCCAGCTCTCCTTTAACGAGAGGCACGAAGCGCACGGCTTCCACAGTATCGATGATGAACTCGCCGCCACGCCGACGAACCCGCTTTAACAGCTGGTGTTCATCGCCCACGGGCAAGACAAGAATGCCGCCTTCATCCAGCTGCGATAAAAGCGCAGTCGGGATCTCCAGCGGTGCAGCCGTCACGATGATGGCGTCGAACGGGGCGCGAGCCTGCCAACCCTGCCACCCATCACCATGACGTGTCGAAACATTATGTAAATCAAGTTGTTTCAGGCGACGTCGCGCCTGCCACTGCAACCCTTTGATCCGCTCCACGGAGCAGACATGGTGAACCAGATGGGCCAGGATGGCGGTTTGATACCCCGATCCGGTGCCAATCTCCAGCACGCGGGACTCTGGCGTTAACTCCAGCAGTTCCGTCATGCGCGCCACCATATAAGGCTGCGAAATGGTCTGGCCCTGGCCTATCGGCAAGGCCACGTTTTCCCACGCTTTGTGTTCAAACGCCTCATCTACAAATTTCTCGCGGGGAACCTGAGCAAGCGCGTTCAGCACATTCTCATCGGTAATTCCCTGAGTGCGTAATTGTTCCAGAAGAGTTTGTACACGTTTGCTTACCATTGAGTGTTCACCCCAGCGCGATCCAACCAGCCCGACACCACATCATGCGCGCTATAAGCGGTTAAATCCACGTGCAGTGGGGTGACGGAAACATAGCCTTCATCCACCGCCGCAAAGTCGGTATCCGGCCCGGCATCGTGCTTATCGCCAGGCGGGCCAATCCAATAAAGGGTATTGCCGCGCGGATCCTCCTGCGGGATAACCTTGTCCGCCGGGTGTCGGCTTCCGCAACGGGTGACGCGAATGCCTTTAATCTCATCAAGCGGCAAATCAGGAACGTTGATATTGAGGATACGGCCGGTGCGCAGCGGTTCGCGGTTGAGGGCGCGCAAGATAGAGCAGGCGACCGCCGCCGCGGTGTCGTAGTGCTGATGGCCGTTTAACGAGACCGCCAGCGCCGGGAACCCGAGATGGCGCCCCTCCATTGCGGCCGCTACCGTACCGGAGTAGATAACGTCATCGCCCAGATTTGGCCCCGCGTTGATGCCTGAGACCACGATATCCGGGCGCGGACGCATCAGCGCGTTCACACCCAAAAACACGCAGTCGGTCGGCGTGCCCATCTGGACAGCAATGTCGCCATTCTCAAAGGTAAAGGTGCGAAGCGACGACTCCAGCGTCAATGAGTTAGACGCCCCGCTGCGGTTACGATCGGGAGCCACCACCTGCACCTCGGCAAACTCGCGCAGGGCTTTCGCCAGCGTCTGAATGCCTGGGGCGTGGATCCCATCATCGTTACTCAGCAATATTCGCATAATCACCCGACGTGTTGATTAGTTCCCTGACAACACTGGTGGCAAAGCTACCTGCCGGCAGCCAGAAGCGTAACTCGACGGTTACGTCATCCCACCAGTTCCAGCTCAACTGTTGCGGGTAGAGCAGCATCGCTCGGCGTGCCGCTTCGACCTTTTCCCGCACCAGCAGTGATTGTAATTCTGTGGCATCCGCAACGGCGGCCTGCTCAGCGGCCAGCGCATCGCCCTGCGTGCCCCAGTCGCCCGTACCGGGCAGCGGCGCGGTGATCATTAGCGCCTTCGCGTCAACGCGCGCCTGGGCATCGGCCATTTCTTCCGCGCTGGCGACAAACCAGCTCCCGCGTCCCGCTAATTGTAGCGCATCGCCGACAACAACTTGATTCGCGTCCGGTTTTTTCAGCCGTTCGCTCACAATCTGATTAAACAACGCACTGCGGGCCGCCGACAACCAAAAACTGCGTTTATTGCGGTCGCGAACCGGGGCGTCGCTTTGCGCCCAGCGCAGCGCGCCCTGTAGGTTGCTGCCGCCGATGCCAAAACGCTGTGCGCCGAAGTAGTTCGGTACGCCCTGCTCGTTAATCGCAGTCAGCCGTTTTTCCACATCGTCGCGGTTCGTCACTTCGCGCAGCACCAGCGTGAAGTCGTTGCCCTTCAGCGCGCCCAGGCGCAGCTTGCGCTTGTGGCGGGCGTACTCCAGCACTTTACAGCCTTCCAGCTCAAACTTGCTTAAATCAGGCATCTGGTTGCCCGGCACGCGGGCGCAGAGCCACTGTTCGGTGACCGCGTGTTTATCTTTTTGCCCGGCAAAGCTCACTTCGCGGGCGTGGATTTTAAGGAATTTCGCCAGCGCGTCAGCGACAAATCGCGTATTGCAGCCATTTTTCAGAATTCGAACCAGAATGTGTTCGCCTTCCCCATCCGGCGCGAAGCCTAAATCTTCCACCACGACGAAATCTTCCGGGTTGGCTTTCAGCAGCCCGTGCCCCTCGGGTTTGCCGTGCAGATACGTCAGGTTATCGAAATCGGTCATTGTGCCGCCTTCACCAGAAGCGCCACGGCTTCACAGGCGATGCCCTCACCGCGACCGGTAAAGCCGAGCTTCTCGGTGGTGGTAGCTTTAACGTTAACGTCGTCCATATGGCAGCCCAGGTCTTCAGCAATAAAGACGCGCATCTGCGGGATATGCGGCAGCATCTTCGGCGCCTGCGCGATGATCGTCACATCGACGTTGCCCAGGGTGTAGCCTTTAGCCTGAATGCGGCGCCAGGCTTCACGCAGCAGCGCGCGGCTGTCTGCCCCTTTAAACGCCGGATCGGTGTCCGGGAACAGCTTGCCGATATCACCCAGCGCGGCCGCGCCGAGCAGCGCATCGGTCAGGGCATGAAGCGCCACGTCGCCATCAGAATGGGCCAGCAGCCCTTTTTCATAGGGAATACGTACGCCGCCAATGATAATTGGGCCTTCTCCGCCAAAGGCGTGTACGTCAAAACCGTGTCCAATTCGCATTATGCCTTCTCCTGATGGGTCGAACGGGTAAGATAAAATTCTGCCAGCTGTAAATCTTCGGGACGCGTCACTTTTATATTATCAGCGCGTCCTTCAATCAGCTCAGGGTGGAATCCGCAATACTCCAGCGCCGAGGCCTCATCGGTAATGGTGGCCCCCTCTTTTAGCGCGCGCGTCAGGCAGTCGTGGAGTAATTCGCGTGGGAAAAATTGCGGCGTCAGTGCGTGCCATAAATCGACGCGCTCAACGGTATGGGCGATAGCCTGTTTGCCCGGCTCGGCGCGTTTCATGGTGTCACGCACCGGCGCGGCGAGAATGCCGCCCACGCGGCTCGTTTCACTGATGGCTAGCAGCCGCGCGAGATCGTCCTGATGCAGGCACGGACGCGCCGCGTCGTGAACCAGCACCCACGACGCGTCACCGGCGGCATGAATGCCCGCCAGCACGGAGTCGGCGCGCTCGGCACCGCCATCAACAACGGTTATCTGGGGATGATTTGCCAGCTGGAGTTCGGCAAAGCGAACGTCGCCC
Organism: Enterobacter sp. 186315; assembly: GCF_053290175.1. NCBI lineage: Bacteria > Pseudomonadati > Pseudomonadota > Gammaproteobacteria > Enterobacterales > Enterobacteriaceae > Enterobacter > Enterobacter sp. 186315. Next base: position 218,598 of record NZ_JBPTTK010000005.1, on the reverse strand, counting down.
GGGCTGATGGCGATCACGACGCGCGTCACCCGTGGATGCGCCAGCAGCGCCGCCACGGAGTGCTCAAGGATCGTTTTATCGCCGATAGAGAGGTACTGCTTTGGACATTCTGTCTGCATGCGCCGCCCGAAACCTGCGGCGGGCACCACGGCACATACGTCCGAAAAAGTCACTGCCATGTCGTAATCCTGGGCCTGATTATCGATTGTTTTGTGCTGAGCCCTGATTGCGTTTAGACGCATCCGGAACCAGACGATAAAAAGTTTCGCCCGGCTTAGTCATACTGAGTTCGTTACGTGCGCGTTCCTCAATCGCCTCTTGCCCGCCATTGAGGTCATCAATTTCAGCAAAGAGTTGATCGTTTCGCGCTTTAAGTTTGGCGTTTGTTGCCTGCTGAGCCGCGACGTCATCGCTCACCCGGCTATAGTCGTGCAGGCCGTTTTTACCGAACCACAGCGAATATTGCAGCCAGACCAGCAAAGCCAGCAACAGCAGCGTTAATTTACCCATCCTGCCCCCTGAAAAACGGCATCATCATTCCATAACGTTCCCCGGGACGCTTCGCCGGGGTTACAGAGATGCCGCAACATCGCGGGCAAATGTACCACATTTTTTCCGCAGAATCGCCCTGCACAATATCGTCACACAGTTGGTTACGGTTTGAATTATGGCTGAAGTTAGCCCATGAGCCACAAAAATAACAGACCAAACATCACGACCACCGTCACAATCGTGACGACGGCGCTGTAAAGGAGTTTGCCGTTGAGCAGGGAATGCAGCGCAATGCCGATCACCACCGCCACGGGCATTAGCGCCAGGAAGAAAGGCCAGGTGTAGAGGAAGAAGAACAGCGTGTTGCCGCCGTAGATCAAAAACGGGATGCCAAGCGCCAGCAACCAGGATACGAAGCCGACAATGGCCCCGGAAAGTGACCAGGTCGTTTCGTCATCGGTCGGCAATGTCTCCGATCCGGTGATTATGTAGTTCTCACTGTTACGCATAGCTAATCCTGTGACCATGACGCATCGCCCGGGAGTGTGCCCCGAACGATGTTGTCTCAGGATCTGATAATATCGTCCCGTCTGAGCAGGTCTAATAATTGGCTTACTAAATTTGTTACCAATTGTTGACCTTCCAGGTGGATTTCAGGGGATTCCGGCGCTTCGTAGACCGCGTCAATACCGGTGAAGTTTTTAAGCTCCCCCGCCCGCGCTTTTTTGTACAACCCTTTCGGATCGCGCGCTTCGCAGATCGCAAGCGGCGTATCGACAAACACCTCGATAAACCGATCCTCACCCACGCGCTCGCGCACCGTCTGACGCTCGGCGCGGTGCGGCGAGATAAACGCGGTCAGCACCACCAGCCCGGCGTCCGCCATCAGGCTGGCGACCTCGCCCACCCGACGGATGTTCTCTTTGCGATCGTCGTCGCTAAACCCCAGGTCGCTGCACAGGCCGTGGCGCACGTTGTCGCCATCCAGCAGGTAGGTGCTTACGCCCTGCTGATGCAACGCCTCTTCCAGCGCGCCCGCGACCGTGGATTTACCCGAGCCGGACAGCCCGGTAAACCACAGCACAACCCCACGGTGACCGTGGAGCTGTTCGCGCTGGGCGACGGTGACCGGATGAGGATGCCAGACGACGTTCTCATCATGGGCGGCCATTACTTGCCTCCCAGCAGATCGCGCGCGCCCCAGTGCGGGAAGTGCTTACGAACCAGCGCGTTCAGCTCCAGCTCAAAGTCGCTAAACTCTGACTTCACCGCCGCCTGCGCGTTAGGTTCGCGTACCATGCCTGCGCCGACGGTCACGTTGGTCAGCCGATCGATGAAGATCAGCCCGCCCGTTACCGGGTTCTGCTGGTATTCGTCCAGCACCAGCGGTTCGTCGAAGGTTAAATCCACCAGCCCGATGCCGTTAAGCGGCAGTTCGCTCACGTCGCGCTGGGTCAGGTTGTTGATGTCCACCTGGAACTGAATGCCGTCCACGCGGGCGCGGGTTTTCTTGCCCGCGATTTTGATGTCGTAGCTCTGGCCTGCGGTCAGCGGCTGTTCCGCCATCCACACCACGTCCACGGCCGCGCCCTGAACGGCGGCCAGCGTTTCACCGGCATCCACCAGCAGATCGCCACGGCTGATATCAATTTCGTCTTTCAGCACCAGCGTCACCGCTTCGCCTGCGCCCGCTTCTTGCAGGTCGCCGTCAAAGGTGACGATACGCGCAATGGCCGACTCCACGCCGGACGGCAGCACTTTCACGCGCTGCCCGACCTTCACGGAGCCTGACGCGAGCGTGCCGGAAAAGCCGCGGAAGTCGAGGTTCGGGCGGTTCACGTACTGCACCGGGAAGCGCATCGGCTGGGTGTCAACCACGCGCTGAATTTGCACGGTTTCCAGCACTTCCAGCAGCGTCGGGCCGCTGTACCACGGCATGTTGGCGCTCTGGGAAGCCACGTTGTCCCCTTCCAGCGCGGACAGCGGCACGAAGCGGATGTCCAGGTTGCCCGGCAGCTGCTCGGCAAAGGTCAGGTAGCTCTGGCGGATCTCCTCGAATTTCTCTTCGCTGAAGTTCACCAGGTCCATTTTGTTGACCGCCACCACCAGATGTTTGATCCCCAGCAGCGTGGAGATAAAGCTGTGACGGCGGGTTTGATCGAGCACGCCTTTACGGGCGTCCATCAGCAGGATCGCCAGCTCGCAGGTCGAGGCGCCGGTCGCCATGTTGCGGGTGTACTGCTCGTGCCCCGGGGTGTCGGCGATAATAAACTTGCGCTTCTCGGTCGAGAAATAGCGGTACGCCACGTCAATGGTGATGCCCTGCTCGCGCTCGGCCTGAAGGCCATCCACCAGCAGCGCCAGGTCGAGCTTTTCGCCCTGAGTGCCGTGACGTTTGCTGTCGTTGTGCAGCGAAGAGAGCTGGTCTTCGTAAATCTGGCGCGTGTCGTGCAGCAGACGACCAATCAGGGTGCTTTTCCCGTCGTCCACGCTGCCGCAGGTCAGAAAACGCAGCAGGCTTTTGTGCTGTTGCGCGTGGAGATAGGCTTCAACGCCGCCTTCATCCGCAATTTGTTGAGCAATAGTGGTATTCATGGCGGCTCCTTAGAAATAACCCTGACGTTTCTTCAGCTCCATTGAGCCTGCCTGGTCGCGGTCAATCACGCGGCCCTGTCGCTCGCTGGTGGTGGACACCAGCATCTCTTCGATGATCTCCGGCAGCGTCTGCGCGTTGGACTCCACCGCGCCGGTCAGCGGCCAGCAGCCCAGGGTACGGAAACGCACCATCTGTTTTTTGATCACTTCGCCTGGCTGCAAATCAATGCGATCGTCGTCGATCATCATCAGCATGCCGTCACGCTCCAGCACCGGGCGCTCGGCGGCCAGATACAGAGGGACGATCTCGATGTTTTCGAGGTAGATGTACTGCCAGATATCCAGCTCGGTCCAGTTGGAGAGCGGGAAGACGCGGATGCTTTCGCCCTTGTTGATCTGGCCGTTGTAGTTGTGCCACAGCTCCGGGCGCTGATTCTTCGGGTCCCAGCGGTGGAAGCGGTCGCGGAAGGAGTAGATACGCTCTTTGGCGCGGGATTTCTCTTCGTCACGGCGCGCGCCGCCGAACGCCGCGTCAAAACCGTATTTGTTCAGCGCCTGCTTCAGCCCTTCGGTTTTCATGATATCGGTGTGCTTGGCGCTGCCGTGAACGAACGGGTTAATGCCCATCGCCACCCCTTCCGGGTTTTTATGTACCAGCAGCTCACAGCCGTAGGCTTTCGCCGTGCGGTCGCGGAATTCGTACATTTCGCGGAACTTCCAGCCGGTATCAACGTGCAGCAGCGGGAACGGCAGCGTGCCCGGGTAAAACGCTTTACGCGCCAGGTGCAGCATCACGCTGGAATCTTTGCCGATGGAGTACATCATCACCGGGTTAGAAAATTCAGCAGCCACTTCGCGGATAATATGGATACTTTCCGCTTCGAGTTGCCGCAGGTGAGTCAGTCGTTTTTGGTCCATAACCGTTCCTTAAGCCAGAGTCACCACAGAAGAGCCAAACCCCTCTGCGTCTGTTGTGTGTTGAAACCAGGCGAGCGTGCTGTGCAGCTGCACCACTTCCCCCACCACGATCAGGGCGGGCATGGGGGCGTCTTTCGCCAGGGTTGCAAGTTCGTTAAGCGTGCCGACCGCGACGTGCTGATCGACGCGCGTTCCGCGTGAAATCACGGCCACCGGCGTCGCGGCGTCACGACCGTGTTGAATAAGCTGTTCGCTGATGTCCGCCGCCTTCATGGTGCCCATATAGATCGCCAGCGTCTGACGGCTCTGCGCCAGATGCGACCAGTCAAACGGCGTGCTGTCGGCCTTGTAGTGCCCGGTCACGAAGGTCACGCTCTGGGCGTACTCGCGGTGGGTCAGCGGAATGCCCGCATAGGCCGTCACCGCAGAGGCTGCCGTAATGCCCGGCACGACCTGGAACGGGATCCCCGCCTCGGCCGCCGCCTGAAGCTCTTCGCCCCCGCGACCGAAAATAAACGGGTCGCCGCCCTTGAGCCGCACCACGGTTTTGCCCGCTTTTGCAGCCGCAACCAGCATCTGGTTGGTGTCGTGCTGCGGTACGGAGTGCTCGCCCGCTCGTTTGCCGACGCAGATTTGCTCGGCGTCACGACGGATGAGCTCGCGCACGCCGTCGGTGACCAGATGATCGTAAAAGACCACATCCGCATCCTGGAGCACCTGTAGACCGCGCAATGTCAGCAGTCCGGCATCGCCCGGCCCGGCGCCCACCAGAATAATTTCACCCGTGCTGCTTCCCGGGTTATCCAGCTCGTTTTGCAGCAGCTCTTGCGCAGCGGCCTCATTCCCGGCGTGTATCAGGCTGGCAAACCGCCCCCGGAAGACGCGCTCCCAGAACCGACGGCGCTCCATCACGCTGTTGAGGCGGGTTTGCAGATGGTTGCGCCAGTAGCTGGCGGTTTCCGCCAGACGTCCGAGGCTGGTTGGCAGCAGCGCTTCGATTTTTTCTCGCAGCACGCGCGCCAGTACCGGAGCGGTGCCGCCAGAGGAGATCGCCACCAGCAGCGGCGAGCGGTCGACGATGGACGGGAAGATAAAGGAGCACAAAGGCTGGTCATCCACCACGTTCACCAGACGAAAACGGGCCTGCGCCGCCTCCGATATCCGGCGATTGAGCTCGCGGTTTTCGGTTGCCGCAATCACCAGCACCACGCTGTCGATTTGCGACTCGTCAAAATCCGCCTCTTCCACGACCCGCACCTGCGCGCCAGCACGATGCAAGAAGGCAATTTTGCGATCGGCGATTTCACCCGTACCGACAACCAGCACGGGCTTTTCTTTCAGCGCGGCAAATAAGGGCAGATAATCCACAAGCAACAACTCACTAACAACCAGGAATAGTGGGACTATAGGGGGCGGTTTAGATCGAATGAAATTACGAATTGGAATGAGTAGTTACTCAATGGAATAACGCTCTGAAAAAGCTAATATCAAAAAGTGCTTAACACGCGAATTTTCGGGCATTTAAGCGCAATTCAAATTGTGCAACGGCGATCGCAGTTTCATACTAAGCCAGTCAAAATTTTGCTCTGTTTTTAAGGACTCACTATGTTTTCCGCAACGCGCCACCGTATCGCTGCCCTGGCGCTCGGCGTTTGCTTTATCCTTCCGGCTCAGGCAAAAAATCAACCCTATGGTTCAATCGCCTCTGAGCAGGCGCGGCATATTGCGACGGTCTTTCCGGGACGAATGACCGGCACGCCCGCTGAAATGCTCTCCGCCGACTATGTCCGTCAGCAGTTCGCGGATATGGGCTACCAGAGCGATATCCGGGCCTTTCACAGCCGCTACATTTATACCTCGCGCAATAACGCGAAAAACTGGCACAACGTGACCGGCAGCACCGTGATTGCGGCGCACGAGGGTAAAGCGAATGAGCAAATCATTATTATGGCGCACCTCGACACCTTCGCGCCGTTGAGCGATACCGACACCGATAACAACCTCGGTGGTCTGACCCTTCAGGGCATCGACGATAATGCCGCCGGGCTTGGCGTGATGCTTGAGCTGGCCGAGCGGTTGAAAAATATTCCGACGAAATACGGTATTCGCTTTGTGGCGACCAGCGGTGAAGAGGAAGGAAAACTCGGCGCCGAGAATCTCCTTAAACGCATGAGCGCCGAAGAGAAGAAAAATACCCTGCTGGTGATTAATCTCGATAATTTAATCGTCGGCGATAAGCTCTATTTTAATAGCGGACAGAGCACGCCGAGCAGCGTGCGGAAATTAACCCGCGACCGGGCGCTGGCGATTGCGCGTAGCCTCGGCGTGTATGCGTCCAGCAATCCTGGCGGCAACCCGGATTACCCGAAAGGCACCGGCTGCTGTAACGACGGCGAGGTGTTTGATAAGGCGGGCATTCCGGTGCTGTATGTCGAAGCCACCAACTGGGGGCTGGGCAAGAAAGACGGTTATCAGCAGCGGGCGAAATCCAAAGCGTTTCCCGACGGGACAAGCTGGCATGACGTGCGGCTGGACAACCAGCAGCACATTGACGGCGCGCTGCCCCAGCGAATTGAGCACCGCAGCCGCGACGTGGTGAAGGTGATGCTGCCGCTGGTGAAGGAGCTGGCGAAAGCGGGTAAGGCATGATGCCCTCACCCCGACCCTCTCCCACGGGGAGAGGGAGGATAAAAGATCACCCTTCGTGCAACCCGCACTCGCGCTTGAGCCCGAAGAATCGCGTTTCTTCTTCCGCCATGCCCGGCTCCCATTTGCGCGTGGTGTGGGTATCCCCAACCGACAGATAGCCTTCGTCCCACAGCGGATGGTATTTCAGCCCGTGCTTTTGCAGGTACTGGTAAACCGTCCGGTTGTCCCAGTCGATAATCGGCAGCACCTTGAACACCCCGCGCTGGACAGCCAGCACCGGCAATGACGCCCGGCTTCCGGACTGATCCCGGCGCAACCCGGCAAACCAGGTCTGCGCCTTCAGCTCTTTCAGCGCCCGGTTCATTGGCTCGACTTTGTTGATCTCATTGTACTTCTCAATGCCCTCAACGCCCTGCTCCCACAGCTTGCCGTAACGCGCCTCCTGCCATGCCGCGCTCTGTTCCGCGCGGTAGACTTTCAGGTTGAGCTTAAGCGTGTCCGTCAGCTCATCGATAAACCGATAGGTTTCCGGAAACAGATAGCCGGTATCGGTGAGGATCACCGGAATGCCCGGACAGACCTGATTCACCAGATGCAGGCTAACCGCCGCCTGAATACCGAAACTCGACGAGAGCACATACTCACCCGGCAGGTTTTCCAGCGCCCAGGCAACGCGGCCTTCGGCGTCCCGCTTTTCAAGCTGGCCGTTGGTTTCTGCGAGTGCCAGAATGCGTTCGACTTTTGGCAGGTCGTTAAGGGCGTTCAGATCGAGTAAGGACATAGATACCTCGTTAGGCTGTTTTGCCGGGCGGCGCTGCGTTTGCCCGGCCTACAAAACCCGTAGGCCCGGTAAGCGAAGCGCCACCGGGCAATGGATAGGTTACTCCCAGAAATCCCTCGCGGGATCGAGCACCGGACGAATGATGCCCGCACGCACCGTAAAGTCGCCGAAGCCTTCACCCGCTTCGCGCTCTTTCGCCCAGCGACCGACAAGCTCGTCAATGGAATCGAGAATTTCCGGTTCCGTAATGTTCTCGCGATACATACGCGGAATACGCGTACCCATGCGGTTGCCGCCAAGATGCACGTTATAGCGACCCGGCGCTTTACCCACCAGACCCAGCTCGGCCAGCATCGCGCGGCCACAGCCGTTCGGACAGCCGGTCACGCGCATCACGATATGTTCTTCAGGGATACCGTGCTTTTCCAGAATCGCCTCGACTTTGTCGGTGAACGACGGCAGGAAACGTTCGGCTTCGGCCATCGCCAGCGGACAGGTCGGGAACGACACGCAGGCCATCGAGTTTTCACGCTGCGGCTTCACCGCATTCATCAACCCGTGGTCGCGCGCCAGCTTCTCGATCTTCGCCTTCTGGCTTTCCGGCACCCCGGCGATAATCAGGTTCTGGTTCGCGGTAATGCGAAACTCGCCTTTATGGATCTTAGCAATTTCCAGCAGGCCCGTTTTCAGCGGACGGCCCGGATAGTCAAGAATTCGTCCATTTTCGATAAACAGCGTCAGGTGCCATTTATTGTCGATGCCCTTCACCCAGCCGATGCGATCGCCGCGACCGGTGAACTCATACGGGCGGATCGGTTCGAACTTGATGCCTGCGCGACGCTCAACTTCTTCTTTGAACGTGTCCACGCCCACGCGCTCAAGGGTGTATTTGGTTTTCGCGTTTTTACGATCGGTACGGTTACCCCAGTCGCGCTGAGTGGTCACTACCGCTTCGGCCACCGCCAGCGTGTGCTCCAGCGGCAGATAGCCGAACTCGCTCGCGGTGCGGGCGTAGGTTTTCTTGTTGCCGTGCTCAATAGACAGGCCGCCGCCCACCAGCAGGTTAAAGCCCACCAGCTTGCCGTTTTCGGCAATCGCCACGAAGTTCATGTCGTTCGCGTGCAGATCGATATCGTTCTGCGGCGGGATCACCACCGTGGTTTTAAACTTACGCGGCAGGTAGGTCTGACCGAGGATCGGCTCTTCGTCGGTGGTCGCGACCTTTTCCTGATCCAGCCAAATCTCCGCATAGGCGCGGGTGCGCGGCAGCAGGTGCTCGGAAATTTTCTTCGCCCATTCGTAGGCTTCCGCGTGCAGCTGAGATTCGTACGGGTTAGAGGTACAGAGCACGTTACGGTTCATGTCGTTGGCGGTCGCCAGCGCGTCCAGCCCGACGGAGTGCAGCATCTGGTGAACCGGCTTCACGTTCTTCTTCAGAATGCCGTGGAACTGGAAGGTCTGACGGTTGGTCAGACGGATGCTGCCGTAAATGGTGTTGTCGTGGGCGAACTTATCGATCGCCTGCCACTGGGTAGTGGTGATCACCCCACCCGGCAGACGGCACCGCAGCAGCATCGCGTGACGCGGCTCCAGCTTCTGCTCGGCGCGTTCGGCGCGGATATCGCGGTCGTCCTGCTGGTACATACCGTGGAAGCGGATCAGCAGGAAGTTATCGCCGTTGAATCCGCCGGTCAGACCGTCGTTCAAATCTTCGGCTATGGTGCCGCGCAGATAGTTGCTCTCAACCTTCATGCGCTCGGCATCAGTCAGTTTGCCTTCGACCACCAGTGGGCCAGGATGTTTTTCGCTCATTAGTAGACATCTCGCTGATAACGGCGCTCTACGCGCAGCTCACTTAAAAATTCATCCGCCGATTCAGTGTCCATGCCACCAAATTCAGCAATCACTTCCAGCAGTGCCTGCTCAACGTCTTTCGCCATGCGATTGGCGTCGCCGCAGACATAAATATGGGCACCGTCATTGATCCAGCGCCACAGCTCTGCGCCCTGTTCGCGCAGTTTGTCTTGTACGTATACTTTTTCTTTCTGGTCGCGGGACCAGGCCAGATCGATGCGGGTCAGCACGCCCTCTTTGACGTAGCGCTGCCACTCAACCTGGTAGAGGAAATCTTCGGTGAAATGCGGGTTGCCGAAAAACAGCCAGTTTTTGCCCGGCGCTTCATCGGCCGCGCGCTGCTGCATAAAGGCGCGGAACGGGGCGATGCCGGTGCCGGGGCCAATCATAATGACCGGGGTTTCCGGGTTTGCCGGCAGGCGGAAGTTGTCGTTGTGCTCGATAAAGACGCGCACTTCGCCCTCTTCTTCCACGCGGTCGGCGAGGAAGCTCGACGCACCGCCCGCACGGGCACGGCCTTCGATATCAAAACGTACCACGCCCACGGTGACGTGGACTTCGCTCTCCACCTCGGCCTGCGCGGAGGCGATGGAGTAGAGGCGCGGGGTCAGCGGACGCAGCAGGCCGATCAGGGCGTCTGCATCAAGCTGTGCCGGGGCAAAACGCACCATATCGACAATCGGCGTCGTCGCGGCGTAGTGCTGGAGTTTCGCCTTATCGCCCACCAGCGGCAGCAGCGACTCGCTGCGGGTCAGGGTGGCGTAATTCTCAACGATGTTCGCGGTGTTAACGGTCAGCTCAAAATGCCATTGCAGCGCGTCGCTCAGCGACAGGGTTTTACCCTCAACGGTAACCTGCTCGTCGCCCTTCAGCCACAGCAGCTCAACCAGCTCTTTCACCAGCGCCGGGTCATTCTGATACCAAACGCCGAGCGCGTCGCCCGGCTGATAGCGCAGCCCGGAGTCGCCCAGTTCGATTTCGATATGACGGACGTCTTTTTCAGAATCACGGCCGGTGATTTTCTGGTTCACCGACAGGCTCGCGGTCAGCGGCGCCTCTTTGGTGTAAGGGCTGGAGTGGATGTCATTCACCGCACCCGCTGCGGTCACCGCCGCCTGCGCCGGGGTCTCTTTCGGCACGCGCGCTTTCAGCACGTCCACAATGCGCGCGCGCCACTCGGCGGCGGCGGCCTGGTATTCCACGTCCGCGTCAACGCGATCGAGAAGGCGTTCAGCGCCCAGCTCCGCCAGCTTGCTGTCGAAGTCTTTGCCGGACTGGCAGAAAAATTCGTAGGAGGTATCGCCAAGACCAAACACCGCAAAGGCGGTGCCGTCGAGTTTTGGCGCTTTCTTCGAGAACAGGAACTTATGCAGCGCCACCGCTTCTTCCGCTGGCTCACCTTCGCCCTGGGTTGAGGCCACAACCACCAGCAGTTTTTCTGACGCGATTTGTTTGAATTTATAATCCCCGGCGTTCACCAGGTTCACGTTCAGCTGAGCGGCAATCAGATCGTCACGCAGCGCTTCTGCAACGCGGCGGGCGTTGCCCGTCTGGGAAGCAGAGATAAGCGTGATAGCCGGAATTTCAACGGCCGTTGCCGGAGCCGCCGCCACAGCACCCTGCTGCTGGTTAAGCATTCCCCAGAAATAGCCCGATACCCAGGCAAGCTGAGTGGGAGAAAAATCAGTGGTGGCGGCCTGTAGACGCGCCAGTTGCTCCGGGTTCAGGGGAAGCAAGTTTGAAGGTGGGACCTGTGTTGTCATGCGTCGTTATGTTCCAGTAGCAAAGCGGACTTTAAGCGAATAAATCCAAACTGAAGATAAGGTTAACGGCGGGGATAATAACAATTAAAGAAGGGATGGAAATAATAAATAACCAAATGGACTAACCTGTTTTAGTTGTCGTTCTTAACGATAAAACCGATTATCCAGCCCATTGATATTTAACGATAAAAAACTCGAAAACAGGCACCCTGAGCGCATGCACAGGTAAAGGCCGTTTTAGTTAATGCTAAAAAATGTACTTTCCGGTACTATGCGGCGGTTTTTTCCGCATTACTTGAGAGTTCATGATGTCCACCACACTGTTTAAAGATTTCATCTTCGAAGCCGCCCACCATCTGCCGCACGTCCCTGCCGGACACAAATGCGGTCGTCTGCACGGACACTCTTTTATGGTGCGCCTTGAAATCACAGGTGAAGTCGATCCGCATACCGGTTGGATTATGGACTTTGCCGAGCTGAAAGCCGCCTTTAAGCCAACCTACGATAGCCTCGATCATTACTATCTGAACGAGATCCCGGGTCTTGAGAACCCGACCAGCGAAGTGCTGGCAAAATGGATTTGGGATCGGATGAAGCCCCTGGTTCCGCTGCTGAGCGCGGTGATGATTAAAGAGACCTGCACGGCAGGCTGCGTGTATCGCGGAGAATAAAAAAAGCCCGGTTTAACCGGGCTTTTTTCTAGGCAATATTCAGATACTTGTGCGTCTGCATCGACAGGCGCCAGTTACGGGCGATACAGGTTTCAATGCACAGACGCGTCGCGTCCTCTTTCTGACTGATAGGCTGCAAGGCAATAACCCGCTGCTTTTCGTCAGTCAGCGTCGCCAGCAGTTCATCCAGCGCTTCGATATCACGCACGCGACCTACCGGATGTTTAATCTCATCAGCCCGTTCCAGCGCCTGCGACAGCACATCGTAGCCGCCGCGCATATTCACTTTCGGGGAAACCGTCACCCAGGTGGTGTGGGTGCAGCGCACTTCGTGCGTGCCGCTGGTTTCAATCTGACAGCTGTAGCCGTTCTTTTCGAGGAGATCGGTCAGCGAGGTTAAATCGTGGATGCAGGGTTCACCGCCGGTGATCACCACGTGGCGCGCCGTCCAGCCCTGACGACCGATAATCGCCAGCAGGTCTTCGGCACTGCCCGCGCCCCATTTATCGCTCTCTTTGGTTTTCGCCAGAATGCTAAACAGCGACACTTCCCGATCTGCGAGTTTATCCCACGTATGTTTGGTATCACACCAGGCACAGCCAACCGGGCATCCCTGTAAACGAATAAAAATAGCGGGAACGCCGGTAAAGTAACCCTCGCCTTGCAGGGTCTGGAACATCTCGTTAATCGGGTACTGCATAGTCATCTCAGTTAGGGGGAGTAAGGGGTAAGTATCGCAGATTTAGGACTGGGCGTCATGTCTGGTGCCCGCGTCGCACCTCTCGGGTAACTGAAGGCGTTTTAACCGGAAATAGATTGCGATTCTTTTTGGTAATCCCTTATGAAAACGGCCAGCAAATTCGACAATGAAGAAAAGCAGACTAAAACCAAATAAAGCAATTAACGCTGCTTCCAGATCGTGAACAGCTAAATAAGAAACAAAACCTACGGCATAGATAAGTAAAAAAAGGTAAACAAAAATCAAACGGCGATATTGGGAAAGATAAGTCTTATGAAGACTCCAGCCATGTATTCTAGCCTTCTTTAATATGAATGATGCTTTGTATTCATTTAATCCTAAAGACCTCATCTTTTCTATTAATGCTTTATCGTTCATTTTGGCACCCCCCTGATTTTTTACAATTACCATTGATACCTTATTTACCCACGAGCTTGATCTGCACTTTTACGCTCCAGATAAGATTAATAAGGAAGGGACTAAAAAATACTGAAACCACAGCTATAATCACAAAACAAAGTATAAATTCCAGGAAAAACTGCACTCCCCCCATTGTTGCAGGGAAAAGCATGGATACGAGTAATGCGCTTGCCCAGGCGTAGTATTTCCACACGTAGATAAAAAATGCTCTGCTTACGCTAATCTTCTTTCTTTGCGATAGCTTTAATAAATACCGTATGTTTTTCTCTTTCATCCCAGACTGAGCAAGGATCTTTTCGACGTCGTTATCCATAACATCACCTTCAATAATTCATAGTCACTGAATCGGCTTCAGTACATTAGAAACTACTCATTTATCTCAGACCAATTCGTTTCCGGTTGAGATACAATTTTATAGATGTTGAAACTGCTGGAAGCATTACCTGCGATTTCGGTACTGATGCCTGCCGCGCCCATACCTTGCCATCCTCTGATAAAATCTTCTCGGATATGATAGAAAAGCTTTCTGGCCTCTTCACGCCGCGTCAAAATTCCCATTGAGCCTAACGACAATCCTATGTCAACCGCCGAGAAAGCGATATCTCCAGCGGTATCATCACTGCCAAGTATTCTCGCTATATAGCGATAAGCATCACGAACAGGGGTGTCTTTTGGTTCTTCATGTGTAAAAAGATAATAGATATTCTCATAAAAATTCTCAGCCCCCTGAACCATAAGGGGTATACCTAATTTTGCACAAGCAGAACGAATGTCTTTAAAGCAAGTCCCAAAACCACCTACAATCTGAAAAGCACCCCCTGCGAAGCCCACACCTTTTAACGATAGCGTTGCTAATGAGCTTGCATCCCTTTCCCTCTTAGCAATTGCAAATAGCTTTACACTACTCATTTGCAATTGATTAAGCTCATTATTCAGCTCAGAGTAATGATCATGTAACTTTCCCATGGCGTGGGAAAAATCTGCCCTGCCATATCGATACTCATCAAGGTATCCTTCAACTATTTCACGGTGCGTAGCAAAGAAATTTACTCTCACATCCGGATCGTTAATATATTGAAAACCTATATCAAACACAAGACGGTCAATTTCCTCTTTTTCCCGTTCCAGGCTCATCAATCCATAACCACTCATAATAATTTCCCTTTAAATATCCATAGAACGAATTTTAAATAATGTAATAACTGAGATTGTAAATAATACGTTTACCCGGGAGCGAATATCTAATTCATCAATCCTTTAACTAGATAGCTCGCATAAAAGATATCGTCTTAAAATGCCTTCACGTTACGCTGTCAATAATAGTAACGGCATGATACAGATCATGACTCAACACAAAATTTTGTCCTGAAAAAAACACTCTCTTTTGGGTAGGCATAAAAAAACCCGCCGAAGCGGGTTTTTATATTTAAGATTAAGAGCAGGATTATGCCTGGCCTTTGATCTCTTTACGACCGTTGTATGGTGCTTTTTCGCCCAGCGCTTCTTCGATACGAATCAGCTGGTTGTATTTAGCAACACGGTCAGAACGGCTCATAGAACCGGTTTTGATCTGGCCAGCAGCGGTACCAACAGCCAGGTCAGCGATGGTAGCGTCTTCAGTTTCGCCAGAACGGTGAGAGATAACAGCGGTGTAGCCAGCGTCTTTCGCCATTTTGATCGCAGCCAGAGTTTCGGTCAGAGAACCGATCTGGTTGAATTTGATCAGGATGGAGTTAACGATGCCTTTCTCGATGCCTTCTTTCAGGATCTTGGTGTTGGTTACGAACAGATCGTCACCAACCAGCTGGATTTTGTCGCCCAGTACTTTGGTCTGGTATGCGAAACCATCCCAGTCAGACTCGTCCAGACCGTCTTCGATAGAAACGATTGGGTACTGTTTGGTCAGGTCTTCCAGGAAGTGAGTGAACTCTTCGGAGGTGAATGCTTTGTTGCCTTCGCCAGCCAGAACGTATTTACCGTCTTTGTAGAATTCAGATGCTGCACAGTCCATCGCCAGGGTGATGTCTTTGCCCAGCTCGTAGCCAGCCGCTTTAACCGCTTCTGCGATTACAGCCAGTGCTTCTGCGTTAGAACCCAGGTTTGGCGCATAGCCACCTTCGTCACCAACAGCAGTGTTCATACCTTTAGCTTTCAGAACTTTAGCCAGGTTGTGGAACACTTCAGAACCCATACGTACCGCTTCTTTCAGGGATTTCGCGCCAACTGGCTGAATCATGAATTCCTGAATATCAACGTTGTTATCTGCGTGCTCACCACCGTTGATGATGTTCATCATTGGTACTGGCATGGAGTATTTGCCTGGGGTGCCGTTCAGTTCAGCGATGTGTTCGAACAGTGGCTGACCTTTTGCAGCAGCTGCCGCTTTGGCGTTTGCCAGAGACACAGCCAGGATTGCGTTAGCACCGAAGTTAGATTTGTTTTCAGTACCGTCCAGATCGATCATGATCTTGTCGATGCCAGCCTGGTCTTTGGCGTCTTTGCCAAGGATTGCCTGAGCAATAGGACCGTTTACAGCGCCAACAGCTTTCAGTACGCCTTTGCCCATGAAACGGGATTTGTCGCCATCGCGCAGTTCCAGCGCTTCGCGGGAACCAGTAGAAGCACCTGATGGAGCAGCTGCCATACCGACGAAACCACCTTCCAGATGAACTTCAGCTTCAACGGTCGGGTTACCACGGGAGTCGATGATTTCACGACCGATGACTTTAACGATTTTGGACATTAGATTTTCCTCAGTACAAGTTAAACTAAAACTCCAGACAAACAACGCGTACCCGAGGTACGCGTTGCCGTTCTAACTTTTTTTACTTCGCCTGACGCTTCTGGTAGTCGTTAGCGGCTTTCACAAAGCCAGCAAACAACGGATGTCCATCACGCGGTGTTGAAGTAAATTCCGGGTGGAATTGGCAGGCAACGAACCACGGATGGTTTGGCACCTCAATGATCTCGACTAACTGATCATCCCCGGAGCGACCCGCAACACGCAGGCCAGCAGCTTCAATTTGTTTCAACAACATGTTGTTGACTTCGTAGCGATGACGATGGCGCTCGGTGATGGTTGGCTCACCGTACATCTGACGAACCAGGCTACCATCAGAGAGCTGGCAAGCCTGAGCGCCAAGACGCATCGTACCACCCAGATCGCTTTTCTCAGTACGGACTTCAACGTTGCCGTCTTCGTCACGCCATTCAGTAATCAGCGCGACTACAGGGTACTTACAGTCTGGCACAAATTCCGTCGAGTTGGCGTTTTCCATGCCAGCGACATTACGTGCAAACTCAATCAACGCTACCTGCATACCCAGGCAGATGCCGAGGTAAGGAATATTGTTTTCACGTGCGTAACGTGCGGTTGCGATTTTGCCTTCAACGCCGCGGTAGCCGAAGCCGCCAGGGATCAGGATCGCATCCAGATCTTTCAGAATTTCAACGCCGCGCGTTTCAACATCCTGAGAGTCGATAAGCTTGATGTTCACGGAAACGCGGTTTTTCAGACCACCGTGTTTCAGCGCTTCGATCACTGACTTATAGGCGTCCGGCAGTTCAATGTACTTGCCGACCATCCCGATAGTCACTTCGCCGCCCGGATTGGCTTCTTCGTAAATCACCTGTTCCCATTCTGACAGGTTAGCTTCCGGACAGTTCAAGCTGAATCGTTTACAAATATAATCGTCCAGACCCTGTGATTTCAACAGGCCCGGGATTTTATAAATGGAATCGACGTCTTTCATTGAAATAACGGCTTTTTCAGGCACGTTACAGAACAATGCAATTTTCGCACGTTCGTTCGCCGGAATCGCGCGATCGGAACGGCACACCAGGATATCTGGCTGAATACCAATAGAAAGCAGCTCTTTAACGGAGTGCTGAGTCGGTTTGGTTTTCACTTCACCTGCGGCTGCCATGTAAGGCACCAGGGTCAGGTGCATGAACAGCGCGTGTTCACGACCGATATCAACCGCCAGCTGGCGAATGGCTTCGAGGAACGGCAGGGATTCGATATCACCCACGGTACCGCCGATTTCAACCAGCACTACGTCGTGCCCTTCGCCACCGGCAAGGACGCGCTCTTTGATCGCGTTAGTGATATGCGGGATAACCTGAACGGTTGCGCCCAGATAGTCACCACGGCGCTCTTTACGCAGAACGTCGGAGTAAATACGTCCGGTCGTGAAGTTATTACGACGGGTCATTTTGGTGCGGATGAAACGCTCGTAGTGGCCAAGATCCAGATCGGTTTCAGCGCCGTCTTCAGTAACGAACACTTCCCCGTGTTGGGTTGGACTCATGGTACCCGGATCGACGTTGATGTACGGATCCAGTTTCATCATGGTCACATTGAGGCCACGGGCTTCAAGAATGGCTGCGAGGGAGGCTGCGGCAATGCCTTTACCCAGAGAGGATACGACCCCGCCGGTCACAAAAATATAGTTCGTTGTCATGCTGAACCTGAGAAGTTAGGGTGAAACGATGGAATAACCAAGACGGGAAAGTAGTATACCCGAACACGGCGAGCGCCACAAACTTTCATTCTCCGTCTCCATTCCAGGCCATGACAAACATAAGGAGTGAGAAAATAGCCCCTTTTGGGTAAATGTTTTTGACGCAAATCAAGCGCTTGTCATTTAAAAAATCACACAAATTGCGCTTGATCGCAAAAATCCGTTAGAGATCAGATTCCTGGCGTTTTACTTCCTGCCAGACGTCTTCCATCACATCGAGGTCCACGCCGGTCATTTCCAGGCCCCGAGAGGCAACGATTCGCTCGACTTCGCGAAAACGACGCTCAAACTTAAGGTTGGCTTTTTGCAGCGCGGTTTCCGCTTTGACACCCAGATGGCGCGAGAGATTGACGGTGGCGAACAGCAGGTCACCCATCTCCTCTTCAAGCTTCGCTTCGTCCACAACGGCCTGCTGCGCTTCGTGCATCACTTCATCAATCTCTTCATGCACTTTTTCCAGCACCGGGCCGAGGGAGGTCCAGTCGAACCCCACCGCCGAGCAGCGTTTCTGGATTTTATGCGCACGCATCAGCGCGGGCAGGTTCAGCGGAATATCATCCAGCGCGGAGTGCTGGGATTTCTCCGCCCGTTCGGCGCTTTTAATCTGTTCCCAGCGTACGAGCACCTCGTCGCTGTTGCCCGCCGTTGCGTCACCGAAGATATGCGGATGGCGGCGTTCCAGCTTTTCACTTACGGTCGCGCAGATATCGTCGAAGTTAAAGCGCCCCTCTTCCTGCGCCATCTGCGCGTAGAACACCACCTGGAACAGCAGGTCGCCCAGTTCGCCGCGCAGATCGTCAAAATCTTCGCGTGAGATGGCATCCAGCACCTCATAGGCTTCTTCAAGGGTGTAGGGTGCGATGGTGGCGAAAGTCTGCTCTTTATCCCACGGGCAGCCGTTTTCCGGGTCGCGAAGGCGTTTCATGATGCCGAGCAGGCGGTCGATTTGAGTCATGTCGTTTTCCTGAAAATAAAGAAGCCGGGCGGCGGCGTCGCCTTACCCGGCCTACAGAAGAGTGTGTTTAACCGCCGTGCAAACGACGCGCGTCAATCACGTCCGGCACCTGGTTCAGCTTAGCCAGCACGCGGCCAAGCACCTGGAGGTTATAGATTTCGATGGTCATATCGATGGTGGCAAGCTGCTCGCGGGTATCGCTACGGCTGGCAACGCCCAGCACGTTGACCTTCTCGTTTGCGAGGATCGTGGTGATATCACGCAGTAAGCCGCTGCGATCGTTGGCGGTGACGCGCACCACCAGCGAATAGCCTGCCGAGTAGCTCTCGCCCCACACCGCGTCGACGATACGCTCCGGCGCGTGGGACTGAAGCTCGGCAAGCTGGTCGCAGTCCGCGCGGTGGATGGAGATCCCGCGCCCCTGGGTGATAAAGCCGACGATATCGTCGCCCGGGATTGGCTGGCAGCAGCGGGCGATGTGATGCATGAGATTCCCCACGCCCTCCACCACCACGCGTCCATTGTCCCTGTCCTTGCCGCGCTGCTGCGGCGCATAGGTTTTCTGCTGAAGCTGCTTGAGCGCAGCCGCGTCCTGCTCTGCCGCACTCGGCTTGTTGAACTGCGCCTGGAGGAAGTTCACCATCTGATTCAGACGGATATCGCCGCCGCCAATCGCCGCCAGCAGTTCGTCCAGCTCGTTAAAGTTGTAGCGCGTCAGCAGGTGCTTTTCCGCCTCTTTCAGGCTGATACCGACGTGTTCCAGCTCATCGTCCAGGATCTGACGCCCGGCCAGAATGTTTTTGTCCCGATCCTGTTTACGGAACCAGGCATGAATTTTGGAGCGTCCACGGCTGGTCGTGACGTACCCCAGATTCGGGTTCAGCCAGTCGCGGCTCGGGTTTGGCTGTTTTTGGGTGATGATTTCAATCTGATCGCCCATTTGCAGCTGGTAGGTGAACGGCACAATGCGCCCGCCAATCTTCGCCCCGATGCAGCGGTGACCGACATCGCTGTGGATGTGATAGGCAAAGTCGAGCGGCGTGGAGCCTGCCGGCAGGTCGACAACGTCCCCTTTCGGAGTAAAGACGTAGACCCGATCGTCAAAGACCTGGCTGCGCACTTCGTCGAGCAGTTCCCCGGAATCGGCCATCTCTTCCTGCCACGCAATCAGCTTGCGCAGCCAGGCGATACGGTCTTCGTGTCCGGAACGGGTGCCGCCGGAGGTACCCTCTTTGTATTTCCAGTGCGCGGCGACGCCCAGCTCGGCGTCTTCATGCATCTGTTTGGTACGGATCTGGATCTCGACCGTTTTCCCGCCGGGGCCAAGCACCACGGTATGAATCGACTGGTAGCCGTTCGGTTTTGGGTTCGCCACGTAGTCATCGAACTCATCCGGCAGATGACGGAAGTGAGTATGCACTATCCCCAGCGCGGCGTAGCAGTCCTGCAAACGCTCGGCCACGATACGCACCGCGCGCACGTCAAACAGCTCGTCAAAGGCGAGGTGCTTTTTCTGCATTTTGCGCCAGATGCTGTAGATATGTTTCGGGCGGCCATAGACCTCCGCCTTCACGCCCTCTTCTTTTATGGAGGCGCGCAGCCCGCCAACGAACTCGTCGATATAGTGTTCGCGATCGATACGACGTTCGTGCAGCAGCCTGGCGATGCGTTTGTATTCCGCCGGATGCAGGTAGCGGAAGCAGTAGTCTTCCAGCTCCCATTTAAGCTGACCGATACCTAAACGGTTCGCCAGCGGCGCATAGATGTTGGTGCACTCTTTCGCGGCCAGAACGCGTTCGTCTTCCGGCGCGTCTTTGACCTCGCGCAGGTGCGCGACCCGCTCCGCCAGCTTAATCACCACGCAGCGGAAATCGTCCACCATCGCCAGCAGCATTCGGCGAACGTTATCAACCTGTTCAGAGGAAACGGAATCGGTATGGGTTGCCTTGAGCTGGCGAATGGCCGCCATATCGCGCACGCCGTGGATAAGGGCAACAACCGGTTTGCCGACGCTTTCACGCAGAACATCTTCTGAAACGACCTCGGCATCCGCCAGCGGGAACAGCAGCGCGGCCTGAAGCGTTTCGATATCCATACTCAGCATGGAGAGGATTTCGACCATTTCGATCCCGCGCCACAGCAGCAGCTCTGCGTCAGGATGCCCCTGCGTGGTGCGAAGACAATAAGCCCAGGTTTCGGTTAAGCGTTCACACGACTGCTGGCTGGAAATCCCCAGACTTGCTATCCATTTTTGTGGGTCAAACTCACCAGCTTTATTAAGATGTGCACTTCTTACCGCAACCATCGTCCTCTCCTTTAGGGACCCGCCTGTCGAAGTCGACAAGCAAAATTTTAGATGTGCTCGAACAACACCATTGATTCCAGATGCCCAGTGTGCGGGAACATGTCCAGCATTGCCAGACGCTGAATTTGGTAACCCCCCTGGGTTAACGCCTCGCTGTCCCGGGCAAGCGTGGCCGGATTACAGGACACATACACCACGCGTTTTGGGGCAAGTTTTATAATATGCTGCATCACGCCTGGCGCACCTGCCCGCGCCGGGTCGAGTAAAATCTTATCGAAACCCTGCTTCGCCCAGGGCTGCTGCGTGACATCATCCTCAAGGTTTTGATGAAAGAATGTCACATTTTGCAAGCCATTTTGCCGGGCGTTCTCCTGGCCTTTGGCCACCAGCGCCTCAACGCCTTCAACCCCGACAACGCTCGACGCCTTCAGGGCCAACGGCAGGGTAAAGTTGCCCATACCGCAGAACAGATCGAGTACCCGGTCGGTCGGCTGAACGTCCAGCCACGCCAGCGCGGTCTCAATCATCTGCTGATTAACGCCGTCGTTCACCTGAATGAAATCACGCGGGCTGAACGTTAAGCGTAGCCCGTTTGAGCCATACCAGGGCGCCTCTCCGCTAACCTGCTCAAGTATCTCGCTTTGTGGTGCAAGAAAAAGCGCAAGCTCGTGAGAATGCGAAAAGCGTTCCAGTTTTTCGCGATCTTTATTCGACAGCGGTGCGGTGTGGCGCAGCACCATCAGCGGCCCGTTGTTCGCCAGCACCAGCTCTACGTGCCCGAGGTGGCGAACGCCATCCAGCCCGGAGAGGCAGTTGCGCACGTCAGGGAGCAGCGCCTCAAGACGGGGCACCATAATGGGGCACTGGGTGATATTGACGATATCGCTGGAGCCGGCCTTGCGAAACCCCATCTCCAGCCGTTCCGTTTTGGGCTGATAGCTCAGGCTCAGGCGCGCGCGGCGGCGGTAGCCCCAGGGCGTATCGGCAATCACCGCGTTGACGTCATGCTTAATCAACCGCGCCAGCGCGCGGCTTTTGCTTTTTTGCTGTAGCGCCTCGCTGGCGTGCTGCTGCTGACACCCGCCGCAGACGCCAAAGTGCGGGCAGCGCGGCGCAACGCGTTCAGGGCTATCATTAAGACGACGCTTAACCTGGCCCCGCGCATACTGGCGTTTCTCTTCCGTCAGGGTAATTTCCGCGCGTTCTTCGGGCAGCAAGCCTGTGATAAACAGAGCCTTACCATTGTGACGCGCAACCCCCTGACCAAAGGGATCGAGGTCAGTGGCTTCAACAGTTATGATCTGACGCGTCGTCACGCGTCGCTTTGCAGAGTAGAATTGCGCCATCGCCGAGATTGTTCTCAAATAAACATAATTTTCTTAATTGTCCCATAACGGAACTCCATGACCAACTACAGCCTGCGTGCGCGCATGATGATTTTGATCCTCGCCCCTACCGTTCTCATCGGTTTGCTGCTGAGTATCTTCTTTGTAGTGCACCGCTATAACGATTTGCAGAGGCAGCTGGAAGACGCCGGGGCCAGCATTATTGAGCCGCTGGCGGTCTCCAGCGAATACGGTATGAACCTGCAAAACCGTGAGTCTATTGGTCAGCTCATCAGCGTGCTCCACCGGCGGCACTCCGATATCGTCCGGGCGATATCGGTCTATGACGAACACAACCGTCTGTTCGTCACCTCGAATTTTCATCTCGATCCGGCGGCGCTGAAGCTTCCGGACGGTGTGGCGTTCCCGCGCCATCTCACCGTGCTGCGGCGCGGGGATATCATGATCCTGCGCACCCCAATCATATCGGAAAGCTATTCACCGGATGAATCCGCCGTATCGGACGCCAAGTCCTCCAGCAATATGCTGGGATATGTGGCGCTGGAGCTGGATCTCAAGTCCGTGCGGCTCCAGCAGTACAAAGAAATTTTCATCTCGGGCGTGATGATGCTGTTCTGTATCGGCATCGCGCTGATCTTCGGCTGGCGGTTAATGCGCGACGTCACCGGCCCCATCCGCAACATGGTGAACACGGTTGACCGCATCCGTCGCGGTCAGCTCGACAGCCGCGTGGAAGGTTTTATGCTGGGCGAGCTGGACATGCTGAAAAACGGCATCAACTCGATGGCGATGTCGCTGGCGGCCTATCACGAAGAGATGCAGCACAACGTCGACCAGGCCACGTCCGACCTGCGCGAAACGCTGGAGCAGATGGAAATCCAGAACGTCGAGCTGGATCTGGCGAAGAAGCGCGCCCAGGAGGCGGCGCGCATTAAGTCCGAGTTCCTCGCCAATATGTCCCACGAGCTGCGTACCCCGCTGAACGGGGTGATCGGCTTTACCCGCCTGACGCTGAAAAGCGAACTGAACCCTACCCAGCGCGACCACCTTCACACCATTGAACGCTCGGCAAATAACCTGCTGGCTATCATCAACGACGTGCTGGACTTCTCCAAGCTGGAAGCGGGCAAACTGATCCTGGAGAGCATTCCGTTCCCGCTGCGCGGCACGCTGGATGAGGTGGTAACGCTGCTTGCCCACTCCTCGCACGACAAAGGGCTGGAGCTGACGCTTAACATTAAAAATGACGTGCCGGATAACGTGATCGGCGATCCGCTGCGACTACAGCAGGTGATCACCAATCTGGTGGGGAACGCCATTAAGTTCACCGAGAGCGGCAATATCGACATTCTGGTGGAGAAACGCGCCATCAGTAACAACAAGGTGCAGATTGAGGTTCAGATCCGCGATACCGGGATTGGTATTCCTGAGCGCGACCAGTCCCGGCTGTTCCAGGCCTTCCGCCAGGCGGACGCCAGCATCTCGCGCCGCCACGGCGGCACGGGGCTTGGGCTGGTGATCACCCAGAAGCTGGTCAAAGAGATGGGCGGGGATATCTCCTTCCACAGCCAGCCAAACCGGGGGTCAACCTTCTGGTTCCACATTAATCTCGACCTGAATCCTAACGTGATCACCGACGGCCCGATGACGGATTGCCTGCGCGGCATGCGTCTGGCCTACGTCGAGCCAAACGCCGCCGCGGCGCAAAGTACGCTGGATGTGTTGAGCACCACCCCGCTGGAGATTATCTTCAGCCCGACCTTCTCCGCGCTGCCTGAAGATCACTACGATATTCTGCTGATGGGGATCCCGGTCACTTTTACCGGCGAGCTGACCATGCAGCAGGATCGACTGGCGAAGGCCGCGTCGATGACCGATTACCTGCTGCTGGCGCTGCCGTGCCACGCGCAGCTTAACGCCGAGGAGCTTAAAAACGACGGAGCCGCCGCCTGTCTGCTGAAGCCGCTCACCGCCACCCGCCTTCTGCCTGCGCTGACGGAGTATTGCCGTCTGAGCCACCAGGCCCTGCCGCTCATCAACGATGAGCAAAAGCTCCCGATGAGCGTCATGGCGGTGGACGACAACCCGGCGAACCTGAAGCTGATTGGCGTGCTGCTTGAGGATCAGGTTCAGCACGTAGAGCTGTGTACCAGCGGCGCGCAGGCGGTGGATCAGGCGAAGCAGATGCAGTTCGATCTGATCCTGATGGATATTCAGATGCCGGGCATGGACGGGATCCGCGCCTGCGAGCTGATCCGCCAGCTTCCGCATCAGCAGCAGACCCCGGTGATCGCCGTGACGGCGCACGCGATGGCCGGTCAGAAAGAGAAGCTGCTCAGCGCCGGGATGAACGATTATCTGGCTAAACCGATCGATGAAGAAAAGCTCCACAGCCTGCTGCTGCGCTATAAGCCGGGCAATATCGGCGGGACCTATATCGCACCGGCTGAAACGGCTGAGGTTGTGGTGAATCAGAACGTGACCTTCGACTGGCAGCTGGCGCTGCGTCAGGCGGCGGGAAAACCGGATTTAGCCCGGGAAATGCTGCAAATGCTGGTCGCGTTCCTGCCAGAGATCCGCAACAAGGTGGAAGAACAGCTGGTGGGCGAAGAACCTGAAGGGCTGCTGGAGGCTATCCACAAGCTGCACGGAAGCTGCGGTTACAGCGGCGTGCCGCGACTGAAAAACCTGTGTCAGCTGCTTGAACAGCAGCTGCGCGCCGGAACCCCGGAATCGGAGCTTGAGCCGGAGTTTCTGGAGCTACTTGATGAGATGGACAACGTGACGCGGGAAGCGACCCGGCTTCTGGGGAACTGAGTTAAAGCCCGGTGGCGGCTTCGCCTTACCGGGCCTACGGGTACCTATATAAGCGGATCGCCACCCGGCAAGCAGAGTTAAAATTTCTGCCCCACCTTCAACACCGCCGCGATATTCCTCGCGGCCATCTGCACGTTTTCGCGGGCACTCTCCAGCGCCTCTTCTAACGAGCAAACGGTGTAAATCACGCTGAACACCGCGTCGATGCCGTGATCGTGGACCACGCCCACGTCCGCCGTCAGGCTGCCCGCAATGCCGATAACCGGCTTGTTGTAGCGTTTTGCCACCTTCGCCACCCCGACCGGGACTTTGCCGTGAATGGTCTGGCTGTCGATACGCCCTTCGCCGGTGATCACCAGATCCGCATCGGCGACCTGCTCATCAAGGTGCAACGCGTCGGTGACAATCTCAATCCCCTGACGAAGCTGCGCGCCGCAAAACGCATACAGCGCCGCGCCCATGCCTCCCGCAGCGCCGCCCCCGGCGAGATCCAGCACGTCCAGATCCAGGTCGCGGGCGATCGTTTTCGCGTAGTGGTCCAGCCCCCTGTCGAGCGTGGCAATCATCTCCGGCGTCGCCCCTTTCTGCGGGCCAAACACCGCCGATGCCCCGTCATCCCCGATTAACGGGTTGGTGACATCGC
Organism: Enterobacter sp. 186315; assembly: GCF_053290175.1. Taxonomy (NCBI): domain Bacteria; kingdom Pseudomonadati; phylum Pseudomonadota; class Gammaproteobacteria; order Enterobacterales; family Enterobacteriaceae; genus Enterobacter; species Enterobacter sp. 186315. The sequence goes on along the minus strand of NZ_JBPTTK010000005.1, from coordinate 193,127 downwards.
AGGCCACCTCTATTCGGCAATCGCTCAGACGAGGGTCAAGACCGCTCAGGTCGATGCGCGCCAGCTTCTCCAGCTCACCGCCGCCGGGGCCAATGGCCTGCCCCTGCTCGTCCACCAGCGCGGCGCCCAGCGCCTGCGCCATGCCCGCGCCGCCGTCGTTGGTCGCGCTGCCGCCGATGCCGATAATGATATGCTTCACCCCCACGTCCAGCGCATGGCGAATGAGTTCACCGGTTCCCCAGGAGGTTGTTTTTAACGGATTACGCTGAGAGGGGGCGACCAGCTCAAGGCCGCTTGCTGCCGCCATTTCGATAAAGGCGCTGCGTTCGTCACCGGACAGGCCATAGAAGCCGTCAACGCGCTCGCCCAACGGGCCGGTGACCGGCACATGGACTATTCGCCCCTGGGTGGCGGCAACCATCGCTTCGACGGTCCCTTCGCCGCCGTCGGCGACCGGGAGTTTGACGTACTGCGCAGACGGGAAGATTTCGCGAAAGCCTGCTTCTATCGCTGTCGCGACCTCCAGCGCACTCAAACTCTCCTTATACGAGTCCGGTGCGATAACAATTTTCATAAGCCATCCTTACGCATGTTTACCTCGTTAAGCATACACCCGCCCAGCTTGCGAAAAAGCCGATTCCCGCAGGAACCGGCCGGATAACGCTTAACGCACCATGCAAGGACGTTTGTTGTTGAAGGTCCAGTCCGGGATCAGATACTGCATCGCCATCGCGTCATCACGCGCCCCCAGACCATACTGCTGATACAGCTCGTGCGCCTTCATCACCCGATCCATATCCAGCTCCACGCCCAGACCCGGCGTCGATGGCACCTGCACCATGCCGCCTTTGATTTCAAACGGCGCTTTGGTCAGGCGCTGATTGCCTTCCTGCCAGATCCAGTGGGTGTCGATCGCGGTAATATTGCCCGGCGCGGCGGCGGCTACATGGGTGAACATCGCCAGCGACACGTCGAAGTGGTTGTTGGAGTGGGAGCCCCAGGTCAGGCCGAACTCGTGGCACATCTGCGCGACGCGCACTGAACCCTGCATGGTCCAGAAGTGCGGATCCGCCAGCGGAATATCCACCGACTGCAACGACAGGGTATGGCCCATCTGACGCCAGTCGGTGGCAATCATGTTGGTCGCCGTTGGCAGGCCGGTTGCGCGGCGGAACTCGGCCATCACCTCGCGACCCGAGAAGCCCTGCTCGGCGCCGCACGGATCTTCCGCATAGGCCAGCACGCCCTTCAGCTGTTTGCCGATTTTGATGGCTTCATCCAGCGACCAGGCGCCGTTAGGATCCAGCGTTACGCGCGCCTGCGGGAAACGTTTTGCCAGCGCAGAGATAGCTTCCGCCTCTTCTTCGCCCGCCAGCACGCCGCCTTTCAGTTTGAAATCGTTAAAGCCATACTTTTCGTACGCCGCTTCCGCCAGACGCACCACGGCATCCGGGGTCATGGCTTCTTCATGACGAAGGCGATACCAGTCGCATTGTTCGTCCGGCTGGCTTTGATAGGCCAGCGGCGTCAGCTTGCGGTTGCCCACGAAGAACAGATAGCCCAGCATTTCCACTTCACTGCGCTGCTGGCCTTCGCCCAGCAGGGAGGCGACGTTGACGCCCAGATGCTGACCCAGCAGATCCAGCATCGCGGCTTCAATCCCCGTCACCACATGGATGGTGGTACGCAGGTCAAAGGTTTGCAGACCGCGCCCGCCCGCATCGCGGTCGGCGAAGGCGCTGCGCACCGCGTTGAGCACGTTTTTGTACTCACCCAGCGTTTTGCCCACCACCAGCGGGATGGCATCTTCCAGCGTCTTGCGGATCTTCTCCCCACCGGGGATCTCCCCCACGCCGGTGTGGCCGGAGTTATCTTTGATAATCACAATATTGCGGGTAAAGAATGGCGCGTGTGCCCCACTCAGGTTCATCAACATGCTGTCATAGCCCGCAACCGGAATGATCTGCATGGAGGTAACTACAGGGGTAGAAAATGTGCTCATCGTTTCATCCTTTTAAGAGTGACGTCCAAAAACAGGGCATTTACGATCGAATGTCCAGCCAGGGATCAGGTACTGCATCGGGCCTGCGTCATTACGCGCGCCGCCCGGCAGCTTTTTATACGCCTCATGCGCCTTGTGGATCTGATCCCAGTCAATCTCCACGCCCAGCCCTGGTGCATCCGGTACGGCAATCTTGCCATTGTTGATCTCCAGCGGATTTTTGGTCAGGCGGGCTTCACCTTCCTGCCAGATCCAGTGGGTATCAATCGCGGTCGGATTACCCGGTGCCGCCGCGCCAACGTGGGTAAACATCGCCAGCGAAATATCGAAATGGTTATTAGAGTGGCAGCCCCAGGTCAGGCCCCAGTCGTCGCAAAGCTGCGCCACGCGCACCGCGCCGGAGAGCGTCCAGAAATGCGGGTCCGCCAGCGGAATATCGACCGAGTTAAGCATGACCGCGTGGCCCATTTCGCGCCAGTTGGTGGCAATCATATTGGTGGCGACCGGCAGCCCGGTTGCCCGGCGAAACTCCGCCATCACTTCGCGCCCCGAGAAGCCCTGCTCTGCGCCGCACGGATCTTCCGCGTAGGTCAGCACGTCGCCCAGCCCTTTACACAGGGCGATCGCTTCGTCGAGCAGCCACGCGCCGTTAGGATCGACGGTGATCCGCGCCTCCGGGAAGCGTTTTTTCAGCGCCCGGGCGCTCTCGATCTCCTGCTCGCCCGGCAGCACGCCGCCTTTGAGTTTGAAATCCTTAAAGCCGTAGCGATCCTGCGCCGCCTCGGCCAGCCGCACCACCGCGTCGATGGTGAGCGCCTCCTGATGACGCAGGTGATACCACTCGTGGCTTCCGGGTGAACGTTCCAGATACGGCAGATCGGTTTTGGTGCGATCGCCCACGTAGAACAGATACCCCAGCACCGTCACCGCATCGCGCTGTTTGCCCGGCCCCAGCAGCTCGCAGACCGGAACGTTCAGCGCCTTACCTAAGAGATCCAGCAGCGCCGCCTCCAGCGCAGCGACCGCGTTGACGCGCAGCTCAAACGTCCACGCCCCTTTGCCGAAGGTATCGAAATCTGCCGACTGGTTGCCCTTGTGAACCCGCTGCACCACCTTGTTCAGACGGGCAACCTCCTGCCCCACCACCTGCGGGACGGCATCAACCAGCGTCTGGTAAATGACCTCTCCGCCCGGCGCTTCGCCCACGCCGGTATTCCCGGCGCTGTCGGTCAGCACCACGATATTGCGGGTAAACCAGGCGTTATGCGCGCCGCCAATGTTCAGCAGCATACTGTCCTGTCCGGCCACCGGAATGACCTTCATCTCGGTGACAATCGGGCTTGATTGCGTTGTCATTATCCACGCCCCCCAACAGGTTTGAGCTCGACGCGTTTGATATCGCCCACCAGCACCAGATAGCTCAGCACGGCTACCAGCGCATGGACGCCCACGTAAATCAGCGCGCCGTTAAAGGAGCCGGTGGTGCCGACGATATACCCGATAGCAATCGGGGTAACAATGCCGGAAATGTTGCCGAACATGTTGAACAGACCGCCGCTCAGGCCGCTGATCTCTTTTGGCGCGGTATCCGCCATCACCGCCCAGCCCAGCGCGCCGATGCCTTTACCGAAGAACGCCATCGCCATAAAGCCGATAATCATCCACTCCGCGTTAACGTAGTTACAGAAGACCATGGTCATGGAGAGCAGCATGCCCAGCACGATTGGCGTTTTACGGGCGATGTTCAGCGACCCGGTGCGGCGCATCAGCCAGTCAGAAATTACGCCGCCCAGGACGCCGCCCACAAAGCCGCAGATCGCCGGAATCGATGCGACAAAGCCCGCTTTCAGGATGGACATTCCGCGCGCCTGCACCAGATAGACCGGGAACCAGGTGATAAAGAAGTAGGTTAAGGCGTTGATGCAGTACTGGCCGAGGTAAATGCCCACCATCATGCGCGAGCCGACGAGCTGTTTGATCTGCGCCCACTTCTGGCTGAACGGCACTTTTACCTTGTCGTTCTTCTGATCCATATTGATCAGCGCCCCGCCCTCGGCAATGTACTCCAGCTCTTTTTTGTTCACGCCCGGATGCTGGTTCGGCTCGTGGATCACTTTGAGCCAGATAAAGCTGATGATGATGCCGAGCCCGCCCATGAAGAAGAAGACATGCGACCAGCCCACCTCATGCGTCAGCCAGCCCATGATTGGGGCGAAGATCACCGTTGCGAAATACTGTGCCGAGTTGAAAATCGCGACCGCCGTACCCCTCTCCTGCGCCGGGAACCAGGCTGCCACAATGCGGCTGTTGCCCGGGAAGGAAGGCGCTTCCGCTAACCCCACCAGGAAGCGCAGGGTGAAGAGCGCAATGATAATGCCGAAGCCGCTGAAGATATCGACGAAGCCCTGTAACAGGGTGAACATCGACCAGATAAAGATGGACCAGAAATAGACGCGTTTGGAGCCGAAGCGGTCGAGCAGCCAGCCGCCGGGAATTTGGCCGATCACATAGGCCCATGAAAACGCAGAGAAAACGTAACCCATACCGACCGGATCAAGCCCAATATCTTTTGCCATTTCCGAACCGGCAATCGACAGCGTGGCGCGGTCTCCGTAGTTAAAGGACGTGACGATAAACAGCATCACCACTATCCAGTAGCGAGCATTTGTGCGCTTCTCAGCGCTACTTGCAGCCTGGCTTAATGTACTCATAGTTGCACTCCTGAATCCTGGCTTTCGCCAGTTCATTCTGTACAGCACCGTAGGGTAATCAGAATGAGAGGTTGGTGATTGGCAGTTTTGGTACGGCTACATGCCGTTTTATAGTGACGCACTGCCTTTTGGTAACTGACGGGAAAAGTATATGTAAGGGGGGATGACTCTCTCACCGTGCATCAACACAACATTCTGAAGGCAGTGAGAAGTTGTTTGGGGCAAAAGCCCAAACCTCTGGAAGGTACTTCACGGAATTGAGGATTTCATGCGGGGTTTGTTGCCGGGCGTCGGCTACGCCTTACCCGGCCTGGGATGTGGACAACGTGGTGCTATTTGAGCAGCGTCGCCCAGTGTTCAACCCACGGATTTGATTCGCTTTCTGGCTCCGGGTGCTCACCGGCGTCAATCAGCAGCATCTCGCCCACGCGCTGTGCGCTTTGCTCCTGCAACAGGGCATCGAACTGCTTGCCGCCGCCGCAGAAACTGGCATAAGAGCTATCACCCAGCGCGATAATGCCGTAGTGAACGTCAGGCTGATAGCCAAGCCGATCTTTAATGCCCTGGAACAGCGGCATAATGCTGTCCGGCAGATCCCCCTGCCCGGTGGTCGAGGTCACCACCAGGATGTACTTGTCTTTGTACTTTTCCCAGTCCGCCAGCTCCGGATCTTCATAGACCGTGGCCTTATGTCCCTGACTGGCGAGGATCGCTTCGGCCTCTTCTGCCACCAGCAGCGAGTTACCGTACATCGTGCCAACGAAAATGCCGACTTCAGCCATGCTTTGCTCCCTTACTGTCCGCTATTGCTTTCATCCTGAACGTTGCCCGGCACAAACTCAACCCTTTCATTTTCGGGGAGTTGTCCTCTCCAGCCAAACTGTGACAGCGCCTGCATCCACACCTCGTCCAGCCCCGCGCGAATCGACAGCGGCTCGCCGGTGAAGGGGTGCGTTAGGCTCAGTTCGCTGGCGTGCAGCATCAGACGATTGCAGCCAAAATGGTCTGCCGCGCTGCGGTTCTGGCGTAAATCACCGTGCTTGCTGTCGCCAATAATCGGGTGGCGAAGATGGGCCAGATGGCGGCGAAGCTGGTGCTTGCGCCCGGTTTTGGGCAAAAGCTCAACCAGGCTGTAGCGGGTGGTGGGAAACTTGCTGGTGGCCACCGGCATTTCGGTAGTCGCCATCCCGCGATAGTCGGTGACCGCGGGCTGCGGGCCTTTATCGTCGCGGGCGAATTTATCGGCGATTTTGTCCAGCTCTTCCACCAGCGGATAATCAAGCGTTGCCGCTTCGGTCAGCCAGCCGCGCACGATGGCGTGGTAGCGTTTCTGCATCTGATGCTGCTCGAACTGCTGCGACAGCAGGCGACCTGCTTCGCTGGACAGCCCCATCAGCAACACGCCGGAGGTCGGCCTGTCCAGCCGGTGCGCGGTAAAGACGTGCTGACCAATCTGGTCGCGCACGGTCTGCATCACCACCACTTTTTCATCGCGATCCAGCCAGCTGCGATGCACCAGCCAGCCCGACGGTTTATTGACTGCCACCAGCCATTCATCCTGATAGAGGATTTCAAGCGTCATTCATTGTCACCGGCAAACAGCGCGTCCAGACGCTCCAGCTCGACCAGGATAACGGCGCGCGTGGGGTGTGCGGCATCGAGCGCCATTTCATAATAAGGCGCAACGGCGAACGATTCAGGCAGAGGATGCGCGCCGTCGATCAGGGCGTGCATACGCGGGATAAGCACCCATTGCAGCCACTCGAACGGCTCAAGGGTATCCAGGCAAAAAGGTTGAGTACTGGCGAACGCTTCCGGCTGAGGAGAGACCTCCTGCCAGTGCTGATGTTGACGTAAAACTGCTTCAATGGCGTGCAGCTGGGCACGTACGCTGTCGTGACGCGTCATGAAAACCTCTGGCGAAAAACACAATGGCGCGAAGCATAGCAAAAAAAAAGGGAGCACTGTATTAACAGTGCTCCCGGTTCGTTCCGCAGCAATCCAGCTACAATTTGTGCTCCCTGCTCATCCGTGACAACTTTTCCTGAAGCCCGAGGGCCTGGTCATCCGTAAACCTCTGCGTCCTGCTCACATCATCCTGACGTGATTGTTTCATCCTGAAACGTCCTGGCCATCCTGACCCACCGACCATCCTGACCGGCTCTCTTTCTCCTTCCTGGAGGTGTCCCTTACGCGTCCTGCGTTATCCTTTTGCTTCATCCTGAAGCCTTCCTGAAGCGCCGTCCTGGCGTGTCCTTTGTTAAGAAACGTCATCATCCTGATGTTCGTTTCTCGTGTCGGCATCCTGTCGACGGACATAGAATCCGCTATTCCGCATCGTCTTACAACCCATCCTGTAAGCGTTGTAAGAGTAAGTAAGCAGCGATAATTTGGCGGAAACTCGACTAACTGACTGAGAAATATAAATTTAAATTTACTGTCGCCATGAGATAAAACTTATTGCGGCGGCGATCTCTCACAAACCTTGTAAGAGATCTCTCACACGCGCAGTAGCACGTTGGATTACAGAACAGGCTCAAGTCGATTGAGGAAATCCGCAAGTGAAGGGGCGAGAACGTCGCGATTGCGGGTACCGATTGTCTCTTTAACAACTTCACCGGACAGGTTACAAACCGAAATCACGTCCAGCTCGCTGTCGAGGGTGGCGATAAAAAGCGTCGGAGAAAGTTTAAGGCGTTTCTGCGTGACCAGGTGACCAATCAGGTTTTCCTGTACGCGCTGGAGGTCATCTTCGCTCCAGGTTTGCAGCAGCGTCAGCGTTAATCCGTCGAAGCGGGCAGTCATATCACCTGCATACTGCGTGGTATAAAACGCGTGAAGCGCAGGTTGTACCACAATGTCCATTGCGCGTTCAACCGCATTTACACTCTGCCCGACCGGGAACGATTTCGGCTGCCAGATAACGCTGTCATCGAGAGTCGTAATGACGCACGGCGAAGGAACGCCATATAAGTCAGCGCTTTGCGGCCAGGTTCCTTTTGCCTCTTGCCATGCGTCGCAGTAGCGGGTTGTGAATGCGGCCAGGGCATTTGCAGTTTCGATATCCACCGATTTCTCTCTTCTCGTAAGACAGGATAAACTCAGCCCCTAAGTGTACCTGTAAAGTGGCAATGAAACATGTCTTACGAAAATCATCAGGCGTTAACGGGCTTAACGCTGGGGAAATCGACCGATTACCGCGACACCTACGATGCAGGCCTGTTGCAGGGCGTGCCGCGCAGTCTGAACCGCGATCCGCTGGGGCTTCACGCCGATGCGCTGCCGTTTGTAGGCGGCGATATCTGGACGCTGTATGAACTCTCCTGGCTCAACGCTCGCGGTCTGCCGCAGGTTGCGGTAGGCCATGTGGAGCTGGATTACGCCAGCGAGAATCTGGTCGAATCCAAATCCTTTAAGCTCTACCTCAACAGCTTTAACCAGACTCAGTTCAACAGCTGGGACGAGGTTCAGCAGACGCTGGAGCGGGATTTACGCGCCTGCGCGCAGGGGAACGTCACGGTTTCGCTGTATCGCCTGCACGAGCTTGAAGGCCAGCCGGTGGCGCATTTCAACGGCACCTGCATCGACGAGCAGGATATCGACATTGAGAGTTACGAATTCAGCACCGATTATCTGAACGATGCGACCGAGGGTAAGATCGTCGAAGAGACGCTGGTCAGCCATCTGCTGAAATCCAACTGCCTGATCACCCATCAGCCGGATTGGGGCTCGGTTCAGATCCAGTATCGCGGGCCGAAGATCGACCGGGAAAAGCTGCTGCGCTATCTGGTGTCTTTTCGCCATCACAATGAATTCCACGAGCAGTGCGTGGAGCGCATCTTTAACGATATTCAGCGCTTCTGCCAGCCAGAGAAGCTCAGCGTTTACGCCCGCTACACGCGTCGCGGCGGCCTGGATATCAACCCGTGGCGCACCAATACCGATTTTGTGCCCGCAACGGGCCGGCTGGTGCGTCAGTAATCTAAATATATTTGAAATATGCGCGGTGTATTCCGCGCTTTAGGTTGTGAAACGTCATAAGCCAGGGCTATTGTAATCAACAGGGAAAGACGATAATCGTCCCGTAAGGAGCTCACTTGATTACACATATTAGCCCACTGGGCTCAATGGATATGTTGTCGCAGCTGGAAGTGGACATGCTTAAGCGCACGGCCAGTAGCGACCTTTATCAACTGTTTCGTAACTGTTCACTCGCCGTTCTGAACTCCGGAAGCCTGACCGATAACAGTAAAGAGCTGTTGTCACGCTTCGAAAGCTTCGATATCAACGTGCTGCGCCGCGAGCGCGGCGTGAAACTTGAGGTGATCAACCCGCCTGAAGATGCCTTTGTTGACGGGCGAATTATTCGCTCTTTGCAGGCCAACCTGTTCGCCGTGCTGCGCGATATCCTGTTTGTTAACGGGCAAATTCACAACGCGGGCCGCTTCCAGCATCTCGATCTGGAAAGCTCCGTGCATATCACCAATCTGGTCTTCTCTATTCTGCGTAACGCCCGCGCCCTGCACGTTGGCGAGGCGCCCAATATGGTTGTCTGCTGGGGCGGTCACTCTATTAACGAAACCGAATACCTCTACGCCCGCCGGGTGGGGACACAGCTTGGCCTGCGCGAGCTGAACATCTGCACCGGCTGCGGGCCGGGTGCGATGGAAGCGCCAATGAAAGGGGCCGCCGTTGGCCATGCGCAGCAGCGTTATAAAGAGGGACGTTTTATCGGCATGACCGAGCCGTCAATCATTGCCGCCGAGCCGCCTAACCCTCTGGTTAACGAGCTGATTATCATGCCGGATATCGAAAAACGTCTTGAGGCGTTTGTCCGTATCGCGCACGGGATCATCATCTTCCCAGGCGGCGTGGGTACTGCCGAAGAGCTGCTCTATCTGCTCGGGATTCTGATGAACCCGGCGAACAAAAATCAGGTATTGCCGCTGATCCTGACCGGGCCGAAAGAGAGTGCGGATTACTTCCGCGTGCTGGATGAATTTATCGTCCACACGCTGGGTGAATCCGCGCGCCGTCACTACCGCATCATCATTGACGACGCCGCCGAGGTAGCCCGTCAGATGAAGAAAGCGATGCCGCTGGTGAAAGAGAACCGTCGTGATACCGGGGACGCCTACAGCTTCAACTGGTCCATTCGTATCGCGCCGGATCTGCAAATCCCGTTCGAGCCGTCGCACGAAAATATGGCTAACCTGAAACTCTATCCGGATCAGCCGGTTGAAGTTCTGGCGGCCGACCTGCGCCGCGCCTTCTCGGGGATCGTTGCGGGTAACGTCAAAGAGGTGGGCATTCGCGCGATTGAGGAGTTTGGCCCGTACAAAATCCACGGCGACCGCGAGATGATGCGCCGTATGGACGACATGCTTCAGGGCTTTGTCGCCCAGCACCGCATGAAGCTGCCTGGCTCAGCCTACATTCCCTGCTACGAAATCTGCACGTAACGCATTGACCCTTCACGCTCAGGCCGGGTAGCGCATCGCCGCTGTCCGGCTTTTTTTATCGGGATATTCATATGCTTCGTGAATGCTTTTAGCAAATCCATCCCAAACGCAAACGATTACCTCCATTTTCAGACCGCCAATTATCAGCCTTAATCCAAATTCCCTGCCAGAAAACTCTAAAACCCAACGTCTTTACAGCAAAAGACGCCTATCTCTCTGCCCGACCTTTCAGGCTGCATAGGGTTTCTGATAGCCTTCGCGCCCGTAAATTCTATTTGACGTTTTTTTAACAGATAAATGGTCTAAAGATACCCATATCAAAAGTGGATTATTGCATTTGGGATCGCGATCACTGATACATCCATAACGAAAATGTATCTTTCCGCCCGCAAACAGTTACGGGTGAAAATTATTAAAAAACCGTCACTGAACGAATTTCATATTACCGTCAGGCATTTTTTCATCGGATTCGACCAGAAACCTGACATTTTGCTTCCTCCAGGAGATATAGATGGAAACCACTCAAACCAGCACCGTTGCTTCGATTGATTCCCGAAGCGGCTGGCGCAAAACGGATACCATGTGGATGCTTGGCCTGTACGGCACGGCAATCGGCGCTGGTGTACTGTTCCTTCCTATCAACGCAGGCGTTGGCGGTCTGATCCCGCTGATCATCATGGCTATCATCGCCTTCCCGATGACCTTCTTCGCACACCGCGGCCTGACCCGCTTCGTGCTGTCTGGTAAGAACCCAGGCGAAGACATCACCGAAGTGGTTGAAGAGCACTTTGGCGTGGGCGCAGGTAAACTGATCACCCTGCTCTACTTCTTCGCGATTTACCCAATCCTGCTGGTCTACAGCGTGGCGATCACCAACACCGTTGAAAGCTTCATGACGCACCAGCTGCACATGACGCCGCCACCGCGTGCCATTCTGTCCCTGATCCTGATTGTCGGCATGATGACCATCGTGCGCTTCGGCGAGCAGATGATCGTAAAAGCGATGAGCGTGCTGGTGTTCCCGTTTGTTGCCGCACTGATGGTGCTGGCCTTCTATCTGATCCCACAGTGGATCGGCGCAGCGCTGGAAACCCTGTCCCTGAGCAGCGCAACCGCGAGCGGTAACGGCCTGCTGCTGACCCTGTGGCTGGCGATTCCGGTGATGGTGTTCTCCTTCAACCACTCGCCAATCATCTCCTCCTTCGCGGTAGCGAAGCGTGAAGAGTACGGCAACGGTGCAGAGAAGAAGTGCTCCAGCATCCTGGCGCGCGCCCATGTGATGATGGTGCTGACCGTTATGTTCTTCGTGTTCAGCTGCGTACTGAGCCTCTCCCCTGCGGATCTGGCGGAAGCGAAAGCACAGAACATCTCCATTCTGTCTTACCTGGCAAACCACTTTAACGCGCCGCTGATTGCGTGGATGGCACCAATCATCGCGATTATAGCTATCACCAAATCCTTCCTGGGCCACTATCTGGGCGCGCGTGAAGGCTTCAACGGCATGGTGATTAAGTCTCTGCGCGGTAAAGGCAAGAGCATTGAAATCAACAAGCTGAACAAAATCACTGCGCTGTTCATGCTGCTCACCACCTGGGCGGTAGCGACCCTGAACCCAAGCATCCTGGGCATGATTGAAACCCTGGGCGGCCCGGTTATCGCGATGATTCTATTCCTGATGCCGATGTACGCGATTCAGAAAGTGCCTGCGATGCGTAAATACAGCGGCCATATCAGCAACGTGTTCGTTGTGATTATGGGTCTGATTGCCATCTCCGCTATTTTCTACTCGCTGTTCAGCTAATACCTCCTGCGCCGTCTTCGGGCGGCGCACTCCTCCCCTCTGACTGATAGCAATGGACGCATCATGATTAGCGTATTCGATATCTTTAAAATCGGTATTGGTCCTTCCAGCTCTCACACCGTCGGGCCGATGAAAGCCGGTAAACAATTCACGGATGACTTGATTGCACGCGGCATTTTGCACGACATCACCCGCGTGGTTGTCGATGTCTACGGTTCCCTTTCCCTGACCGGTAAAGGCCACCACACCGATATCGCCATTATCATGGGCCTGGCGGGAAACCTGCCGGACACCGTTGATATTGACGCGATCCCTGGATTTATCCAGGACGTGAACACCCACGGTCGTTTGCTGCTGGCAAACGGCGAGCACGAAGTTGAATTCCCGGTTGACCACTGCATGAACTTCCATGCGGACAACCTGTCGCTGCACGAAAACGGCATGCGCATTACCGCGCTGGCAGGCGACAAAGCGGTGTACAGCCAGACCTATTACTCCATCGGCGGCGGCTTTATCGTCGACGAAGACCACTTTGGGCAGACCAGCATCTCCGCCGTTGAGGTGCCTTATCCGTACAAAAACGCGGCGGATTTGCAGCGTCACTGTCAGGAAACCGGCCTTTCTCTCTCCGGCCTGATGATGAAAAACGAGCTGGCGCTGCACAGTAAAGAAGAGCTTGAGCAGCACTTTGCTAACGTATGGGAGGTGATGCGCGGCGGTATCGAGCGCGGGATCACTACCGAAGGCGTACTGCCGGGCAAACTGCGCGTGCCGCGTCGTGCGGCGGCGCTGCGCCGGATGCTGGTGAGCACTGATAAAACCACCACCGATCCGATGGCGGTCGTGGACTGGATCAACATGTTTGCGCTGGCGGTAAACGAAGAGAACGCCGCGGGTGGCCGCGTAGTGACGGCGCCAACCAACGGCGCGTGCGGTATCGTTCCGGCCGTGCTGGCGTACTACGACAAGTTTATCCGCGAAGTGAACGCTAACTCTCTGGCGCGCTACATGCTGGTCGCCAGCGCAATTGGTTCGCTCTATAAGATGAACGCCTCTATTTCCGGTGCGGAAGTGGGCTGTCAGGGTGAAGTCGGCGTCGCCTGCTCGATGGCGGCGGCGGGTCTGGCGGAGCTGCTGGGCGCCAGCCCGATGCAGGTGTGCATCGCAGCGGAAATCGGCATGGAGCATAACCTGGGGCTGACCTGCGATCCGGTCGCCGGACAGGTGCAGGTGCCGTGTATCGAACGTAACGCGATTGCCTCGGTGAAAGCGGTCAACGCGGCGCGTATGGCGCTGCGCCGCACCAGCGAGCCGCGCGTCTGTCTCGACAAGGTTATCGAAACCATGTACGAAACGGGCAAAGACATGAACGCCAAATATCGCGAAACCTCTCGCGGTGGCCTGGCGATGAAGATCGTGACCTGCGATTAAGCCTTAAAGAAGCCTCGTTTTGCGAGGCTTCTTCCTGTTTTTCCCCGCACTATTCGTTTCCCCCTGCCGACAGTGTTACCCTTTACCCATTAGATTTAAGGGAGATTATCTGTGGCCGTTCATTTGCTTATCGTCGACGCGCTTAACCTGATCCGCCGTATTCATGCGGTGCAGGGCACGCCCTGTAAGGACACCTGTCTTCATGCGCTGGAGCAGCTTATCCGCCACAGCGAGCCTACGCACGCGGTGGCCGTCTTCGACGATGAAGCACGCAACACGGGCTGGCGACACCAGCGCCTGCCGGACTACAAAGCCGGACGCGCGCCGATGCCGGACGACCTGCACGCCGAAATGCCCGCGCTTCGCGCCGCCTTTGAACAGCGCGGCGTCCCCTGCTGGGGCGCGCACGGCAGCGAAGCCGACGATCTGGCAGCGACGCTTGCCGTCAAAGTCGCGAGCGCCGGGCATCAGGCCACGATCGTGTCCACGGATAAAGGCTACTGCCAGCTGCTTTCGCCGACGATCCGTATTCGCGACTATTTCCAGAAACGCTGGCTGGACGCGCCGTTTATCGCCGCCGAGTTTGGCGTTTCTCCCGAACAGCTTCCCGACTACTGGGGGCTGGCAGGCATCAGCAGTTCAAAAGTGCCCGGCGTTGCCGGTATCGGGCCAAAAAGCGCCGCACAACTGCTAACGGATTTTCACAATCTGGAAGGGATTTACGCCCGGCTGGACGAGGTGCCGGAAAAGTGGCGTAAGAAGCTAGAGGCGCACAAAGAGATGGCGTTTATCTGCCGGGACGTGGCGACGCTACAGACGGATTTGGTATTAGACGGGAATTTACAGCAGTTAAGGTTAGATCGTTAAAATTCCCTCTCCCCTGTGGGGAGAGGGTTAGGGTGAGGGGGGAACTATCGCTCGTCGCGACGCCCGCCTACGGCCGCCCACCAGCGACGGATATGTACCGTCACCTCTTCACGATCGTGATAGAGCTGGCGAGCCTGAATGACCACGTTAATGCCGTGCTCGTCCATCTGCTGCTGGATATAGGCCAGGTTCTGCGACACTTCCTCATAGCGCTTTTTCATCGGCAGCTTGAGGTTAAAAATCGTTTCGCGGCACCAGCCGTTCACCAGCCAGGAGGCCATCAGCGCGGCGACTTTCGCCGGTTTCTCTACCATGTCGCACACCATCCAGGAGATGTTGTTGCGCGTCGGGCGATAGCGGAAACCGTCTTCACGCAGCCAGGTCACCTGCCCGGTGTCCATCAGGCTTTGCGCCATTGGGCCGTTATCAACGGATGACACCCACATGTTGCGTTTCACCAGCTGATAGGTCCAGCCACCCGGACACGCGCCGAGATCGACCGCGTACATACCGTTTGCCAGACGCTCATCCCACTCGTCAGCCGGGATAAAGACGTGAAACGCCTCTTCCAGCTTCAGCGTTGAGCGGCTTGGCGCATCGGACGGGAATCGCAGGCGCGGAATGCCCATAAAGAACGGTGAATTATTGGTGGTGTAGGAGTAGCCCGTATAACAGCAGCCCGGCGCAATAAAGAAGATATGCACCACCGGACGCTTCGGCGTTTCGTAGTTGGTCAGCACGCCGGCGTCACGCAGCGCCGCGCGCAGCGGAACGGTGAACTTGCGGCAGAACTTCATCAGCTCTTTGCTTTCGTTGGTGTCCGCCACTTCAACGCGCAGATCGCCGCCCTTCTCTACCACGCCCTGCAACATGCCAACCACTGGCGTGATGCGGTCTTCCGGCGGGAGATCTTTAAGCAGCTCGCCCGCGACGAACATCTGGCGGGCAAAAATCAGCGAGCTGAACGGCAGCTCGCGCGCCAGCTTGTCGGCATCGTCAGGCTGATAGCATTCAAACACCACATAGCCCGCGTTCTCTTTCACACGCGCAAAGCCATACACCTCACGGCGCGCCGCTTTGTCTGTGATTTCCGCGGCGCACTCTTTCTCAAACCCCGGGCGACAATATAAAACAACCTTATTCATGAACAACGCCCTTGCGTTTCAGACGGATGGCTCCGATAAACATTAATACCCAACCGGCCAGGAAGCTCACGCCGCCGACCGGTGTAACAAACGCCCACAGGCGCAGATGCGAAAGCGCCAGGCAATACAGGCTGCCGCTAAAGAGCACCGTGCCCAGCGCCAGAAAGACGCTGCTCCAGTAAAACCAGATACTGATCCGGCGCTGCATCGCCACCGCCAGGCCGAAAATCGCCAGCGTGTGAAACGCCTGATATTCAAGGCCGGTCTGGATCCAGCCCATCTCTACAACGCCTAAAGACTTGCTTAACACGTGGGCACCGAATGCGCCCAGTGCGACAAAAATAAAGCCACTCACCGCGGCAAAAATCAGCATGAATCGGCTGGTCATGTTTCTGTCCTAAAGTGATGCGTGCTCAGCACACAAAAAGTTATTGCTCATACCTGAAGCGGAATTTTTCTTGCTCGCTTGCCGCTTTCGCCAGGATCCACTGTCGGAAGGCGGCTATTTTACCCAGTTCTGCCTGGCTGTCATGGCAAACCAGATAAAACGCATTCTTGCTGACCAGAACATCATTAAAAGGGCAGACCAGACGGCCTGCCTCAATTTCGGACTGGGACATCACGTTGTTGGCCAACGCGACACCCTGCCCGTGGATGGCAGCCTGTAACACCATCGCACTGTGGCTAAAGATGGGGCCTTGCTGCACGTTTATATGATTAAGACCGAGCTGGCGCGTATAAGTTTGCCAGTCACGGCGGGAGGCATCGTGTAAAAGGGTATGCTGCGCCAAGTCCGCCGGCGTTTTTAACGCCTTTTCGCCCGTCAGCAACAGCGGGGAACAGACCGGAAGGAGATATTCTGCGTATAATTTTTCGACACGTAAACCCGGCCAGTTGCCGCGACCATAAAAAATCGCCACGTCGACATCGTCCGCCAGCTTGTCTTCCTGACGGTCGACCGCCTGGATCCTGACGTCAATTCCCGGATAAGCTGAGTTAAAGCTTGAGAGTCTCGGCACCAGCCATTGAATGGCAAAACTGGGTAATAAACTGACAGTCAGTGCGCCTTTTGCGCTCCGGGCCTGTAGCTTGCGGGTGGCTTCGGTAAGCTGGGAAAAAATCTCTTTAATATCCTGAAAATAGCTTTGGCCTTCTTCCGTCAGGAGCAAGGATCGGTTGCGTCGACGGAACAGCTTAAGCCCCAGAAAATCCTCCAGAGACTTGATTTGATGACTTACTGCGGCCTGTGTCACAAAAAGCTCATCAGCCGCGCGAGTGAAGCTGAGGTGGCGGGCAGCGGCGTCAAAAACACGTAATGCATTCAGAGGTGGTAATCGCTTGGACATGGCTTTCTGGCTTAGATGTTAACGGCATTTAACAAACAGGAAACAACAGTTAACCTATTAGTTTTTTTTATCTGAGCCATTATAAATTGTCCGTTGAGGAACTACCAGCAAATACCTATAGTGGCGGCACTTCCTGAGCCGGAACGAAAAGTTTTTTGGAATGCGTGTTCTGAAGGGCTTTTGGCTTACGGTTGTGATGTTGTGTTGTTGTGTTTGCAATTGGTCTGCGATTCAGACCACGGTAGCAACGCTACCAATTTTTCACTTCCTGTACATTTACCCTGTCTGTCCATAGTGATTAATGTAGCACCGCCAATTTGCGGTGCTTTTTTTTGCTTATTTTCTGTTAGTGCTCGATCTCTTTCATCTCTTTTACATCAGAGCGATTGATCTGCTGTTTGTTGCCGTTCGCGTCCTTATACGAAATCATCCCGGTATCATTGTCTGTTGACGGTTTCCCTTCAGAGACAATGGAACGACCATCGTTAGTGTGCATAACGTAGTTATTGCCAGAACAGGCGCTCAGGGCAAAAGTAAACGCACAGGCAGAAATGATTGCAGCTGTCTTATTCATGATTATTCTCCTTTAGCAATTAATGCTATTCAAACCTCGATTTATAACAGGCTAAAACATCCGCCTAACACTATTTAGCATAACCTGCTTTTCCGAGGTCGCCAGTATATGCAGACGAATCCGATAGATATGAACCTCCTTGCCCTGGCGGAGAAATTGCGCGACGATCGCCTTATCGATATGAGGAACTCCATGAACGCATTCAGTCCCGCGCAGTTTCGCGCGCAGTTTCCGGCTCTTGCCGACGCCGGTATTTACCTCGACAGCGCCGCTACGGCCCTGAAGCCGCAGGCGGTTATCGACGCCACGCAGCAGTTCTACAGCCTGAGCGCCGGTAATGTTCACCGCAGCCAGTTTGCCGAAGCGCAGCGCTTGACGGCGCGCTACGAAGCCGCACGCGAGCAGGTCGCGCGTCTGCTGAATGCCGAAAGCGGTAAAAACATCGTCTGGACGCGCGGCACGACGGAGGCCATCAACATGGTGGCCCAGTGCTACGCCAGACCGCGCCTGCAAGCGGGTGATGAGATCGTCGTCAGCGAGGCCGAGCATCACGCGAATCTGGTTCCCTGGCTGATGGTCGCTGAGCAGACCGGCTCGCGCGTGGTCAAGCTGCCGCTGGGTAGCGATTGCCTGCCCGACGTGTCGCGTTTACCTGAGCTAATTACCCCCCGCAGCAAGATTCTGGCGCTAGGCCAGATGTCCAACGTGACCGGCGGCTGCCCGGATCTCGTCCGCGCCATCGACATCGCTCATGCGAACAATATGGTGGTTATGGTCGACGGCGCGCAGGGCGTGGTGCATTTTCCGGCCGACGTACAAAAACTGGATATCGACTTTTACGCCTTCTCAGGACACAAACTCTACGGACCGACCGGCATCGGCGCGCTGTATGGCAAGGCTGAACTGCTGGCTGAAATGACCCCGTGGCTGGGCGGCGGCAAGATGATTACCGAAGTGACCTTCGACGGCTTTAAAACGCAGGATGTCCCCTATCGCCTGGAGGCGGGCACGCCGAACGTCGCTGGCGTGATAGGTCTCAGCGCGGCGCTGGAGTGGCTTGCTGAAACGGACATCGCGCAGGCCGAAACCTGGAGCCGCGGGCTGGCAACGCTCGCCGAAGAAGAACTCAAAAAGCGCCCGGGTTTCCGGTCGTTCCGCGTACAGGATTCCAGCCTGTTAGCGTTTGATTTTGACGGGGTTCATCACAGCGACATGGTGACGTTGCTTGCTGAATACGGTATCGCCCTGCGAGCCGGGCAGCACTGCGCACAGCCGCTCCTCGCCGCACTCGGCGTTAGCGGAACGCTGCGCGCCTCGTTCGCGCCGTACAACACCAAAAGCGATGTCGACGCGCTGATTGCCGCCGTTGACCGCGCCCTTGAACTGCTGGTGGATTAATGACAAGCCCAACACTCGCCGGACACCCGTTCGGCACCGTTATCACCGAAGAGAGTCTCAGACAGACCTTCGGCCCCCTGACGCAGTGGGAAGATAAGTATCGCCAGCTGATTATGCTGGGCAAGCAGCTTCCGGCCCTGTCTGACGAACTGAAGGCGCAGGCGAAAGAGATCCCCGGATGTGAGAATCGCGTCTGGCTGGGATTTAGCCTGTCCGGCGAGAAGATGCATTTCTTTGGCGACAGCGAGGGGCGGATTGTTCGCGGCCTGCTGGCGGTACTGCTGACCGCGATTGAGGGAAAGCGCGCCGACGAGCTGCTGGCACACTCCCCTCTGGCGCTGTTCGATGAGCTGGGCCTGCGCGGGCAGCTTAGCGCCTCACGCAGCCAGGGATTAAGCGCGCTGAGCGACGCGGTACTGGACGCCGCGCGTCAGGCTCAGGCCTGACGTTCCGCTTTCGCCATCATCTTTTTCAGGGCGTGAGACACCGCCACAAAGCCGAAGGAGGCGGTCACCATCGTGGCCGCGCCGAATCCCGAGGCGCAGTCCATGCGCTTTGGCCCTTCCGCCGTACTTTTCATCGCACACACAGAGCCGTCCGCCTGCGGATAGACCAGCGCTTCGGTTGAAAACACGCAGTCTACGCCGAGCTTGCCTTTGCTGTTTTTCACCACGTTGAAGTCGCTCTTTAAGCGCTCGCGCAGCTTCGCCGCCAGCGGATCCTGAATGGTTTTCGCCAGATCGGCGACCTGGATCTGTGTCGGGTCGATCTGCCCGCCCGCGCCGCCGGTCGTTACCAGAGGCACCTTATAACGACGGCAGTACGCGATCAGCGCCGCTTTTGGACGTACGCTGTCGATGGCGTCAATCACGTAGCTGTAGCCTTTGCTCATGTACTCGGCGACGTTATCGGCCGTCACAAAGTCATCAATGACCGTCACCCGGCATTCGGGGTTTATCTGGCGAATACGCTCGGCCATGACCTCGGATTTCGCCAGCCCGACGCTGTCGCGCAGGGCGTGGATTTGCCTGTTAGTGTTCGTCACGCAGACATCATCCATATCAATCAACGTGATTGCGCCAATGCCGGTACGGGCCAGCGCCTCTGCCGCCCATGAGCCGACGCCGCCGATCCCCACCACGCACACGTGCGCCTCCGCAAACAGTTGCAGCGCTTTTTCACCATATAAACGTGCCGTGCCGCCAAAGCGCTGACGCCACGCATCGCTGATTACCACAGACATAAAACCTCAGATGTAAAAAGGGTGAGGTTATCCCTCACCCTGAAAATTAATCCGTTATTGCACTCAGAATACCATAATCAGCCGCTGAATACGTTCCCGCTGTTGGCTGCGGTTTTCAGCACCCAGACGCGTCCGTAGTGGTTATACCAGCCCGCGCGGTGCCCGGCATCCGGGCCAATGCCCTGATAAATATCGAAGTGTTGGCCTTTGATGGCGCCACCTACGTCCAGCGCCACCATCAGGCGCAGCTCGTACTGGCCGCTGAACTTACCGTTGTTATCCAGCAGCGGCACTTCTGCCAGCAGCGTTGTCCCGGCCGGAATAATGGAGCGGTCAGACGCCACGGAAGCGCGACCAATCAGCGGAACGGCGCTCGCCCCTTTCACCGGCGCAAAGTTTTGCGGTTTAAAGAAGACGAACGACGGGTTCTGCTCCAGCAGCTCGCGCACTTCGGCTTCGCTGTGCTTTTCGCCCCACTCGCGGATCGCCTGCATCGACATGTCTTCTTTTTTCACTTCGCCGCGGTCAATCAGCACTTTGCCGATGCTGCGGTAAGCATGGCCGTTTTTGCCGGAATAGCTGAAGAAGTTAAGCGGCGAACCGTCACCGTAATCAATATAGCCACTGCCCTGCACGTCCATGATGAAGTTATCCATCAGCGAGTTGCTGTAGGCAAGGACGTAGTTTTCGCTCAGCGCACCGGAGTAAATCTCGGCGCGGGACGGCAGACGACCGCGTTTTGGCGGCATCCGGTAAATAGGATACTGGAACTCACCCTGGCGGGTATGTCGCGCCTGGATAACCGGGGTGTAATAGCCGGTGAACTGGACGTTACCGTAGTTATCCGCCCCTTCCATCTGCCAGGCGTCGATCCCAAACTGGCGCATATTGCGCGTGTCGCCGCCCGCGCGCAGCCAGTTCTGCACCGCGCTATAAACGTCGTTCTGCGAGCCATACAGGCGCGGCGACGCGTTGCGGATCTGGTAGACCTGCTCGGAGAAATCACCGGCGTTGATGGGTGCACCTACGGCATCAGGCTGGTTAACTAAAGAGAAAGGCTGGGATAATTTCCCGTCTTTATACTGTTGACCGCGATCGGTCGGTTTGGAAGAGCAGGCCGCCAGAATAGCGACCATTGCGCCCGTCATTAGATACTTCGCCCAACGTCCTTTCATTATATCTCGTCTTTTAGTTGCCCATTTCCGCGTGATGAAGATAACAAACCGCCCGTTCTAATGAAATGCGATCGCATGCCCTTTGGCAAATTTTGCGCAAAAAACGCTCCAAAGGCGGCAATACCGTTCAATTTACAGACAAAATAAGGATTTGTGTAAAAAAGGGGTTGCATCACAAACCTATCCGAGTATAGTGCGCTTCCACGGACGCGGGGTGGAGCAGCCTGGTAGCTCGTCGGGCTCATAACCCGAAGGTCGTCGGTTCAAATCCGGCCCCCGCAACCAATTAAAATTTGAAGAAGTAGAAGCAGTACGGTGACGCGGGGTGGAGCAGCCTGGTAGCTCGTCGGGCTCATAACCCGAAGGTCGTCGGTTCAAATCCGGCCTCCGCAACCAATCAAATTTGAAAAAGTAGAAGCAGTACGGTGACGCGGGGTGGAGCAGCCTGGTAGCTCGTCGGGCTCATAACCCGAAGGTCGTCGGTTCAAATCCGGCCCCCGCAACCAATACTTCTTAAAACAATAAACACCCTGACGGGTGTTTTTTTGTATCTGACGTTTGTGAATTTGCCGGGTTTCCCCGGCGTCTGCCTCTACCCTCTTCGGGCAAGCGTTGCCCCGTCCGAGAAATAGGCCTTTATTCCCGCCAGAATTGACTCTGCCACTTCCTGCTGGAATTTCGCCGTCTTGAGCTTACGCTCCTCTTCCACGTTACTGATAAACGCCGTTTCCACCAGGATAGACGGGATATCTGGCGCTTTCAGCACCGCAAAACCCGCCTGCTCGACGCTGTTCTTGTGCAGCTTGTTGATGTTGCCAAGCTTGCCCAGAACCGCTTTACCAAATTTCAGGCTGTCGGTGATGGTCAGGGACTGCACCATATCGAACATGGTGTGATCGACGTAGCGATCGCCGCTTTTACTCACGCCGCCAATCAGGTCAGAGGCGTTCTGGGAATCTGCAAGCAAACGCGCGGCGGTACTGGTCGCCCCTTTCGTTGATAGTGCAAACACCGATGACCCGCTCGGCTGACGGCTGGTGAAGGCATCGGCGTGGATAGACACAAACAGGTCTGCGCGCTGTTTTTGCGCCTTCGCGACGCGCACCTTCAGCGGAATGAAGATATCTTCGTTACGCGTCATGTAGGCGCGCATATTGCCTTCTCTGTCGATAAGGGCCTTCAGGCGACGCGCGATTTGCAGCACCACGTCTTTTTCGCGCGTGTGGTACTTCCCGACCGCACCGGAGTCCTCCCCGCCGTGCCCGGGATCGAGCATGATCACGATTGGGCGATCGCGCCCGGCTTTGCCCGGCTTCGGGCCGCTTTGCGCTGGCGGAACCTGGCGCTGAAGATCCCCTTTGTTGTAATCCTCAAGCAGCGCCAGCAGCGGATCCTGAATATCCGTGGCGTTTGACGGATAGAGATCCATCACCAGACGCTCTTTAAACGTCGCGACGGGCGCAAGGGCGAACAGCTGCGGCTTAACGTTCTGCTTAAGCTCAAACACCATTCGCACGGTCTGCGGATCAAACTGCCCGACGCGGGCGGATTTGATAAAGGGATCGTCGCCACGGATCTGTGCGCTCATTCCCTTCAGGACGGAGTTCAGGTTAACACCTTCGAGATCGACCACGACGCGTTCCGGGTTACTCAGGGCAAATTGCTTATATTTCAGCACCCGATTGGATTCTACCGTCACGCGCGTATAGGTCGACGACGGCCAGACACGCACCGCGACCACCTGGCTGACGGCAGCGAATGCAACCTGACTGACGCTAAGCAACCACATTGCCCCGGCACCCTGTAACAGGCGGCGGCGGCTTATTGCTGATTTGGATCCCGACATGCTTCTCCCGAGCAAGAAATCAAATTGATATTCAAAAAGGCCAAATGACCGAAAACTTTAACGAATGACGCATAAACTGTCATCTATAAAAGGGTAAACATTCGCGGCTTAACGCACAGATAACTTATCTTTTTCTGTGCTTCGCAGAAAATTTAGGCTTGCACGCGCGGCGTTAATCGAATAAAAATACAGAAATTACGAATAAACATTCATTAAGGTTGTGTCATGGTGAAGGAACGTAGAACCGAACTGGTCCAGGGATTCCGCCATTCTGTTCCCTATATCAACGCCCATCGGGGAAAAACCTTTGTCATCATGCTGGGCGGTGAGGCCATCGAGCATGAAAACTTTTCCAGTATTGTCAACGACATAGGCCTGCTGCACAGCCTGGGCATTCGCCTGGTCGTGGTCTACGGCGCTCGTCCGCAAATCGATGCCAATCTGGAAGCGCATCACCATGAACCGATTTATCACAAAAATACCCGCGTAACCGATGCCAAAACGCTCGAACTGGTCAAGCAGGCCGCCGGGCTGTTGCAGCTGGATATTACCGCGCGCCTGTCAATGAGCCTCAACAACACCCCGCTTCAGGGGGCGCACATTAACGTGGTCAGCGGCAACTTCATTATCGCCCAGCCCCTCGGCGTGGACGACGGCGTGGACTATTGCCACAGCGGGCGTATTCGTCGTATCGATGAAGAGGCGATCCACCGCCAGCTGGACAGCGGCGCCATTGTGCTGATGGGGCCGGTGGCGGTTTCCGTAACGGGCGAAAGCTTTAACCTCACCTCCGAAGAGATCGCCACCCAGCTGGCAATCAAGCTTAAGGCGGAAAAGATGATTGGCTTTTGCTCCTCTCAGGGCGTGGTCAACGATGAAGGAGTGATCGTGCCGGAACTCTTCCCGAACGAGGCCCAGGCGCGAGTTGAAGCGCTCGAAGCCGAAGGCGATTACTACTCCGGTACGGTGCGTTTTCTGCGTGGGGCGGTAAAAGCCTGCCGCAGCGGCGTGCGCCGTAGCCACCTGATCAGTTACCAGGAAGACGGCGCGCTGTTGCAGGAATTATTCTCCCGCGACGGTATCGGCACGCAGATCGTGATGGAGAGCGCCGAGCAGATCCGTCGCGCTACCATCAACGATATTGGCGGCATTCTGGAGCTTATTCGTCCGCTGGAGCAGCAGGGCATTCTGGTTCGCCGCTCCCGCGAGCAGCTGGAAATGGAGATCGACAAATTCACCATCATTGAGCGCGACAACCTGACCATTGCCTGCGCCGCTCTGTATCCGTTCCCTGAAGAGAAGATCGGTGAAATGGCCTGCGTTGCCGTTCATCCGGACTATCGCAGCTCGTCGCGCGGTGAGATGCTGCTTGAGCGCGTGGCCGCCCAGGCGCGTCAGATTGGGCTTAGCAAGCTGTTCGTGCTCACCACGCGCAGCATTCACTGGTTCCAGGAACGCGGGTTTACGCCGGTGGACATTGATTCGCTGCCGGAAAGCAAAAAAGAGATGTACAACTATCAGCGCCGCTCAAAGGTGCTGATGGCCGACCTGGGATAATGTGCAGCCCTCACCTTTGCGTGAGGGCTGTTGCCTATTGCGCTTCGAAAATAGCGCTTAGTCCGCTGCGCCGCTCCGTTCGGGTGGCAATCGCCTGCACCAGAATACGTTCATCGGCGTACAGCGAGAGCCGCTGACGCGCGCGGGTAATGGCGGTGTAAATCAGTTCACGGGTGACGACCGGTGAAAGCTGCGTTGGCAGGATCAGCGCCGCATGGTTGAACTCAGAGCCCTGCGATTTATGCACCGTCATCGCCCACGCCGTATCGTGCTCCGGCAGACGGCTTGGCTGGACGGACTTCACGCTGCCATCCGGCATCAGGAACCACGCGCGCAGCCCCTGCCCCCTGTCGAGCGCGATACCAATATCACCGTTAAACAGCCCCAGCGCGCTATCGTTACGCGAGATCATCACCGGACGCCCCTCATACCAGCGGGCGTGCTGCGCACGGGTGATCCTGCGCTTTTGCAGCATAACCTGCTCAAGGCGTTCATTAAGGCCAGCCACCCCAAACGGGCCTTCTCTCAGGGCGCACAGAAGCTGATAGTCACCGAACGCGGCAATCACCTGCTCCGGCGCGCTTTGCTGCTGCACGCTCGTCAGAAAATGGTGATACCCCGCGAGGGCATCATCGAGCATGGCCTGATACTCTTCCCCGCTTTGCAGCGATTTTTTCTCGATATCGGCAAACGCGCCGCTAAACACGGTACGCGTCGCGTTGCGATCGCCCCGGTTAACGGCGGCGGCAAGCTGACCAATCCCGGAATCACTGCCAAAACGGTAGCTTTTTTGCAGCAGACAAAGGCTGTCGCGCAGCGCGCCCGCCAGGGGATTATCGTTGCCTTCCAGCGCGCATCCGGTCAGGCGCGCTAGCTCCTGCGCACGGCTTGCGGTGTAGCCCAGGCTTGCGTAGGTGCAGATATCCCCCAGCACCGCCCCGGCCTCAACGGAGGCGAGCTGATCGCGATCGCCCAGGAAGATTACGCGCGCATGGTCGGGCAGTGCCTCGATCAGGCGCGACATCATGGTGAGGTCGATCATTGACGCTTCGTCCACCACCAGCACGTCCAGATGCAGCGGATTACCGGCATGGTAGCGCAGGCGCTGGCTCCCGGGCTGTGCGCCAAGCAGGCGGTGTAGGGTGCTGGCTTCTTTCGGAAACAGCGCGAGCTGGGCGTCAGTGAGCGGCAGCTGCTGTATCGCGCCGCCTAAGGATTCGGTCAGACGCGCCGCAGCCTTTCCGGTCGGTGCCGCCAGGCGAATGCGGCAGCGCTGCTCACCTGAAAGCTGGATCAGCGCGGCGAGCAGTTTCGCCACCGTGGTTGTTTTTCCGGTGCCCGGTCCGCCCGAGATCACCGATATTCGCCGCGTCAGCGCCACGGCCGCCGCCACCTTTTGCCAGTCAACGGCCTCCTGCGAGGTAAACAGGCCGTCCAGCGTTTGCCGAACCCGCGTTTCATCGCAGGG
The DNA here is from genome assembly GCF_053290175.1 of Enterobacter sp. 186315. Lineage (NCBI taxonomy): Bacteria > Pseudomonadati > Pseudomonadota > Gammaproteobacteria > Enterobacterales > Enterobacteriaceae > Enterobacter > Enterobacter sp. 186315. The sequence goes on along the minus strand of NZ_JBPTTK010000005.1, from coordinate 167,101 downwards.
GAGCGGCGCGTTGGCTTCGCTAAAATAGCGCGCCACGGTAAGCTCGTAGCGCCACAGACGGTTCAGGTAAAGCCGCCCGGCGGTCATAATCAGCGGCGTCGGGGTGCCGTCGTGGCTGACGGCGGGTGAATGCATGAAAACGGTATGCCAGTCCACCTCGCCCAGCAGATCAAAGCAGGGCTGAAGCGCAGACGGGGTTTTCTCATCGCAGACCAGACGCGAAAGCGGCAGGCAGACGTGCCCTTCTCCCGCATCCCTGCTGAGAATGGCCGCCGCAAGCATCACCGCGGGTTCTTCATTAGCAATCGTCAGCGCGAACTGCACGTCAATCTGGCGAAGCTGGCGCTGTTCGACGGCCTCAAGCAGCAGTTTCTGCATCGTCATACCGGCTCCTCCGTGCACATAGCAAATAGGTTATCCATTTTTTCAATCAGCGCCACGTCAGGGCGGGTGCTGAAAATACCCGACTGCGGATCGCTGGCATCCACGCCGCGCAGGAACAGGTAGATCACGCCGCCGAAATGGGTGTCATAGTCGTAGTCCGCAATGCGATGACGCAGGTAGCGGTGCAGCGCGAGAGTATAGAGCTGATACTGCAAATCGTAACGATGGGACTGCATCGCGCCAGCCATTGCCTGCTGCGTGTAGGCCTCGCTGGTTTCGCCCAGCCAGTTCGATTTGTAATCCAGCAGGTAGTAGCGCCCGTTATGGCGGAAGATAAGGTCGATAAAGCCCTTCAGCATCCCCTGAACCTGGCGGAAATTGAGCGGCGGCGCACCGGCAGAGAGCGGATCGTGGGCGCGGATAATGGCATCCAGCGCCTCCGCCTTAAGCGGGCTGGCGATGGGGAGGTAAAACTCCATCTCAACCTGCTTGTCTTTCGCCGTAAGCTGGTTCAGCGAGATGCCTTGCGGGGTCAGCGGCGCCTGCAAAATGGCGCTAATCCAGTCGGTCAGCACCGGCTGCCAGGACTCTTCGTAACCGCCCTTTTGCAGCATCTCCAGCACCCAGTCCGCCGAAACGGGCTGGGTAAAATCAAGCTCTTCGAACAGGCTGTGTAAAAACGTGCCGGGCGATGCCCCGCGCGGGAACTGGTGCGGCGTGAGCGCGGGTTCTGGCAGAATTTCACCCACCCCTGATGCATCGACGTCGAGCTTAGGCATCAGATCCAGCGCGATAGTCTGACCGTGCTGCTGCAAACCGGAATAGCTGGTGACGCGCCAGTCATCGACAAGGGTTCGGACGATCCTGCGCGCATCTAAATCCGGATCGCGCTGCTCGGGTATGTCCCAGCGCTGGCTATCCGGCTCGCCGGGGATGTGAAGCGCAACGTGCTCGCCGCACAGGGCATCCAGGCACTGGCGTAATCCGGCGGCGTCTTTCGGTTCGCCCTGCTGGATAAGCCGCCCCAGCGCGCTCAGGTGGAAGTCGGTCTCCCCGGCTTTTTCGCCCCGCCGACGGAACAGCGGCGCAACGCCCAGGCTGCAATGCCAGACGGAGCGGGTTAAGGCCACGTAGAGCAGACGCAAATCCTCCGCCAGACGCTCGGCTTCCGCCAGCTCCACGCTGGTATCGGCCTTACTGAGATCGAGCACCGCCTCGAAGGAGTCGCGATCGTGGTAAAACGCCTGGTCCTGCGCGCGGTAGTTGGCGATAAAGGGCAGCCAGACCAGCGGGTATTCCAGCCCTTTCGATTTGTGGATGGTGACAATCTGCACCAGGTGCTTGTCGCTCTCCAGGCGCATCTGCTGGCTTGATGAGTTGCTGTTCGGATCGGCAATGTGCTGCGCCAGCCAGCGCACCAGCGCGTGTTCACTCTCAAGCTGGGTGCCCGCCTCCTGCAACAGCTCGCTGATATGCAGAATATCGGTGATGCGCCGCTCCCCGCCTGGGGTTGCGAGCATATTTTCCGCAATACGCCGGTGGGCCATCAGCTCGCGCAGCATTGCCATCACGCCGCGTTTTTGCCAGCGCTCGCGATAATGGACAAACTCTTCAACCACCTTGTCCCAGGCGATCTCGTCATTATTAAGTAAATCGATATCCCGGGCGTTGAGCCCCAGCATCGAGCTTGCCAGCGCGCTGCGAAGCGTGCTTTCCCGCTCGGGTGATAGCACGGCCTGTAACAGCCAGAGCATCTCCTGGGCCTCCAGCGTGTCGAAAACGCTGTCGCGGTTCGACAGATAGACCGAGGGGATATTCAGCAAGGTCAGCGCATCGCGGATCAGCGCCGCTTCCTGACGGCTTCGCACCAGCACCGTGATATCCGAGGCCTTAACCGGGGAGGATTTATCCCCTTTCCACAGCAGCGCCTCACCGCGCGCACCGGCGCTAAGCCAGTCACGAATTTGCGCGGCGCAGTGCTGCGCCATCGCATTCTGGTAGTCGGCCACGCCGCAGCCTTCCCCTTCCAGCAGCCAGAAGCGCATGGCAGGCTGAAGCTCGCCGTTAAATTCAAAACGCAGATCGCTGTTTCGCGGCGCGGACTTCACCGGTAAAAAGGGAATCTCCCGGAACATAAAGGCGGCATCCATGCGCTCAAACAGCGCATTGACGCTGGCAACCATGCCGGGGGAGGAGCGCCAGTTGGTGTCGAGCGTGTAGTGCGCTTCAACCTCGCTGCGGGCCTTCATATAGGTGAAAATATCCGCGCCGCGGAAGGCGTAAATCGCCTGCTTCGGATCGCCAATCAGCAGTAGCGCCGTATCCGGCTGTTTGTGCCAGATGCGGCGGAAAATGCGGTATTGCTGGGGATCGGTATCCTGAAATTCGTCAATCATCGCCACCGGAAAACGGGTGCGGATAGCGCTTGCCAGGGCTTCACCGTTTTCACTGCGCAGCGCCGCGTCGAGGCGGCTCAGCATGTCGTCAAATCCCAGCTCGCCGCGACGGCGTTTTTCACGCGCCACGGTTTCGCGGATCTCCGCCATTGCGCGGGCGATCATCAGGTCGTTAAGCGTTAACGGCTCGTCCAGCAGGGCCTCGATGTCAACGAACAGCGGGTGCTCAGGAACAATCCCATCGGGTTTAGTTCGCTCGGTGAGGAAACGCTGGGAAAACTTCTCCAGCGCATCCGGCAGCTGATAGCCGCGAGTCTCTTCCTGCGCCCAGGCGCTGATCTTGTCGATCCACTTGCCCTGGTTGCCACGGTTGAATTTTTTCCTGTCGATGCCGGAGTTTTCGAGGATCGAGGCTATCTCGTCGACTGACGCGTTCCACTTTTGCTTCAGGGTCGCAATTTTGGCGACAATTTTTTCATGCCGCGAGGCGAGCGTTTCGTCAGCCGGAGGCGGTGATTTGATCGTCGGCGCTTCGCCCTGCAAATAGCGGTCAATCGCCCGCAGGAGATCTTCCGGGCCTTTCCATAACGCATGAACAGCTTCGGCAATATCGCGCGGCAGCGGGTAGCAATGGCGACGCCAGAAATCGGCGCAGGCCTGATAGCGCAGCTCGGATTCATCTTCGATGAGCTGGAGTTCAAACAGCATGCCGGATTCAAACGCGTTGAGGCTCAGCATTCGCTGGCAGAAACCGTGGATGGTGAAGACGGCGGCTTCATCCATCTGCCGTTCCGCCAGCAGCAGCCACTGGGCCGCCTGCTGTTTATCGGCAATTTCGTCAAGAAGGCGTGCGTAGAGAGGGTTATCCGTGCTCTGGCGCAGGCAGGCGATGCGCAGTTCATGGATATTGGCGCGAATACGGCCGCGCAGCTCGGCGGTGGCGGCTTCGGTGAAGGTCACCACCAGCAGCTCTTCCACGCTCAAGGGGCGTGAAAACGCCGCGTTTCCCCCCAGCCCCAGCAGCAGGCGAAGATAAAGCGCGGCAATGGTGAAGGTCTTTCCCGTTCCCGCTGAGGCTTCAATCAATCGTTCACCCTGTAACGGTAAACGTAAGGGATCAAGGGACTCAGCGGTATCGGTCATTCTTTCTTACTCCAGGGCATAGATTGCTGCAATGCACTGACGCTCTTCAAGACTTTCCAGCCGTTCGGATCGACGTATTCCGCTTTTCCGTTCTGGCTGCCGGAAACCTGCGACAGGATCGCGATCCCCTGCGGCTTAATTACCGCCTGATGGAAGAAATCGGCCACTTTCTGAGGCGTCAGCTGTTTTATTTCGGCCACTACTTTATCACGCGAATCGAAACGCATATTACCGCGATCGAAATCTTTGCTCAGCTGCGACGCCTCTTCACCCAGCGTCTGCGGCGCCTGCATAACCTGTGCGATAACGGCCTGCTGGATCTGGGCGAACTCTTCTGGCTTCATCGCGCGCAGTTTGGCTTCTGCCTGCGGGAAGAAGGCCTGATAGCGCTGCCAGAGATAGGCTGGCTGTTTGTCGCTGCTTTGCAGCAGGAAACCTAACCCCCACTGGCGCCCCACGTTCATCGAGAAGGCAAAGACCGCATAGCCAAGCTGCTCTTCGGTACGCAGCTGGTTATAGAACCACGGCTGGATAATCTGCCCGAGCACGGCGCTTTGGGCAGAGCTGGCAAATTCGTCGTACCCTGTCGGGACGAAGACAGCGGCCAGCGCGGAATCGGTGCTGGTGCCCGCCTTTTCAAAAATCACGTTCTGCTGTTTTTCCACCAGAACGTCCTGGTTACGACACCACTCATCTCCCTTTGAACCCAGCTGGGTACGCACGTTCTGCGCCAGCGTTTTGGCCTGTTCTTCATTCATATTCCCGACAATCAGGAACTCAGGGCGGGTGTTCGTTTTCAGTGAATTACGGTAGTCCAGCACCTCTTTCAGGGAAATTGACGGCAGAAGCGCGCGTCTGTCTTCACGCTGGAAATAGGGGATCTGCGACACCATTTGCGCAGGCATGATGGCCTGATCGTAGGCTTTGCCCTTCTCCGCCGAGTCCATCATCTGCGCGTACCAGGATTTGGCCTGCTCAAGCTGCTCTTCGGTTGGGGTGTAGCTGAAATAGCCCTCAAGCAGTGCCTGGAACAGCTGCGGCAGACGCTGGGTATAGCCGTTGGCGTTAACCATCAGCCCGTTATTGGCGTTGGTTGAGAAGCTAATGCCCCCGACTGCCGCCTGGTTGCTGAGCTGATCCAGCGCGATACCGGCCAGGTAGTCATTGAGCGCGAACAGCACCTGGTTTTTAGCGCTGTCCATCGCCTTAGGGTTGCGCAGCACAACGCTGACGTCCGCTTTTGGCTCGCTCGCAAAATAGCGGCTTGGGGCATAGACCACGCGCAGGGTGGGTTCATCCACAATAAGTTCCGGATGCGGATAGGCCTTTGCGGGCTTAATCAGCGAGAAATCATCCGGGATGTAGGGGTTCAGCTCTGGCAGCTTAAGGGCGATCTCGCCCGCTTTTTTCTGCCAGTCCGCGAAGGTTTGCTCGCTGATTTTATCGACCTGATACGGCGCGTCGACGAAGTAGGCCGTTTTGTTATGCGGCTCGTTCGGGCTGATGTACCAGACGCGCGCATTCTGCGGGGTCATCATCGCCAGACGCGCTTTTACCGCTTCGGCGTCGTAGTGGTCAGCGATATTGACCGCATCCAGGGTATGTTCCACCGGAACGCGGATCATGGTGTCGGCCAGCCACTCCACGTAGTCCATATCGCGGGTGATAGAGGGATAGCGGAAATCGAGATCCAGCACGTGCGCCAGCTCGTCGAAATAGCGTTTGTCGATGCCTTTGTCGCGCAGTAGCGACAGGTAGCTGAAGATGGCCGCGACCACTTCATCGCGGTGCGCCAGCCCTTTATCGGTCAGGGTGGCGGAAATCGCCAGCACGCCGCTGTTTCCGTTCACTACCGGGTCAGAGTCAGCGCGAATACCTTCCACCAGCCCCTGATTTTGCAGCCAGTCGGACAGCGTACCGGGACTGCGGTTACCGATAAGATAGGTGACCAGTTCATCGGTCTTGCTGCGGAACTGCGCCGTGTTGTTATCAATGCGGAATTCGACGCGCAATACTTTTCGCGGCAGAGCGGGCACGTAATGAATAACGATGCCTTTTTGCGCGTCGGTCACTACCGGCACGTCGATTTTCGGCACGGAAATGTTTTTATTCGGAACGCGGCCAAAGGTCTGCGCAGCCATGTTCGCCAGCTCTGGCAGCGGTTTGTTGCTGTAGATGACCGCTTTCATCAGGTTGGCCGAGTAGTATTTATCGCGAAACGCGTGCAGGGCATCCAGCACCGGGCTGTTGGGCTTGTCGCTCAGCGTTTCCAGATTACCGCCCGAGAAACGGGAGCCGGGGTGCGCCGGGTTGATGGTTTCAGCGCTGACCTGCGCCATACGCATTCCGTCACGGGTACGCGCCATCGTCAGCTCGGCGTTGACGGCGTTACGCTCGCGATCGGCATATTTTTTATCGAGAAGCGGTGCGGCGATGGCGTCCGCGAGGCGGTCAACCGCCCCTGCCAGCGCATCGTTTTCCACTTCAAGGTAAAACGCGGTGCGGTAAGGCGCGGTGCTGGCGTTGTGGCTGCCGCCGTGCATTTTCAGGAATTCGGACAGGCTATCCGGCTGCGGGTACTTTTTAGAACCCATCAGCGTCATATGTTCAAGATAGTGAGCAAGCCCCGGATGGGCTTCAGGATCTTCAAGCGACCCCACCGGCACCACCAGCGCGGAGAGCGATTTCACCGCCTGCGGATCGGAAACCAGCAGCACGGTCATCCCGTTATCCAGGCGAACGGCCTGATATTGGCGGGTATCTTTTTCGCTCTTACGGATAGTTTCCTGAATGGGTTGCCAACCGGAATCTGCCTGAGTGACGGGAGCCCAAAGGGCGACAAACAAAACTAACGCTTTGAAGAAGGTGCTGCCTGGCATTACGACCTCTTTATCACGGCTACATCATTAACAAAACTGTGTGCTGGACGCGCCAGCATCTCTTTCTTTGGTACATCAGTCCGTGATAAGCAGTGCATAATAATTGAACACCAAAATATGCGCAATTTTTATACAGACATCAGGACTGATTAAATCTGAACAACGGTAACAGGTAGCGTTGTGCTTCTACCGTGATAGCGGTGAAGTATTCTGGCTCAAGCGTTCGCCATAAACGTTGATACCAGACATCTTCCCCTTCGCCGCGCACTATCATGTTCCCTTCATAGGCCTGTACAAACTTGCTGCGCGCTTTTTGCAGCGTGGCGTCGTCAGTTAACATCGCATCATTCTGCGCGTCATAACAGGCTTTTATCCATGCCCCCCCACTTTCCGGGAGGAGCAGCAACGGTTTGTTCATCCCTTTCAGATAGCCATCAACGTAGAGTGACAGATATCCCCGCGCCTGTTCGGCATCCATCGACGGGAAGCGCCATTCGCCGTCTTTACGCACAAATAACCGGCTCTCCCCTTCGTTGCCGCCTGCACAGTAGACAAGGTGTTCGAGCCAGAGTTGCAAACCTTGTGAAACGCTGAGCATCGACGGTCGCCAGCGCAGCAGTCCATCTTCCTGCACCTGCGAAAGCCAGCCCGTCAGGTGGACACCGTTGCAGTCGAGATCGATCTCAATGCTTTTGCCCGGCTGACGGCATTCAATGACCCGCCCGGCAAGCGCCGTCATCTCCTGGCACTGCGCATCCCAGGTGATTTCGCCAAAGGCGCCATACGGCAGCAAGCCTGCCGCGCGATAGCGGCGGAAAAGCATACTGGCATCTTCCTGTTCAACCAGCGCGTTGAGCAGCTGCATATTGAGCTTGTAGCGTTCAAGCCCGTCCAGCGTAAACGGCTCTGAGTCAGGTATTTCGCTCTCTTCGGATCGGAAATTGACCTGTAGGCGCTGCTGGAAAAATGCCCGTACCGGATGTGCCCAAAAGCGCTGAAGCTGTTCAAAAGTCAGCGTATCGTAAGTGCGCGCCTCCAGCTCCTGCATAAAATCGGAGTGCGCGGCCCCCTCTTTCTTCGCCGCGGGCAGCCATTCACGGGCATAGCTTTGATGTTCGGTATCGGCATAGTTCACCGGGTCGAACGGCATTCGGGTGTGGCAGCAGGTGATATGGTCTTTAACCCGCTGCTCGGACTCATCGCAGTTAAGAAGCTCATCGCCGGGCAGATAGTGGCTCTGCCCGATATAGTCCACCAGCTCCTGCACCAGCACGGAGGGGAAGCGTTCGCTGTTGTCCTGAATAGAGCGACCGATATAGCTGATATAGAGCTTGCTCTGGGCTGAAATCAGCGCCTCCAGGAACAGATATCGGTCGTCATCACGACGGCTGCGATCCCCGCGTTTTGGCTGAGCGCTCATCAGGTCAAAACCAAGCGGTGCCAGCGCGCGCGGGTAAACGCCATCGTTCATGCCAAGCAGACAGACCACTTTGAACGGAATAGAACGCATGGGCATCAGGGTACAAATATTGACCGGCCCCGCGAGGAAGCGCTGGCTGATACGCTCCTGATCGAGTCTCAGGGTCAGTTCGTCGCGCAAAAGCGACAGCGGAACCTCGTCGGTATAGTGCGAGCCTACGCCTTCATCCACAATGGCCTGCCACTGCTTTTCAATCAGCGCCATCGCGGCTTCTGTTTCACTGTCCGGCAGGAAAAAGTCATTGAGCATTTCGCGGCAGACGGGCAGCCACGCCTCAAGCGGACGCGGCTGCATCAGCTCGCGCCGCCAGCGGTTAAGCTGCATGAGCAACGAGGCGAGATGGCCCACCAGTTCAGCAATTAAGCCGCTGGACTCGTCATAAGGCAGCACCTCATTCCATTCGCCCTGACTGCTTTCCATGGCGTAGCCCAGCAGCATACGCGTCAGGCCAAACTGCCAGGTGTGCTGCCCCGTAGGCGGAAGTTCGAACTCCTGCACGTTGTCGTCATCAATACCCCAGCGCACGCCGGACTCGTTAACCCACTGGCGCAGGTAGCGCAGCCCCTCTTCGTTGATATCAAATCGCGCGGCAAGGACCGGGACATCCAGCAGAGCCAGTACGTCTTCAGAGATAAAGCGGCTGTCCGGCAGGGAGAGCAGGCTGACAAAAGCCTGTAACGCCGGGTGAGACTGGCGTGCACGACGGTCGGAAATGGCATACGGCAGATAACGATCCCCCGTTGCGCTACCGAACACCGCCTGGATAAACGGGCTATAGCTGTCGATATCCGCAACCATCACCACAATATCGCGCGGCGTCAGGCCCGGATCGTCCTGCAACATCGCCAGCAGGCGGTCGTGGAGGATCTCAACCTCACGCTGCGGGCTGTGGCAGACGTGAATAATCACGCTGCGATCGTCCGGATCCAGCCTCCTTTTACCGTCGCTACATTCAAATTCTTTGGCCGTCACGCCCATCACCGCACGGTTTTCCAGATCCAGAATATCCAGCTGAATGTTGTGCAGCAGGCTGTCAGGCGTAATTTCGGCAAACGCGTCCACGTCCCCTTCGCCTGAGGAGGTGATATCCGAGAGCATATGGATATAGTCGCGCCCGAGCTTGCCCCAGGAGGCCAGCAGCGGGTTCGGCAGATCCTGGATCCCCTGTTCATCGAAAAGCTGCGCGGCGGTTTCGCTGTCTTTAAACAGCGGCACGGAGCGCTCTTCAAAGAGGCGTTTTCGCTGGCGCGTCACCAGCCGTGAAAGCCAGCGCGCATCCTGAATATCCCCCCAGTAATGTCGGCAGGGATTGGTAAAAAGAATGTGGATATCAATATGTTTGCCCAGCGCTTCCAGCGCCTTCAGGTAAACAGGGGGCAGCGCAGAGATGCCGCAGATAAAGACGCGCGGCGGCAACCCTGCCGGTGTTTCAGAGGCGGTTTCCAGAACAGAGATGAATTTGTCGTATAAGTTTGCACGGTGCCACTGCGGCTGCCCCAGCGCTTCGGTGTGCTCAACCAGCGCTTTCCACAGCGGCGCCTGCCAAATTTGCGCTTCCGGCAGGCCTTCAACAAGCTCGCCCGCCTCCCAGCGCGTTAGCCAGTCAGGCCGATAAACCAGATACTGGTCATAGAGATCGGCGGTACGTGACGCCAGCTGGAACAGCTTTCGTTTGTCGCTATCGTCATTTAGGTAGTGGCGCAGCATGGCGAACTCATCGCGCGGGAGCATACCCGGCAGCAGCGACATCAGCTTCCAGCTCATGCTCTGCTTGTTGAACGCGCTCTGCTTAGGAATGTCCGGCAGCACGCGCACAAACATGTCCCAGATAAAGCTCGCGGGCAGCGGGAACGCGATATTCGCTGCGATGCCAAACTTCTGCGACAGGGACATTTGCAGCCACTGCGCCATACCGGTACTTTGCACCAGCACCATTTCTGGCTCAAAAGGATCGCTAAGACGCTCTCGCTCAACGATAAATTCCATCAGCGCTTCCAGCACGTCCAGACGATTTGAGTGGTAGACCCGTAACATAAACGCTCCCGACTAGCGGCTAACCGGGCAGTGCAAACGAGCGATCTCGCCGCGCTGCCCCAGAGGAGAAATAATAATAACCGTGATGCTGACACATCCGGCCTGCATTGTCTGCACCCTGTTGACCTGCCAGCCCGCTGGCAATGACCCGGGGTCGAGCTGAGACTGATTCCACGCGTGGTGCCACAGCTGACGAGACTGGTTTAGCGTGGTGGAACGTAGCGCCAGCGCGCGGTAATAACCGGAAAGCGCCGTCACGATGGCCACCAGCAGCACCATCGCCAGCAGCACCTCCACCAGGCTAAACCCTTGTTCTCTTTTCACGGCAGCAGACATAACGCATTTTCCTTTAGCGGGCAGAAATCGCTCCAGCCATGGGGCGAGAAGTGAAGTTCCCCCTCGGTAATATGTCCCGTGCGCCACAGCAGCAGGTCGTTGCGCCCGGCTATCAGCAGCGCTTTTCCCTCTTCCAGCAGCCGTAGGCAGACCCGCGACAGCGGCGTGAATTGCCTGCACTGGATATTAGGCTTTAGCGACCAGCGCTGAACTTTGCCCCACTCCAGGGCGGACTGGACAGCGGCCTGTTCCACAATGGCGGAACGCTCGCTCCTGACCAGGGCGCTAAAGGTGTCGAGCTGCTGGTTAAGCCCGGTTAACAGCATACTGCCGAGCACCAGCAACAGCAGAACCATCGCGAGTGACGACATGCCGCGCTGCCGGTTCACAGGTTAAACCCCGTTACCGAATGGCGAGCCGCATAAGTGGCCGCACTCTCGGCATTGCGTGCGGCAGCCAGCTCGATGAACAGTTCCGGGGCAAAGCCCGGACGTTCTGATTTGCTCACAGCAAAGCGCTGCACAACAAGCCTGTCGGGATCGGTGAGTTTCTCCCACCCTTTTCCCTCGCAGGAGGTCGCCCCGCGCAGCAACTCCAGCGAGCCTGACGCCAGGCGAAGGCCGGTGCTGTCGTTTTCCGACGCCGATGCGTCCCACAGGCCATTGCTGTTTGCATCCCAACGTACTATTACGCAGCTTCCCTCTCTGCCAATCAGCAGTCCTTCTCCCTGGCAGCTACCTGCACAGTATCCGGCGCGCTGGAGCTGCTTACCCAGAGAGAAAAGGCGCTGCCAGACCTCCTCTTCCAGCTCCTGGTTTCCGGACAGCACGAGCACGGAGCGCTGCATCGCGGGCAAAAAGCGCGAGGTGCTTAGCAATAAAATGCTGCCAATCACCATAGCTATCAGCACCTCGATCAGCGAAAAACCCCTCTGTTTTAGCGGCACAGGTTACCTCCTGCGGTATTGCACACTCTGATACGTCCGGCGTTTGAAACCACCACCAGCCACTCTCCGGCGCGGCTATGCACCCGCACCCTGCCAGCCCATGCGGTATCCCGTAGCCCGTAAAATCCGAGCGACGGGGTGACATCACTGACGGTGACCTCTGGCCAAAGCGGTTTCATGACGAAACGGCTGTTCGCCCGACAGTTCAGCGCCGTAGAGCTAACAAGGCATCCCTCTTCCAGCCAGGCAATTTTATGGTCCCGGTTATGCCTGTTGGCATCGTTACGCAGGAACACCAGGTAATCGCGCACCTGGCAGGCGGTTTGCCGTAAACGCTGCTGCTGTTGCCAGCGGTTCCAGCTATACAGCCCTGTCGTGCCAAGAATGACTACCAGTGAAATAGCCACCAGCGTTTCAACGAGCGTAAAGCCTCTCTCTTTTTTCATGGCCGGAGTGTGACGAAGTGAAGCGGGGCTGGCGAGTCAGAAAACGACATCTTACGAGGCGCCTTCCAGTGAAAGTGCGTCGTTGCACAGCGTTGCAAAAATGCTGGAAACAGGCTCGATAAACGGAACGGAGGGCAAAAAAAACCGGCGCTAAGAAGCACCGGTTATGTCAGGATTTCGCGTATCAGATAGCGACTGGCGCTTTGATACCCGGATGCGGGTCGTAACCCTCGATCTCAAAATCGTCAAAACGATAATCGAAGATAGAGTCCGGTTTGCGTTTAATAACCAGCTTCGGCAAGGCGCGAGGTTCGCGGGTCAGCTGAAGGTGCGTCTGTTCCATGTGGTTGCTGTAAAGGTGGGTGTCGCCACCCGTCCAGACGAAATCGCCCACGTCCAGATCGCACTGCTGCGCCATCATATGTACCAGCAGCGCGTAGCTGGCGATGTTAAACGGCAGGCCCAGGAAGACATCGCAGGAACGCTGATAGAGCTGGCAGGAGAGTTTGCCGTCCGCAACGTAGAACTGGAAGAAGGCATGGCACGGCGCCAGCGCCATCTTATCCAGTTCACCGACGTTCCACGCTGAAACGATGATACGGCGAGAGTCCGGATCATTTTTCAGCTGGTTTACCACGGTCGTGATTTGATCGATATGACGACCGTCTGGCGTTGGCCACGCACGCCATTGCTTACCGTAAACCGGGCCCAGATTGCCGTTTTCATCTGCCCACTCGTCCCAGATAGAGACATTGTTTTCATGCAGATACGCGACGTTAGTATCACCTTGCAGGAACCAGAGCAGTTCATGAATGATCGAGCGCAAATGGCAGCGCTTTGTTGTCACCAGAGGGAAGCCTTCTTGCAGATTGAAGCGCATCTGGTGGCCAAAAATGGAGAGCGTACCCGTACCGGTACGGTCGTTTTTCGGCGTGCCCTCATCGAGCACTTTTTTCATCAGTTCAAGATACTGTTTCATGGTTCCTCAGGAAAGTTGTTGCTGTGGACGACGACGATACGCCCAAATCATCATAATGGCACCCGCGACAATCATCGGGATAGACAGGATCTGCCCCATGCTGATGTACTGAACCCACTCGCCGGTAAACTGCGCATCCGGCTGACGGAAGAACTCAACGATGATACGGAACGCACCGTAGCCGATCAGGAACAGACCGGATACCGCCCCCATTGGGCGTGGCTTGCGGATAAACAGATTCAGGATGATGAACAGCACGACGCCTTCCAGTGCCAGCTCATAAAGCTGGGACATGTGGCGCGGCAGTACGCCGTAGGTGTCGAAAATCGACTGCCATTCCGGGTGAGAAGGCAGCAGCGCCAGATCTTCCGCGCGGGAGCCTGGGAAGAGCATGGTAAATGACACGCTCGGATCAACGCGTCCCCACAGTTCGCCGTTGATAAAGTTACCCAGACGCCCGGCACCCAGCCCGAACGGGATCAGCGGCGCAATGAAATCAGCCACCTGGAAGAAGTTGCGTTTAGTGCGTTTGGCGAAAATCACCATCACCAGGATCACACCAATCAGGCCGCCGTGGAAGGACATGCCGCCGTCCCAGACGCGGAACAGATAGAGCGGATCGCTCAAGAAGACAGGGAAGTTGTAGAACAGCACGTAGCCAATACGACCGCCGAGGAATACGCCGAGGAAGCCTGCATACAGCAGGTTTTCCACTTCGTTCTTCGTCCAGCCGCTGCCAGGACGACTGGCACGACGACCAGCAAGCCACATGGCAAAGATGAAGCCCACCAGATACATCAAACCGTACCAGTGAAGCGCAACGGGTCCAATAGAGAAAATGACCGGATCAAATTCCGGAAAATGCAGATAACCACTGTTCATCTGTCACCACAAGATGTTGTTATTCCGCTGAAAGTGGACAGCGGGAGACATGCGTCCCTGCCGCTGGCAGGTGCTCCAAAGTTGCGAATCATAGCATAAGCCAGAAGCTGCGGGGGCGCCTGAGATGTAAAAGATGTGTATAAGGTTTTATGTGCGCGGATGCCCTCACCCCGGCCCTCTTCCAGAGAAAGAGGGCGAAAGGCGATTATCGACCACCGCGGATCAGGCCACCCATACCGCGTCGTTCCATAAACGCCGCGACCTGGTGACGAACCTCGGTTGCCAGCTGCGCCTCAAGACTTCGGGCCGCCAGCTCTCTGGCATCCTCAAAATCAATATGGCGCAACAGGTATTTAACACGCGCCACGGAGCGACCGTTCATCGACAGATGGCGGAATCCAAGACCGATAAGGATCGCAACGCACATGGAGTCCCCGGCCATTTCGCCGCACAGGCGGAGGTCTAAACCGTACTGGTCGGCTTCGCGGGCAATCATTGATAACGCGCGAAGCATGGCCGGATGCAGGCTGTCGTAGATGCTGGCGACGCGGGTGTTGTTGCGATCCACGGCCAGAATGTACTGCGTTAAATCGTTGGTGCCAACGGAGATAAAATCAACGCGATTCGCCAGCTGCGGCAGCATAAAGACCATCGACGGGACTTCGAGCATCACGCCGATACGCGGTTTAGGAATGGCGTAACCGATCATCTCTTCCACTTCGCGGCCCGCACGTTCAATCAGACGTCGCGCCTCATCGATCTCATCGATGCTGGTGACCATGGGCAGGAGAATGCTGAGGTTTCCGGTCGCCGCGTTGGCACGCAGCATAGCGCGAACCTGGATCAGGAAGATCTCAGGCTGATCGAGCGTAATGCGTATTCCACGCCAGCCGAGGCACGGATTCTCTTCGCTAATCGGCATATAGGGCAGCTGTTTGTCTGCCCCTACGTCCAGCGTGCGCAGCGTGACGGGCTTGTCGTTGAACATCTGCAACATGCCCTGATACTGGGCAACCTGCTCTTCCTCCGACGGGAAGCCGCTTTGCAGCATGAACGGAATTTCAGTGCGATAGAGGCCGATGCCGTCGATGCGGCTGCCGAGCTTTTCTTCGTGCTCGGGGCTTAAACCAGCGTTGAGCATCACTTTAACCCGCTCACCGCTTTTGAGCTGCGCGGGCAGATTAACGTCATCTTCCGCCAGCTTGCTGAGTTCATTCTCTTCGCTGATAAGACGCTGGTATTCCTGGAGCAATACCGGCTCCGGATCGACCAGCAGTTCACCGCGATAGCCGTCCACCACCAGAGTGCGGCGATGCAGCACCGACGGCTGGATATCCGCCCCCATAACCGTGGGGATCCCAAGCGCACGCACCATGATGGCGGCATGGGAGTTAGCCGCGCCGTCGCGCACCACCACACCGGCCAGTCTGTCCTGTGGAAGCTCTGCGAGCGTGGTTGCCGAAAGCTCATCGGCTACCAGCACAAAGCGTTTCGGCCAGGCGTTGGCCCCCTGAATGGTATCGTCGAGGTGGAACAGCAGACGCTGACCCAGCGCGCGAAGATCGCCTGCGCGCTCTTTCAGATAGCCATCGGTGAGCGCCGCAAACTGTTCGGCGAATTTTTCGATAACCTTTTTGACCGCCCATTCCGCTACCGCGCCTTTATCCACCTCTGCGAAGAGCTCACGGCGCAGACGCGCATCGGAGAGCAGGTGTGAATAGAGATCGAAAATGGCGGCAGTCTCTTTCTGCGCCCCCGCCGCGAAGCGCTTGCTGTAACGGCGAAACTCGTTTGCCGCCTCTTCCAGCGCAGCGGTAAGCCGCTCGCGCTCAAGCCCGGCATCCAGCGTTGAGGCTTCGTAGACTTGCTCCATCAGCGGCAGCGTGGCGTCCATCCAGCCCTCGGCGATGGCGACGCCCGGCGAGGCCGGAAGCGCGCGAATGCGCGTATGGCGATACTGACCAAACAGGGCGGCGAGCTGAGACTGCGAAAGGATGGCCGCCATCTGGGTTGCCAGCGTGACGAGGAAGGACTCTTCGCTTTCATCGAACTGGCGCAGCTCTCGCTGCTGGACGACCAGAACGCCTAAAAGCTGGCGGCGCTGAATAATCGGCACGCCGAGGAAGGCCCGGAAGCGCTCCTCTTTTACGTTAGGAATGTATTTAAAGCTGGGGTGTTTTTGCGCATCGGCAAGGTTGATAGGCTCGGCCAGCCGACCAACCAAGCCGACGATGCCTTCATCAAATGCGAGCGTTACGGTGCGTCCGCGTGGTTTTTTCAAACCACGGGTTGCCATCAGGTAATAGCAACGCCTGTCATGGTCGGCCAGATACACCGAGCAGACTTCGGTTTCCATCGCAAGACAGATGTCAGTCACCAGGATATTCAGCGCCTCGTTGAGGCGAGGCGCACTGGCTACTTTCTCGACTATTTCTCGCAAGCGGGTGAGCATGATTTGCGTTGCTTAACCTCTTTTACGTCGCCAGGCAGGTGCGCTTTGCGGCTTCGGAGGTGTTTCCTGAAGCGACATCACGACACTTGCGAACTCTTTCATCACCCTACGGTATACGTCGCGCTTAAACGACACGACCTGACGAACAGGATACCAATAGCTCACCCAGCGCCAGCCATCGAACTCAGGCGTACTGCTGGTTTGCATGTTGATATCTGAATCGTTGCCCACCAACTGCAACAGAAACCACTTCTGTTTCTGGCCGATACAAACCGGCTTTGTGTCCCAACGCACCAAACGTTTCGGTAACTTGTAACGCAACCAGTTGCGGGTTGAAGCCAGGATGCGAACATCTTTCCGGCTTAAACCGACCTCTTCAAACAGCTCCCGGTACATCGCTTGTTCTGGGGACTCTCCTGGATTGATCCCGCCTTGCGGGAACTGCCAGGAGTGCTGACCATATCGCCTGGCCCACATGACCTGACCTTGACGATTACAAATTACAATGCCGACGTTTGGGCGGTAGCCATCGTCATCTATCACCGGACTACCCCAAACTAAACCTTATATATGAATGATTGTTTCACACTCCAGGGAGGCGGTAAACCACTCTCTTACAGGCCTATAACCTAATAACATTTGAATAACTCACAAATATCAGTCGAGTTATAAACAGATGAGGGTCCGCAAAGGCAATTTTATTCACGTTTTCTGTGGATATAGTTGTGAAGAAGTGTGGAATTACCGATGAACAACCTTTGCGAGCGGTAAAATACCCTCGATAACACCAAAAAATAACTCTATATTAATCATAGCAATAATGCTGTTCGCACGACGTAAACTGCCAATAACGTGACGATCGTCACGCGAGAGATCGTCGAGCTGATGAAAGATCGAACAGCGTCGGTTTTATCCACAGATTGTGCCAATAAGTTAGACACAATTTGCGTAAAAATTCGATTTTCATCCCACGTCAAGGCTGTAAATTGAACCAGTAGTCGGGGTTATTCCCAGTTATCCCATTTTTCTGTGGATAACATGGTGTAAGATCCTGTTCATTGTCAGTGACCAGAATTGAACAACCTGGTTTTTACGGCATTTTGGATTCGATAAAAATGTTAAAATTACATATAAATCATATGGATGGAATATCTGTACAGAAATAGTTAAACTCTATCCACAGCGTATAAAAACTTAGCTCATTTTTTAACCAAAAGGTCATCTTCATGCATTCGCTTACGCCCCTGCTCTCTCCCCCATCCAGTGAGGAACAGCTGCTGCATCAGGCGCAGCGCCTGGCAGGTTATTCGCTGGGCGAGCTGGCGGCAATGGCTGGCCTGCCCATTCCGAACGATTTGAAACGCGATAAAGGCTGGATCGGCATGTTGCTGGAGCTGTGGTTAGGCGCGAGCGCGGGCAGTAAACCGGAGCAGGATTTCGCCGCGCTGGGCGTTGAGCTAAAAACGATCCCCATCGACAGCCAGGGTAAACCGCTGGAGACCACCTTTGTCTGCGTGGCACCGCTGACGGGCAATACCGGCGTGACCTGGGAAACCAGCCACGTGCGGCATAAGCTTAAGCGCGTGCTGTGGGTGCCGGTGGAGGGCGAGAGGCAGATCCCGCTGGCACAGCGCCGCGTGGGGGCACCGCTGCTCTGGAGTCCGGATGAAGAAGAGGATCGACAGCTTAGCCAGGACTGGGAAGAGTTAATGGATATGATTGTGCTGGGCCAGGTTGAACGTATTACCGCCCGCCACGGTGAAGTGTTGCAGATCCGCCCCAAAGCGGCCAACAGTAAGGCGCTGACGGAGGCCATTGGCGTGAAGGGTGAGCCAATCCTGACGCTGCCCCGTGGTTTTTACCTCAAAAAGAACTTTACCGGCGCCCTGCTGGCCCGACATTTCTTACTCAAAACCTAGTTTTTTAACCAAATTTGCGCAGTATCTAACATAATCACCTGGTTTTTAAGATTTTACCGCTTTCTCCTTTCGTTATAACAGGTTATTACTACACTATGATTGGATACGAGCCAGGTGAGGATGATAACGATGAAAAAATGGGCGGTGTTGATTTCTGCGGTCGGTTTAGCGTTTGCCGTGTCGGGCTGTAGTAGCGATTATGTCATGTCGACAAAGGATGGCAGGATGATCCTGACCGACGGCAAACCCGAAGTTGACGATGATACCGGGCTGGTAAGCTACCGCGACCAGCAGGGTAATAAAATGCAGATCAACCGCGACGAAGTTTCACAGATTATCGAACGATAAACAGATAAAGGTCAGTAGCTTGCTGGCCTTTTTGCTTTTTTCTCTTCCCCTTTTGCCTCCCCTCTGCCATGTTTATATTCCTTCGTCGGGGAGTTCCTGACGCCCATTGTAAAGGAAGCCGGCTATGCATTATCACCGTATCCCCCACAGCTCTCTGGAGATAAGCCAACTGGGGTTGGGCACGATGACATTTGGTGAACAAAACAGCGAAGCCGATGCCCATGCGCAACTCGATTACGCCGTCAGCCAGGGCATTAACCTGATTGACGTTGCAGAGATGTACCCTGTTCCGCCGCGCCCGGAGACACAAGGGTTAACCGAAACCTACGTCGGCAACTGGCTGGCGAAGCGCGGCAACCGTGAAAAGCTGATTGTTGCCTCGAAAGTCAGCGGCCCCGCGCGTAACAGCGACGCCGGGATCCGTCCGAACCAGGTGCTGGATCGTAAAAATATCCGCGCCGCGCTGGACGAGAGCCTCAAGCGACTGCAAACCGACTATCTCGACCTTTATCAGGTTCACTGGCCGCAGCGCCCGACCAACTGCTTCGGCAAGCTCGGCTACAGCTGGACGGATAGCGCCCCGGTGGTGACGCTGCTGGAAACGCTTGAAGCTCTGGCCGAGTGCCAGCGTGCGGGCAAAATTCGCTATATCGGCGTGTCGAACGAAACGGCGTTTGGCGTAATGCGCTATCTGCATCTGGCGGATAAGCACGATCTGCCGCGTATCGTCACCATTCAGAACCCTTACAGCCTGCTTAACCGCAGCTATGAAGTGGGCCTGGCAGAAGTGTCGCAGTATGAAGAGGTGGAATTACTGGCCTATTCCTGCCTGGGCTTTGGAACGCTGACCGGGAAATACCTGAACGGTGCGAAGCCTGCCGGCGCGCGCAACACGCTGTTCAGCCGCTTTACCCGCTACAGCGGCGAGCAGACGCAGAAGGCCGTTGCAGCCTATGTGGATATCGCGAAACGTCACGAGCTCGACCCTGCCCAGATGGCGCTGGCCTTTGTGCGCCGCCAGCCGTTCGTTGCCAGCACCCTGCTTGGCGCAACGACGATGGAACAGCTTAAGACCAACATCGAAAGCTTCCACCTGAACCTCAGCGAAGAGGTGCTGGCGGAGATTGAAGCGGTGCATCAGATTTATACTTATCCGGCACCATAATCGAGCATTGTTGCCCGGTGGCGCTGCGCTTACCGGGCCTACAGGTTCGAGAGGGCCGGGGTGAGGGCATCAGCCCGCACAGATCATCGCCGACGCTGCCAAATCCACAGCCCGGCGATCGCCAGCGCAAAGAGCGCGCCAAACCCCACGCCAATGCCCACGACCGGCACGCCCACTTTGACCGCCAGCGAGTAGAGCCCCAGCATCACCAGCATGGCGGTGTTCTCGCCCAGGTTTTGCACCGCGATGGCGTTCCCGGAGCCGACGGTCTGCTTGCCGCGATCCTGAAGCAGCGCGTTAAGCGGCACCACGAAGAATCCGCCGAGAATACCGATCAGGATCAGCAGCAAATAGGCCGGAAGCAGCGCGTGCTGCAAGGCGAAAAACAGCACCGCCACGCCAATCAAAATCCCCGCCGGCATGCAGCGCGCAATGGTGTCGAGCGTCACCAGCTTTGCCGCGGCCCCTGCGCCAGCGACAATCCCGATAGCGACCATCGCGTTAAGATAGGTTGGCGTGGCGTTATCGGTGATGCCGAGCGCGGTCGGCACCCACAGCACCAGCAGGAAACGCAGCGTCACGCCCGCCCCCCAGAACAGGCTGGTGCCCATCAGCGAAAAGCGGGTTTCCCCGTTGCGCCACAGCACGCGGCAGGCGTTGAAGAAGCTTCCGGTCATGGGGGTAAAGCGCCACGACTGCCCCGGGCGCGCCACGGCCAGCTTCGGAATAAACAGGTTGGCGATCACCGCCCCGCCGTACACCACGGCGCAAATGCCGAGCGCCGCCAGCACGTGCCAGTCGGCGAAAATGCCGCCCGCCACGGAGCCGAGCAGGATCGCCGCAATGGTGGATGACTCCATCAGGCCGTTGGCTTTGACCAGCTTATCCCCGGTGGTCAGCTCGCCCAGAATCCCGTACTTGGCCGGCGAGTAGGCCGCCGCGCCAATCCCCACCAGCGTATAGCCGATAAAGGGGTTAACGCCAAAGCAGATACTCGCCGCCCCCAGCAGCTTCAGGCTGTTGGCGAACATCATCACCCGGCCTTTCGGGAAACTGTCCGCCACCTGCCCGACGAAGGGGGCAAAAATGATGTAAGCGCCCACAAACACCATCTGGAGGATCGGCTGGCTCCAGTCGGGGTAGAACTCCGCTTTCAGCAGCGCCAGCGTGGCAAATAGCAGCGCGTTATCGCCAAACGCAGAGAGGAACTGGGCGGCAATCACCGCCATCATGCCTTTCGACCAGATTGAGGTGTTAGCGTGCGCTGACTTATGCATTTTTCTGTTCCGCCTCTTCGACCATGCTTTTCAGGGTAACGAAATCAGGTTTACCGCTGCCCAGCACCGGAAGCTGCTTCAGATAGCGAATATCGCGCGGCACGGCCAGCTCAGGAATGCCGTGCGAGCGCGCATGTTGCAATAGCTGCTCGCGCGTCAGCTCGCTGTCGGTAGTAAACAGCACCAGCGCTTCACCTTTGCTGGCGTCGCTTTTCACCGCCGTAGCGTGCATTTTCTCAGCAGATACCGCCGCGGCAAGCTGCTCGACCATCTCCAGCGACACCATCTCACCGGCAATCTTGGCGAAGCGTTTTGCGCGCCCCTGGATCTGCACAAAGCCCTGCTCGTCAAAGCGCACGATATCGCCCGTGTCGTACCAGCCGGTCTCGATTTCACCGTTAACGTTTTCAGCCGTTGGCGCTTCCAGCACGCCAGGGTGCTCCACGCGCAGATAGCCGTTCATCACGTTTGGCCCTTTGAGCTGCAAACGACCGCCCTCTTCGATGCCCGGCACCGCCATCAGGCGCGCGTCCATTCCCGGCAAAATACGGCCAACGGTGCCCGGTTTGGCCGCCATCGGCACGTTGATAGAGACCACCGGCGCACACTCCGTCACCCCGTAGCCTTCCAGAATGCGAATCCCAAACTTGTCCTGCCAGACCTGGCGGGTGCTGTCCTGAAGTTTTTCCGCGCCCGCGACCACGTAGCGCAGACGGTAGAAGTCATACGGGTTGGCGAAACGGGCATAGTGGCCGAGGAAGGTCGAGGTGCCGAACAGCACGGTGCAGTTACGGTCATAGACCAGCTCCGGCACCACGCGGTAGTGCAGCGGGCTTGGGTAGAGGAAAACCTCCGCGCCGGTCAGCAGCGGGGTAAACAGGCCAACGGTCAGGCCGAAGGAGTGGAACAGCGGCAGCGCGGACATAAAGCGATCGTTGGCCGTAAAGTCAGCGATAGTTTTGATCTGCTCGACGTTTGCCAGAATGCTCTTGTGGCTATGCACCACCCCTTTCGGGTTGCCTTCTGAACCGGAGGTAAAGAGGATAATCGCCGCATCTTCCGGCTGCTGTTTGACCTGCGCCAGACGCGGGGCCAGCAGGTGCGCGAAAATCCACAGCTTATCGGCGGCGGTCACGTCCGCTTTGAGATCTTCTAAAAATACCCAGCGCACCTGGGTCAGCTGTTCCGGCAGGTGCCACAGCTTGCCTTTATCGAGGAACTGGCGCGAGGTAAAGACGGTGTTGATTTGCGCGGCGGTGATGGCGCTGGTCAGCCCTTTGACGCCCGCCGTATAGTTCATCATCGCCGGAATACGCCCGCGCGACACGGCGCCGAAAATCACCGCCGCGCTGATCCCGGCGTTAGGCAACATCAGGCCAATCTTCTCGCCCTGCTTGCTGTACTTCTCAAGGATGCGCCCGACAAACAGCGTTTTGGTCAGCAGCTTGCGGTAGGTGTCCGGCGTGAAGTTGACGTCTTCAATGCAGTTTTTCTTCGCGCCGTAGCGGTACTGCGCCGACAGCAGCGATTCGTAGAGCGTTTCGCGCGGGCGGATCGCCATGCGCGCTTCCATCATGATCTGGTGCAGCATCTCCCCGGCGATTTTACGGCGATCGCGGGCGCGCGGCGCGTCCGGCATCGGCAGGGTCGTTGGCGGCAGAATATGCAGGGTAATTTTCGGGAACAGGCGCTGCTTCACCAGCCCCTTCAGGCGGCTGAAGTGGGTCAGCTCCGCCCCTTCAATGCGCAGGGGAACGACGGTGGCCTTTGATTTGGCGGCGACAAAGCCCGCGCCGTCGTAGATTTTCATCAGCGAGCCGGTCACCGAGATGCGCCCTTCCGGGAAGATCACCACCGGGCGCCCCTGCTCAATCAGGCGCACCAGATGCTTAATCATCATCGGTTTGGTCGGGTCGAGCGGCACAAAATCAATCAGCGGCGCCAGCCAGCGCATATACCACTGCTGGCTGATGGAGGTGTAGACCGCGAACACCGGACGCACGGGCAGAAACAGCGCCAGCAAAATGCCGTCTATAAAGGAAACGTGGTTCGGGGTGATAAGAACGCGTTCGCCGCTCAGGGCCCGGGTATCACCCGTGACGCGGATGCGAAAGAGAAGACGGAAAAGTGTACGGAAGAACCCAAAAAGCATTTCAACTCCCTTTGCCAGCCAGTGTGGGATAAACGTAAATGGTGGCAGATTACACGAGAAGTGCAGCAGGAGCGATAGCAAAAACCAGACGAAAAAAAACCTGCGCATCCGCGCAGGTTGGTGCAAGTGATGAGTACGAAATGCGTACTAAGAATTCTCACCAATCAATACCTCTGGGATCTTGATTGTGGCCGTTCGCTACAGGCTTCGCCAGCGGGAAAACGCAAGGGAATGAGCCGAAGTGCAACCAGGTGTGAATATTCTCTTTTGCTGTTACAGGTTGAACTTTAGGCAAAAAAAACCTGCGTATAAACGCAGGTTGGTGTAAATCGTGTTAATCAACCGGAGTTGATTTCACCTATCAATACCTCTGGGATCTCGACTCTATCAATCCCGCCCTTCTCTTCGCTATCGGACAATCGCAACAGCCTGAGGCAAAGTGTAACTAAAGGTTCGGATTGACATTATTCAGACACGCCTGAGCGTGTAACGATTACACGCGCGGGCCATGTGCTGCATCACGTTTGTCAGGTGTGAACAATCCCCGCCCCTTGAATGCGCGCTACTTTTCCGCAACACTAGTTCGTGTGTAAACGCTTACCCCCACTAAGAAGGTATTAAATGGCGACAATAAAGGATGTGGCTCGTCTGGCCGGTGTTTCCGTCGCGACGGTGTCGCGCGTGATTAACGACTCCCCTAAGGCCAGCGACGCATCACGCCAGGCAGTGCAAAGCGCCATGGAATCGCTCAATTACCACCCCAACGCCAACGCCCGCGCCCTCGCGCAGCAGTCGACCGAAACCGTGGGTCTGGTGGTGGGCGACGTGTCCGATCCCTTCTTCGGCGCGATGGTTAAAGCGGTGGAACAGGTGTCTTATCAGACCGGTAATTTCCTGCTGATCGGCAATGGCTATCATAACGAGCAAAAAGAGCGCCAGGCCATCGAACAGCTGATCCGCCACCGCTGCGCCGCGCTGGTGGTGCACGCCAAAATGCTGCCGGATGCCGAGCTTATCCATCTGATGAAGCAGATCCCCGGCATGGTGCTGATTAACCGCATTATTCCCGGCTACGAAAAGCGCTGCGTGGCGCTCGACGACCGCTACGGCGCGTGGCTTGCCACCCGTCACCTGATCCAGCAGGGCCATACCCGCATCGGCTACCTGTGCTCAAACCACCCGATTTCCGACGCCGAAGACCGTCTTCAGGGCTATTACGACGCGCTGCGGGAAAACAACCTGCCGTGCAACGATCGGCTAGTGGCCTACGGCGAGCCGGACGAAAGCGGCGGCGAGCAGGCCATGACCGAGCTGCTGGGACGCGGGCGCAATTTCACCGCCGTTGCCAGCTATAACGACTCGATGGCCGCCGGGGCAATGGGGGTGTTAAACGATAACGGGATTGAGGTGCCTGCGGAGATTTCGCTGATCGGTTTTGATGATGTGCTGGTGGCGCGCTACGTGCGCCCTCGCCTGACCACCGTGCGCTACCCTATCGTGACGATGGCCACCCAGGCGGCAGAGCTGGCGTTAGCGCTGGCGGATAAAAACCCGCCGCCGGACATTACGCACCTGTTCAGCCCGACGCTGGTGCGCCGTCACTCGGTGGTGCCACCCGCAGACGCCACCAGCGAATAACGGTACAGATGGACGGTTTTATCCGGGTATTCCAGCGCGTCGCCCACGTACTGCCAGCCGTAGCCTTCGTAGAAGTCGCGGCAGGCCGACCACAGATGCAGCTCGGTGTACCCGGCGCTTAGCGCATACGCCTGCACATGTTTTTGCAACTCCCCCGCCAGCCCTTTTCCGCGCGCGGCCTCATCGACGTACAGCGCCGCCAGCCACGGGCAGATGTCCTGACGCGAAATCAAATCACAGCGCCATAGCCCGACGGTGCCGAGCAGCCGGTCGCCCTTGACGGCAATAAAGGTGAGCGGCAGCGCGCCGGGCGTCTGGCTGTGGTCAACAATGCTCTGGAAAAAGGCGCGCGGCAGCCCGTCGCCAAAGGCCGTCCAGATCCAGTCAATAACCTTTTCCGCAAACTGCGGCGCGGCGTATAGCGGCAGGATGTTCACACCAGCTTCCCCTGAAAGACGGGAACGGACTCAAACAGATAACCGTCAAAGTCCGGCGCGTCTTCGTCGGACAGCTCAAGCAGGCTCTTTTTCACGTTTTCGAGATGCTGGAACATCGCCTGCCAGGCGCCCATCACGTCGCGACGACGCAGCGCGGCGAGAATGGTCTGGCGGTCGCCCAGCCATTTCAGGCGGTACGCGCGGCTGGCGATATGGACGTTAAACTGCTGCCACAGCGGGCTGCTGTCCATGTGGTGCCAGACGCTTTCGACGGTCGCCAGCAGCATCTGGTTTTGCGTAGCGCCCGCCAGCACCAGATGGAACATTTTGTTGTTGTCCTGGCTGTTGTCGTCGGCGGCAATCGCCCGCTGTTCCTGCTCGATGATGCGGCGCAGGTTGTCGATATCCGCGCGGGTCGCCATTTTGGCGGCAAAGGCGGCGATGTTGCTTTCCAGCAGCTGGCGCGCCTGCAAAATCTCAAACGGGCCCACGTCGCTGTTGAGAAAGCGCTCTTCCTCGTTTTCATGCTCTTCCGGGATGCGCATGACGTACACGCCCGATCCCTGACGGATATCCACCGTGCCCTGAAGCTCCAGCATCAGCAGCGCTTCACGCACGATGGTGCGGCTCACGCCGTAGGTTTCCGCGATGTTGCGCTCCGGCGGCAGGCGCGAGCCAACGGGATAATGTCCCTGGATAATTTGGGCGCGCAAATCCTCGCCAATTTCCTGGTACTGCTTCTTTTCCGGCAGGATGACAGCCTTATCCACGTTTTCACCTGTTTTTCAGTTAATGCGCAGGCCGGGGTCCTCCCGGCCAGTTTGTGCACTATTTTATCAGAAGGCTCACTTCCATTCATCGTCAACGCTGAGCGTCAGCACGCGTTCATCGCGCAGCTGCCTGAACCAGGCCGCCGATTTTTTGGGGCGTCGGGCGCGATTGTTTTCGAGATCGATCTCAATCAGCCCGTAGCGGTTTTTAAAAGCATTCATCGGCGATACGTTGTCGGTAAACGCCCACAGCATATAGCCGCGGCAGTTCGCCCCCTCCTCCCGCGCCAGCAGCGTGTAGTAGAGGTGCTCGCTGATAAAGTCGATGCGATAGGTGTCTTCAATCATCCCGTCGCGGTTGCGGAACTGCGCTTCGTTCTCGACGCCCATGCCGCTTTCCGCCACGAACCAGTCGATGTTGCGATAGTCGTTTTTAATCCGCATCGCCATGTCGTAGACGATGCGCGGGTAAATCTCCCAGCCGCGAGACTTATTCATCCGACGCCCCGGCAGTTCAAACGGCTCGTAGAAGTACGCCGGATGGAAAGGCGTGTCCGGGTGCCAGGCGCGGGACGGCGCTTTGACCCGGTGCGGGTAGTAAAGGTTGATCCCCAGCTCGTCGACGGTGTTGTCGGCGATCAGCGCCAGCTCGTCTTCGGTGTAGTCCCACTCAACCTGATGCTGCGCCAGCAGGGTAAACAGCTCCGGGGGATAGCGCCCGTGGACAAGCGGGTCGAGGAACACGCGGTTATAGAAGAGATCGTAAATTTCCGCCGCTTTGACGTCGTGCGGCGCGCGGGAGCGGGGATAGGTCACTTCCGGGTTGAGAATGCAGCCCACCGTTCCGCGATAGCCCTTCTCACGAAACAGCTTCACCAGCTTCGCGGTCGCCAGCACCTTGTGGTGGTTCCACTGCATCCAGGTGTGGGTGTTTTGCTCATACGGCCAGCGCAGCGCGTCCAGATAAACGCGGGTCTGCACCACAATCGGCTCGTTGAAGCTAAACCAGCGCGTCACCTTGCCGTGGTAGCGCTCGAAGACCTTTTCCGCGTAGCGCACGAACAGCTCGACCACGTGCTTCGACGCCCAGCCGCCGTAGGCGTCGAGCAGTACGCCCGGCAGCTCGTAGTGCTCCAGGCAGATCATCGGCTCGATGCCCTGACGGTGCATTTCGTCGAACAGGGCGTCGTAATAAGCGGCGTACTCTTCGTCCACCGTGACGTTTTCGTAGTCGGTTAAAAAGCGCGACCAGTTGATCGAGGTGCGGTAGTGGGTCAGCCCCGCCTGCTTCATCAGCGCCACGTCTTCCCGAAAGCGGTTGATGAAATCGGTCGCCACCGCCGGGCCGTAGCCCTCGTGCCATACGTGGCGGTCGTTTTTGTACCAGAGATCGAGCCACGAATCCTGCCCCGGCTTTTTGCCGCTCCAGCCTTCGGTCTGCCAGGCGGAGGCCGCCGCCCCCAGAATAAAATCGGGCGGAATGGTTATCTGCTTTGTGCTCATGAGTTCCTCACGCGTTGTTGGTGGCCTGTTGCAGCGCGGCCTGCTCTGCGCGGCGAGAAGCGATCTTCACAAACGGCAGATAGATAATGACCGAGGTGACGATACAGATTAGCTGCGTCACCACGGCGCCCATCGAACCGGCGGTGGAGAGCCAGGCGTTGATCAGCGGCGGCGTGGTCCAGGGCACCATCACGACCGCTTTGCCGGCGAACCCGGCGGCGGTAGCGAAGTAGCCGATGGAGCCGGTCACCAGCGGGGTGATAATGAACGGGATCGCCAGGATCGGGTTGAGCATGATCGGCATCCCAAATATCACCGGCTCGTTGATGTTAAACAGGCCCGGGCCGATGGAGAGCTTGGCGATTTCCTTCATCTCTTTGCGTTTGGTGGCGATCATCACCGCAATCAGCAGGCCGATGGTCAGCCCGGAACCGCCGATGCTCATGTACACGTCCCAGAACGGCATGGTGATGATGTTCGGCACCTCTTTGCCCTGCTCAAAGGCGCTCATGTTGACGGTAATCGCCCCCAGCAGCAGCGGCTCGCGGATAGGCTTGATCATCTGGTTGCCGTGAATACCGATCACCCAGAACAGCTGCGCCACGAACATCAGCAGCAGGATCCCCGGCAGGCTTTGCACCACGCGCTCCAGCGGCTGCTGCACCACCTGGTATACCGCATCGTAGAGGTACATCCCGGTTATCTGGTGGAAGACAAACCCGAAGGTGGCAATCACGGTGGTAGTGATGATCGCCGGGATCAGCGCCGAGAAGGACGCGGCCACGTTAGGCGGCACCGTGTCCGGCATTTTGATTTTCAGCCCCTTGCGGTTTTCCAGCCAGCAGTAAATCTCGACGGACAGAATGGCGATAAACATGCCGAGGAACAGGCTGCGGGTGTCGGAGAACTGGCGCAGCAGCACGTCTTTTACCACGTGCATTTCGCCGTCTACCAGCATCTCAACCGTGGTGGGGGTGACGCAGATAAAGCAGATCACCGCCAGCAGGCCGGGGAACAGCGACTTAATGCCGTTGATGCGCCCAAGCTCGATACCAATCAGGAACACCGCGCCGATGTTGAGAAAGTTAAGCGTGGCGTAGTTAATCGCGCTGGTTATTGGCTTTAGCGCGGCGAGGAAGGCCAGCGACTGAAAGCTCGCCAGCCCGTTTTTTGGATCCAGCACCATGTTGGAGATCAGCACCGAGAAGGCGCCCACGATGATGACCGGCATCAGAATAATAAAGGAGGACTTGATCGCCATGATGTAGCGATAGCTGTTGAATTTGGTGGCGAAACTGCCCAGAGCGTCGATCAGTTTTTCCTGCAATGCCATAGGGTAATACCTCAGTGAAGGGCTTTTATTGGAGTCGATCTACAGCCGCCTGTTATTGGCATACCAAAAATAGCTTTCAGATACAGATCGTTCTGTGATTAAGCTCCCAGTGTGGCAAGAGGTATTCCAAATCATGATTTATCACCACTTTGGTATGCCACTTGCTGCGTTTTATGCTGGTGCGCCGCACCGTTACCTGAAAGCGTGATCCTGATGGGGTTTTGCCCTCCCCGCTGCGCATAAGTGCCTGGATGTCTGTGATAAACTTCGAATGATTACGTTAAGCAGGAATTTCTAATGGCAACAATGCTGGATGTCTCATTACGCGCAGGGGTGTCGAAAGCCACCGTATCACGCGTGTTGAACGGCACAGGTCAGGTAAAAGAGAGCACGCGCAAGCAGGTGTTTAAGGCGATGGAAGAGCTGGGCTACCGGCCAAACTTTCTCGCGCGCTCGCTGGCGAACCAGACCAGCAACAGCATTGGTCTGGTGGTGTCGACGTTTGACGGTTTCTACTTTGGCCGCCTGTTGCAGCAGGCTTCCCGCCAGACGGAAACCCACGGCAAACAGCTGATCGTCACCGACGGACACGACGCCCCCGAGCAGGAAGAGATGGCGGTGCAGATGCTGGCCGACCGTAAATGCGACGCCATCGTGCTGTATACCCGCTACATGAGCGAAAAAACGATCATGAAGCTGATCCACTCCGTGCAAACCCCGCTGGTGATCATCAACCGCGAGGTGAGCCAGGCCGCGGATCGCTGCGTCTTTTTTGAACAGCAGGACGCCGCCTTCAAGGCCGTGGACTATCTGATTAGCCAGGGGCATCGGGAGATTGCCTGCATCACCGTGCCCATCCACACGCCGACCGGCAAGGCGCGCCTGATGGGCTACCGCAAGGCGCTGGAGAAGCACGGGATCGTCTGGGACGATCGCCGGGTGAAGTATGGCGACGCGGGCATGACGCGGGGTTATGAGCTGTGCCAGGAGTTTATCGCTGAAAAGGTGCCCTTCACCGCGCTGTTTGCCTGTAACGACGACATGGCGCTCGGGGCGTCGAAGGCGTTACATCAGGCCGGGCTGCGTATTCCGCAGGATATTTCGCTGTTTGGCTTTGACGATGCGCCCAGCGCGAAATGGCTGGAGCCGGGGCTCTCTTCCGTCTATTTGCCGATCGACAGCATGATCGTGACGGCTATCGATCAGGCGATCCGGCTGGCAAAAAACCAGCCGGTCGAAACGATCCCGCCCTTCACCGGCACGCTGGTATTGCGCGACTCGGTGACCACGGGGCCGTATTTCAACTCAAACTAGCTCCAGCGCGAGCAGCTCCTCGATGGTCTGGCGGCGGCGAATAAGCCGCGCCGCGCCGCGATCGAACAGCACTTCCGGCAGCAGCGGACGGCTGTTGTAGTTAGACGACATCGACGCCCCGTAGGCCCCGGTATCGTGCAGCACCAGATAATCACCCGGTTTCACCTCCGGCAGCGCGCGGGTTTCCACTTTGCCGCCCTCCTGCTGGGTGAACACGTCCCCGGATTCGCACAGCGGGCCTGCGACGACGGTCTCAATCAGCGGGGCGTGCGTCAGGTCGCGCCCGTCGCCCGCCAGCGCGCTAATGTGGTGATAGCTGCCGTACATGGCCGGGCGCATCAGATCGCTAAAGCCCGCGTCGATCAGCACAAAGTGGCGCGATCCCATCTCTTTTACGCTGCGCACCTGCGCCACCAGCACGCCGGATTCGGCGACCAGGAAGCGGCCCGGTTCGATCTCCAGCTTCACCGGATGCCCCAGATGGGCGGCGATTTTGTCGCGCGCGGCGCTCCACAGGCCGTAATAGTGATCGGTATCGATCGCCTCTTCCCCTTCGCGATACGGAACAGACAGCCCGCCACCGGCGGAGATCGCCTCCATATCCTGACCAAAGTCGATCACCTGACGCACCATCGCGCCGCACACCTGCTCCAGATGCCCGTAGTCCACGCCGGAGCCGATGTGCATATGAATGCCTACCAGCTTCAGGCTATAGCGCTGTAACACCTCAAGGGCGGCGGGCAGGTCGGCATACCAGATGCCATGCTTGCTGTTCTCACCGCCGGTATTGGTTTTTTGGCTGTGGCCGTGACCAAACCCGGGGTTAACGCGCAGCCAGACGCGGTGGCCCGGCGATACCTGGCCCAGCTGTTCCAGCATGTCCACGGAACCGGCGTTGACCGGAATATTCAGTTCGTGAACGCGCGCAAGCGTGGCGTCGTCAATCAGGTCGGCGGTAAAGACAATCGCATCGCTGTCGGCTTTGGGATCAAACCCGGCCACCAGCGCGCGTTCGATTTCCCCCAGAGACACGGAGTCCACCTTAACGCCCTGCTCGCGCATCAGGCGCAGGATATGAATATTCGAACACGCCTTCTGGGCAAAACGCACCACGTCAAACTGATGCAGCGCGGCGATCTTATCGCGAACGATCTGCGCGTCGTAAACCCACACCGGGCAGCCAAATTCGGCAGGCAGGCGCAGCAGGTTATCGGCGTTCAGGTCGGTGTCAGTCTGGTTCAGCGGGCGTGGCATGGTTTTCTCCGGGGCGTTAATTTTTTGATGATTACGCCACAGCCGCAGAAGAATAAAAAATATCGTTTTATGGCGAGTCTATGCAAAAATGATATGGCTTACTTTCACTGTCAGGTGCCCTATGCCCGCCGTTAACCTACGCCAGATCGAGATTTTTCACGCCGTGATGACTACCGGCAATCTCACCGAAGCCGCGAACATGCTGCACACCTCCCAGCCGACGGTGAGCCGCGAGCTGGCGCGTTTTGAAAAAGTGTTAGGGCTACGGCTGTTTGAAAGGGCCCGCGGCAGGCTGCACCCCACGGTGCAGGGGCTGCGCTTGTTCGAGGAGGTGCAGCGCTCCTGGTACGGCCTGGACCGGATCGTGAGCGCGGCGGAAAGCCTGCGGGAGTTTCGCCAGGGCGAGCTGTCCATCGTCTGCCTGCCGGTCTTTTCCCAGTCGTTCCTGCCGATGCTGCTCCAGCCTTTTCTGGCGCGCTATCCCGAGGTCAATCTCACCATCGTGCCGCAGGAGTCGCCGCTGCTGGAAGAGTGGCTCTCGGCGCAGCGCCACGATCTGGGGCTGACGGAAACCCTCGCCACGCCCGCCGGGACGACGCGTACGGAGCTGCTCTCGCTGGATGAAGTGTGCGTGTTGCCCGCCGGGCATCCGCTCGCCGCGAAAGCGGTGCTCACCCCGGCGGATTTCCACGGGGAAAATTACATCAGCCTGTCGCAGACCGACAGCTACCGTCAGCTGCTGGATTCACTCTTTGCCGAGCATCAGGTGAAACGCAGAATGGTGGTGGAAACCCACAGCGCTGCGTCCATTTGCGCGATGGTGCGCGCGGGCGTGGGCATTGCGGTGGTGAACCCGTTAACGGCGCTGGATTACGCCGAAAGCGGCATTGTTATCCGCCCTTTCAGCGTATCGGTTCCTTTCACCGTGAGCCTGATTCGCCCTCAGCATCGCCCGGCCTCAGCGCTGGTGGACGCCTTCAGCGAACATCTGCTGACCCACGCGCGTCAGGTGGCGCGGCGCTTGCCCGACCTGCAACAGCCTTTATGACAGCATAAACTCGACGGCGTCGGCGGCGTGAATGGCGGCGGTATCAAACACCGGGATCGGGCTGCGCTCAACGGGCACCAGCAAACCAATTTCCGTACAGCCGAAGATCACCCCTTCCGCCCCCTGCTGCGCGAGCTTCTCGATCACGCTGACGTACCAGGCGCGGGACGGCTCGCTGAAGGTGCCGAGACACAGCTCTTCAAAGATAATCTGGTTGATGCGCGCCCGGTCGGCTTCGTCCGGGATCAGGGTTTCAATGCCGAATTCGCTCGCCAGACGACCACGATAAAAGTCCTGCTCCATGGTGTAGCGGGTGCCGAGCAGCGCCACGCTTGACATGCCCGCCGCCGTAATCGCCCGCCCGGTGGCGTCGGCAATATGCAGGAAGGGTAACGCGCAGCGTGATTCAATGTGCGAGGCCACCTTGTGCATGGTGTTAGTACAGAGCAGAATGCCCTCCGCGCCAGCACGTTCCAGCCCGAGCGCGGCGTTCGCCAGTATCTCCCCGGCTTTATCCCACTCACCGCTTGCCTGGCAGGCTTCAATCTCGTGGAAGTCCACGCTGTGCAGCAGCAGGCTCGCGGAGTGCAGTCCACCGAGGCGGTGCTTTACCCCTTCGTTAATCAGGCGGTAATAAGGAATGGTTGATTCCCAGCTCATTCCACCCAACAGGCCAATCGTTTTCATGTTCTCTCCTTTACGTTTTCTCCAGTGAAGCAAACTTGTGATCCCGTTTCCAGTTCTTTGGCTCTGCGTTTCCTTTTATCCCGCCGTGATATAAATTAAATGAAACGTTGTTTTATTTAATAACAGGATCGGACTATGTTTATTTTTCACAAAGAGACCACGCTTGAGGATCTGGGCAATGGCGTGACGCGTCGCATTCTGGCGCATGACGGAAAGATGATGGCTGTTGAGGTGAATTTTGAACAAGGCGCTGTCGGCCCGCTGCATAACCATCCGCACGAGCAGCTGACCTACGTGCTGTCGGGCGAGTTTGAGTTCACCATTGGCGATGAGAAGCACGTCGTGACGGCGGGCGACACGCTGTACAAAGAGCCGCATGTCATGCACGGCTGCGTTTGCCTGAAGCCCGGTACGCTGCTTGATACCTTCACCCCGGTGCGGGAAGATTTCCTGAAATAAAAAAAGGGCGGTGCTACACCGCCCTTTTTATTTTTACTCCGTGACCGGTACCGGCAGCGGCTCGGTCAGAGGTTTGCGCATTTTCATTGCCTCGTTCAGCAACACGCCGCCGCAGGCAAACAGCCCGCCGACAATCAGCGCCAGCACCAGAATGAGTGCCTTAGACGGGCCGTCCTTTTTCACCGGCATTGACGGAGAAAGCTGGTACTTAAACGGCTCCAGCTTCACGTCCTGAACCGACAGCTTCTGAAGCTGCGCCAGGTGATACTGGCGGTTCTGGAAATCCGCATTCAGCTGCGCCACATCTTTAATCGATTTTTCAATTTGCAGCTTTTGCGCGATCCCGTCAGCGCCGAGCGCCACGGAGTAATCCGGATCGTCCTTCACCGCCTGGCCGTTGCTGTAGACCGGCTTTTTGATCCCGGCAGCGTTTGCCACCTCAAGGGAGTAATTCAGACGTTGCAGGTTGGTGTTGTGAATATTGGTGAGGCGAACCCTGTCCAGCTCCAGCTGCTGCTTTTCCATCTGCGTTTTCAGCGCCACCTGGTTGCGGATATTCTGCATGGTTTCCTGCTCAACCAGCGCCGAGATAAAGTGGATATACCCTTCCAGCACGGTCTGCGCGTCGGTAGCCGTCGGCGCCGTGAAGCTCAGCGTCCAGGAGGCGTACAGCGCCTTTTCCGCATCTTTCGCCGACGTGTTGTCCACGGCTTTCATCTGCTCGGCAATGTTGACCACCGCGCGATGCAGCTCCTGAGGATCAATATCCGCCTCTTTCAGCTGTTCCATCACGTACGGGGAGGAGGTCATGTACTCTTCCAGCAGCGACTGGGACTGGAATTTTTTGATAAACAGGTTAAAGACCTCAGGACGGGTAATTTTCACATCCACATCCAGCACCTGAAGCGCCACCATCATCTGGCGCAGCGGGTTCCACTGAGTCTGCTCCGCCGGGGTAATCACGGCTTTACTGGTCCACTTTTGCGGCAGGATAAAGGCAATCGCCAGCCCGGCAAGGCCAAAGGCGAGCATGGTGGCGAGAATGCGTTTTTTGGCCGCCAGCAGCGTATCCAGGATGCCAAGCAGGTCAATTTCTTTTAAGTCGTGTACCGGGGAGGAGTGACGGGAGAAATCCACATCCGTATTTTTTTTAAAATCCATGACTGACATAGCAATTCTTCTTTTTGGTCGCGCAGCTAATCTGCCTGAGAAATCCCTGAGGCCGTGATGATACAAGAAAGTAAGAATTATCTGAATGCCAAATACTTTGTTCTTTGGACTATCTATCAAATTTAGTAGTTAGCCAACCGGGTGCCGGGTTGATATTACTCCTCTGCACCACCCCGTTCTCCCCTGCTTTTTTGTGGTGCCAACTCCACGCAAGAAAGCCAAAACTGCCACCTTCCTCACCTTATTGAAACAGCGTTTCGACAGCGATCACATTTCCATCATTAAGCGAATGACGCGGAAACAAATCGCAATAAAATAAAATAAAACGATGTTTTAGTATTCAAGAACAACGGTTCGTGAGTTTTTAAAACCCGTAAAGCGCACGGCCATCAACCCAAAGGAAAAGAGAAATAAAACAAGAGTTAAGGATTAACTGCAACGCGTTTCATACCGAACACACCGCCTCTGGCCTTTGTAAAGGCGTGGGGTGACAGCACCACAATCGGATCCCGTTTTAAAAACCATTGATTGCCAGGTAGGTATGTATGAATGAAAACAAAATGCTGGGGCTAGCGTGGATATCACCCTACATAATCGGGTTGATAATCTTTACCGCGTTTCCCTTTGTCTCATCGTTCTTTCTCAGTTTTACCGATTACGATCTGATGAGCCCGCCGGTGTTTAACGGCATCGAAAACTATCGCTACATGTTTACAGAAGATTCTCTCTTCTGGAAATCAATGGGCGTGACCTTTGCCTACGTATTTTTGACCATTCCGTTGAAGCTCGCCTTTGCATTAGGCATTGCGTTTGTTCTGAACTTTAAATTACGCGGGATCGGCTTCTTCCGTACCGCCTACTATATTCCGTCCATCCTGGGCAGCTCGGTGGCCATTGCCGTTCTGTGGCGCGCGCTATTTGCCATTGATGGGCTGCTGAACAGCTTTATTGGCGTCTTCGGATTCGACCCGGTGAACTGGCTCGGTGAGCCTTCTCTGGCGCTGATGTCCGTGACGTTGCTGCGCGTCTGGCAGTTCGGTTCGGCGATGGTGATTTTCCTTGCCGCGCTGCAAAACGTGCCGCAGTCGCAGTATGAAGCGGCGATGATCGACGGCGCGTCCAAATGGCAGATGTTCATGAAGGTTACCGTTCCGCTGATCACCCCCGTTATCTTCTTTAACTTCA
The DNA here is from genome assembly GCF_053290175.1 of Enterobacter sp. 186315. Lineage (NCBI taxonomy): Bacteria > Pseudomonadati > Pseudomonadota > Gammaproteobacteria > Enterobacterales > Enterobacteriaceae > Enterobacter > Enterobacter sp. 186315. Next base: position 131,085 of record NZ_JBPTTK010000005.1, on the reverse strand, counting down.
TCATGCAGACCACGCAGGCGTTCCAGGAATTTACCGGCCCGTATGTCATTACCGGCGGCGGCCCGACCTATTCGACCTATCTGTTCTCGCTCTACATCTACGACACCGCGTTCAAATACTTTGATATGGGCTACGGCGCCGCGCTGGCCTGGGTTCTGTTCCTGGTCGTGGCCGTCTTCGCCGCCATCGCCTTTAAGTCTTCGAAATACTGGGTGTTCTACTCCGCCGATAAAGGAGGCAAAAATGGCTGATATCCAACAACTCTCCACGGCGAGAAGCGTTGCGGAGCGCGAAGTGGCCCGCACCCTGCGCAGAGAGAAAATCAACGCCAGCATCCGCTACGTGATTCTGCTGTTCGTGGGCCTGCTGATGCTCTATCCGCTGGTGTGGATGTTCTCGGCGTCGTTCAAACCGAACCACGAGATCTTCACCACCCTGAGCCTGTGGCCGGCACACGCTACCTGGGACGGCTTCGTGAACGGCTGGAAAACCGGGACCGAGTACAACTTCGGCCATTACATGTTGAACACCTTTAAGTATGTGATCCCGAAAGTGATCCTGACCATTATCTCCTCCACCATCGTGGCCTACGGCTTTGCCCGCTTCGAGATCCCGTGGAAGAAATTCTGGTTCGCGACGCTTATCACCACCATGCTGCTGCCAAGCACCGTCCTGCTGATCCCGCAGTACCTGATGTTCCGCGAAATGGGCATGTTGAACAGCTATATGCCGCTGTACCTGCCGCTGGCCTTCGCCACGCAGGGGTTCTTCGTCTTTATGCTGATCCAGTTCCTGCGCGGCGTCCCGCGTGACATGGAAGAGGCGGCGCAAATTGACGGCTGTAACTCCATTCAGGTGCTGTGGTACGTGGTGGTGCCGATCCTCAAACCGGCCATTATCTCCGTCGCCCTGTTCCAGTTTATGTGGTCGATGAACGACTTTATCGGGCCGCTGATTTACGTCTATAGCGTGGATAAATACCCGATTGCACTGGCTCTGAAAATGTCCATCGACGTCACCGAAGGTGCGCCGTGGAACGAAATTCTGGCAATGGCGAGCATCTCCATTCTGCCATCCATCATTGTCTTCTTCCTGGCACAGCGCTACTTCGTACAGGGCGTGACCAGCAGCGGAATTAAAGGTTAAGAGGGAAATATCATGGCTGAAGTTATTTTCAACAAACTGGAAAAGGTTTACTCCAACGGCTTCAAAGCGGTACATGCTATCGACCTGAAAATCGCTGAAGGGGAGTTCATGGTGATCGTCGGGCCATCCGGCTGCGCCAAATCCACCACCCTGCGTATGCTGGCGGGCCTGGAAACCATCAGCGGCGGCGAAGTGCGCATTGGCGACAAGATTGTGAACAACCTCGCGCCGAAAGAGCGCGGGATTGCAATGGTGTTCCAGAACTACGCGCTTTATCCGCACATGACCGTGCGTGAGAACCTGGCCTTCGGCCTGAAGCTGAGCAAGCTGCCGAAGGATCAGATTGAGTCCCAGGTGAACGAAGCGGCCAAAATTCTGGAGCTGGAAGAGCTGCTCGACCGCCTGCCGCGCCAGCTTTCCGGCGGCCAGGCGCAGCGTGTGGCGGTAGGCCGCGCGATTGTGAAAAAGCCCGACGTATTCCTGTTCGACGAACCGCTGTCCAACCTCGACGCCAAGCTGCGCGCCTCGATGCGTATTCGCATCTCGGATTTGCACAAGCAGCTGAAAAAATCCGGTAAACCGGCGACCACCGTTTACGTGACGCACGATCAGACCGAAGCGATGACCATGGGCGACCGCATCTGCGTGATGAAGCTCGGCCACATCATGCAGGTCGATACCCCGGACAACCTCTACCACAAGCCGAAGAACATGTTCGTGGCGGGCTTTATCGGCGCGCCGGAGATGAACATCCGCAAGTGTCGGCTGGTGGAAAACAACGGGCGTCTGCATATCGCCATCGGCAACGAGACCATGCCGTTAAACGCCGAAAAGCAGGAGAAAGTCGCAGCCTTTGCCGGGGAAGAGGTCTTCTACGGCGTGCGCCCGGAATTCGTATCGCTTTCCGATGAGCCGTTCGTGGACGGCGGCTGTAGCGGTGAGATGGTGCGCGTCGAAAACATGGGCCACGAGTTCTTTGTGTACCTGAAAGTCGCGGATTACGAACTGACCGCCCGAATTCCTTCCGACGAAGCTAAGCCAATGATTGATAAGGGCCTTCATCGTAAGGTGTACTTCAAGTTTGATATGAATAAGTGTCATATTTTTGACGCAAAAACTGAACAGAACATCTCTCTCTAATGGAGTTATAAAAATGAAAAAAGTGCTTTTAAGCGCAGCAATCTCCGCGACTCTGGCCCTTACCGCGTTGCCATCGATGGCGAAAGACGTTGATTTACGTATGTCCTGGTGGGGCGGCAACGGCCGCCATCAGGTGACCCTGAAAGCGCTGGAAGAGTTCCACAAGCAGAACCCGGATATCAACGTGAAGGCGGAGTACACCGGCTGGGACGGCCACCTCTCCCGTCTGACCACGCAGATTGCGGGCGGCACCGAGCCGGACGTGATGCAGACCAACTGGAACTGGCTGCCAATCTTCTCTAAAACCGGCGACGGCTTCTACGATCTGAACAAAATGAAGGACGTGATCGACTTAACCCAGTTCGATCCGAAAGAGCTGCAATCCACCACGGTGAACGGCAAGCTGAACGGGATCCCTATCTCCGTGACCGCCCGCGTCTTCTATTTTAACGACGAGACCTGGAAAAAAGCGGGCGTGGAATACCCGAAAACCTGGGACGACCTGATGGCCGCCGGGAAAACCTTCGAAAGCAAGCTCGGCAAGCAGTATTACCCGGTGGTGCTTGAGCACCAGGACACCCTGGCGCTGCTGAACTCGTACATGATCCAGAAGTACAACATCGCGGCGGTGGATGAAAAAACGAAGAAGTTCGCCTACTCCAAAGAGCAGTGGGTGGAGTTTTTCCAGACCTACAAAAAGCTGGTGGATAGCCACGTGATGCCTGATACCAAATACTATGCGTCCTTTGGTAAGAGCAACATGTACGAGATGAAGCCGTGGATCCAGGGTGAATGGGGCGGCACCTACATGTGGAACTCCACCATCAACAAGTATTCCGACAACCTGAAGCCACCGGCGAAGCTGGAGCTGGGCAACTACCCGATGCTGCCGGGCGCGACCGACGCGGGCCTGTTCTTCAAGCCGGCGCAGATGCTGTCGATTGGTAAATCCACCAAAAACCCGGAAGCGGCGGCGAAGCTGATTAACTTCCTGCTGAACAGCAAAGAGGGTGTTGATACGCTGGGCCTGGAGCGCGGCGTACCGCTGAGCAAGGCGGCGGTGCAGTTCCTGACCGAAGACGGCACCATCAAAGAGAACGATCCGTCCGTTGCGGGCCTGCGCCTGGCGCAGTCTCTGCCTGCCAAACTCTCCGTATCGCCATACTTTGACGACCCGCAGATTGTGGCGCAGTTCGGCACCTCCTTGCAGTACATCGACTACGGCCAGAAAACCGTGGAAGAGACCGCCGCCGACTTCCAGCGTCAGGCAGAGCGTATTTTGAAACGCGCGATGCGTTAACCCAAAAAGCCGGGTGGCGGCTGCGCCTTACCCGGCCTACTTGAGCCTGTGCGCCTGGTAATTATTTTGCGAGGCGCATTCCTGAATACTGAAAATGTTTCACCCTTACGCAATTAGCGCTGAACCCCGCTCGTAGAATCGAGAAAGGCCGAATGCCGACGATAGCGTCAGCGATTACAGTCACCCTCTCTTTTCTGATAGTGACGGATCGCTATGAAAGCCCGGACCAGCACAACACCGCATGATGCGGTCTTCAAACAGTTTCTCTGCCACCCCGAAACCGCCCGGGATTTTCTTGAGATACATCTCCCCTCTTCCCTGCGTTCGCTTTGCGATCTTCGGACATTAACGCTGGAATCAGGCAGCTTTATTGAGAAGGATTTGCGAGCCAGCTATTCAGATGTGCTCTGGTCACTGAAAACCACAAAAGGTGAAGGGTATATTTATATTGTGATTGAGCATCAAAGCTCACCGGACAGGCACATGGCCTTTAGGCTGATGCGATACGCGATGTCGGCTATGCAGCGTCATCTGGATGCCGGACATAAAAGGCTTCCTCTGGTCGTGCCAATGCTGTTTTATCATGGCCTGGAAAGTCCATACCCATACCCTCTGAGCTGGCTGGAGGAGTTTGACGATCCCGTTCAGGCGAGTCGGCTCTATATGGGATCGTTTCCGCTTGTCGATATCACGGTTTTCCCCGATGACGACATCATGCAGCACAGGCGAATAGCACTGCTGGAACTTATTCAAAAACACATCCGCAAGCGGGATTTGATGGAATTAATCGACCGACTCGGCGCATTAATGGTTACGGGTTGCGCTAATGACACCCAGCTCAAATCATTATTTAATTACATGATGCGATTCGGTGATGCGGCTGAATTTAGTCATTTTATTCGCCAGATTGCTGAACGTTGTTCCACACCACACAAGGAGAGGCTGATGACAATCGCGGAAAGATTAAGACTGGAAGCAAAACACCAGGAAGCGTTACGCATTGCGCAAAGCATGATTGCAGAAGGATTTGATCGCGAATGTGTGCTGAGACTGACCGGGCTTTCCGATGCTGAGCTTGTGGCTGAAAACAAGCCGGCAGCATAAAGGGTTGTTCGCACGCCCGAGAACCACGTTATCGGGCGTGCTGAACGTTACACCCCAATGTCGCGCAGCTTCTCCCCGCTCATCAACTTGCGTTCGATATGCTCCAGCGTCACGCCTTTGGTTTCCGGGATCAGCCAGAAGGTGATGCCGATAAAGGCGACGTTCAGCACCGTGTAGAGCCAGAAGGTGCCGGCTGCGCCGATGGCGTCCAGCAGGGTCAGGAAGGTGGCGCCGATGATCATGTTCGACACCCAGTTGGTGGTGGTCGAACAGGTGATGCCGAAGTCGCGGCATTTCAGCGGCTGAATTTCAGAGCACAGTATCCACACCACCGGGGCCGCGCTCATTGCGTATCCGGCGATACACATCATCGTCATCCCAACGGAGAGCCACGACAGCCCGCTCGACGCGGTGCCATTATCAAACTGCATCAGGCAGTAGCCGAGGATCAGCGTGCCGAGCGCCATTACGCTAAAGCCAATCTTCAGCGCCGGTTTGCGTCCGGCTTTATCTACGGTGAACACCGCAATAAAGGTGGCGAACATAAAGGTCAATCCGACCACGAGGGTGGCGATCATCTGCTGCTCGGTGGTGGTAAATCCGGCCATTTTGAAGATGCGCGGAGCGTAATACATGATGATGTTCATGCCCGTAAACTGCTGCATCGCCTGCAACAGCATGCCGAGGAACACCGCACGGCGCACGTTGCGGTTCACCTTAAACAGCGCCCAGCCGCCCTGCTTCAGCTTCAGGCTTTCGCGGATCTCGTTCAGCTCCTCGCGCGCTTTTTCGGAGGTATCGCGCAGCATTCGCAGTACCTCTTCCGCCTCCACATGACGTCCCTTTTGCGCCAGCCAGCGCGGGCTGTTCGGCAGGAAAATCACCAGCACGATCAGTACCAGCGCAGGCAGCGCCAGCACGCCGAGCATCGCCCGCCAGTTGCCGCTGTAGCTGAAGTACGTATCGGAGAGAAACGCCAGCACGATGCCGAGCGTCACCATCAGCTGATACATACTGATCATCTTGCCGCGCACGTTCTCGCTCGCCATTTCCGAGAGATACAGCGGCGCGGTGTACGACGCGATCCCTACCGCCACGCCAAGCAGCACGCGGGACAGCAACAGCACTTCAACGTTCGAGGCAAACGCCGAGCCAATGGAGCCGGCGACAAACAAAACCGCCCCAACCATCAGGCTGTATTTGCGCCCCAGACGGAACGAGAGCCAGCCGTTGAACAGCGCACCAATCGCCGCGCCGAGCATCATGCTGCTCACCACCCACTCCTGCAAGCGGCTGCTCAGCGTAAAGTGATCGGTGATAAACGGCAGCGCACCGGCGATCACGCCGATATCCAGCCCAAACAGCAAGCCGGCCACGGCGGCGGCGATAGAGACAAACTGGTTCATGCGTCGCGTATCGCGCAGCGCGTTGGGCATAAGGGAAGAGTCATTTATAGAGGTCATAGTTTCCTGCCTGAACAGCGAAATTCGTTCACTGAAAGTACGAGACAGGGAAAAAAAGTGTCAGGTCGTTAGGGGCGAAGATATGGATAATTTCGCTATGGCATAGCGTTATGTGATGGACATTACAATTTCAACTAACGGTAAATAATGCCCCGATTAAACTAATCACCTAATTTATAAGCATTAAATCTGTGATATGCGTCATTAATGGATTTTGAGTATGGATTTTTCATCTTATTGGATATGGATAATGGCTATTTCAGGGTAAAAAAAACCTCCGTCCGCAGACAGAGGTTCGTTAGAAACGGCAGGATTAACGCGCCAGCCAGCCGCCGTCAACCGCCACGGTGTAGCCGTTGATGTAGTCAGAAGCAGGGGACGCCAGGAACACGATCGGCCCCATCAGATCGCTCGGCAGGCCCCAGCGCCCGGCCGGGATACGGTCGAGAATTTCTGCGCTACGCTGTTCGTCCGCGCGCAGCTGCTGGGTGTTGTTGGTTGCCATGTAGCCCGGCGCAATCGCGTTGACGTTGATGTTGTGCTTCGCCCACTCGTTCGCCAGCAGACGGGTCACGCCCATCACCGCGCTTTTTGAGGCGGTGTAAGACGGGACGCGGATGCCGCCCTGGAAGGAGAGCATAGAGGCGATATTGATGATCTTGCCGCCGTTACCCTGGGCGATGAAATGCTTCGCCGCCGCCTGGGACATAAAGAAGACGCTCTTAATGTTCAGGTTCATCACGTCATCCCAGTCGCGCTCGCTGAAGTCGATCGCATCTTCACGGCGGATCAGACCCGCGTTGTTCACCAGAATATCGATATGACCGAACTCGGCTACCGCGCGCTCCAGCAGCTCGGGGATGGCGTCGATTTTACGCAGATCGGCGGTCAGGCTCAGGAAGCGGCGGCCCAGCGCGGTCACGCGCTCGATGGTTTCTGCCGGCTCAACGATGTTAATCCCGACAATATCGCATCCGGCTTCTGCCAGACCTAACGCCATGCCCTGACCCAGACCAGTGTCACAACCGGTCACCACGGCCACTTTACCTTGCAGCGAAAATGCATCCAGAATCATGTTTATTCCTTACTCTTTTCAGCCTGTCACTCACAGGCAGATAGTTGTTTAACTGCCCGCGACTAGCGCAGATCCTTAACGGCCACGTGGTCCATGTCATCAAAGACCTGGTTTTCGCCGACCATACCCCAGATAAAGGTATACGCACGGGTTCCCACGCCTGAGTGAATGGACCAGCTTGGTGAAATCACGGCCTGCTCGTTATGCATCACGATATGGCGCGTTTCCTGCGGCTGCCCCATCATGTGGAACACGCAGGCATCTTCTTCCATGTTGAAGTAGAAATAGACTTCCATGCGGCGCTCATGGGTATGGCACGGCATGGTGTTCCACAGGTTGCCCGGCTCAAGCTCGGTCAGCCCCATGCTGAGCTGGCAGGTTTCCAGCACGTCAGGAACGAAATATTTATTGATGGTGCGGCGGTTGCTGGTGAGGTTGTCGCCGAGCGTGACCGGAGCAACGTCAGCGGGCGTCACTTTTTTGGTCGGATAGGTGGTATGCGCCGGCGCGCAGTTGTAGTAGAACTTCGCGGGCTGGCTGCTGTCGATGCTGGCGAAAACGACCTCTTTCGCCCCCTTGCCGACGTACAGCGCATCGCGATGGCCAATTTCAAAACACTGGCCGTCTACGGTAATGGTGCCCGGCCCGCCGATGTTGATCGCGCCCAGCTCGCGGCGCTCCAGGAAGTAGCTCACGCCGAGCTGTTTACCCACTTCGCCTCCCACCGACACGGTTTTACTGACCGGCATAATGCCGCCCACGATGATGCGGTCGATGTGGCTGTAAACCATGGTGTAAGCGTCAGCCTCAAACACCTTCTCAACTAAAAACTCGTTGCGCAGCCCCTGAGTATCCAGCGTCTTTGCGTGCGCACTGTGGATGCTTTGTCTGATCTCCACACTACCCTCCAGAATTGATCCTGCCTTAAGGCAAAGTTGATTAACGAAACGACGTTCCGTTTTGTCGATGAGCACATAGTAGCCGCAGCAATGGGGGTTTTCAATTACATTTAAAACAGCGTTTCACTTTTTCTGGATATTAATCCCAGAAATGTAGTTTCGATCACGAATGTGGCGCATTGACGGGAGAATAACGGCGGATCCGGCGCGGAGGAAAAACAATATTCATCTTAGTAAACAAGAGATTATAAAACCTTTAAGTTTTGACCATGCAGAAAACATTCCGCGTTAAAAAACAAAGATGACATCACGCTAATCAATAAATCTTACAAATTGCGCCATCAGTCACACATATTGAAACGTTGTTTTGATAATTTAATACCCAGTTTTTAACTCATCTTTCTGGCAAACAAGGAGCACATTATGGCTAAAGGTATGCGGGTCAAGCTGAACTACGAGGTCAGCCGCGATCCGGATACGGGCGTGGAAGTGACCCGCCTGACCCCCCCGGAAGTAACCTGTCACCGCAATTACTTCTACCAGAAGTGCTTCTTTAACGACGGTAGCCATCTGCTGTTTGCCGGGGAGTTCGACGGCCACTGGAACTACTATCTGCTGGATCTGAAAAACGCCGAAGCCGTGCAGCTAACCGAAGGCGCGGGGGATAACACCTTTGGCGGCTTCCTCTCGCCGGACGACACCTCCTTCTACTATGTGAAGAACGATCGCTCGCTGCTTGAAGTGAATTTAAAGACGCTGGTCGAGCGCGAAGTGTATCGCGTGCCGGATGAGTGGGTCGGGTACGGCACATGGGTTGCCAACAGCGACTGCACCAAACTGGTGGGTATCGAAATCGCCAAAAGCGACTGGACGCCGCTCAATGACTGGAAGATATTCCACGACTTCTTCCACAAAGGGCCGCACTGCCGCCTGCTGCGCGTGGATCTGAAAACCGGCGAAAGCTCAACGATCCACGAGGAGAAAATTTGGCTCGGCCACCCGATTTACCGTCCGTTTGACGACAATACCGTCGCCTTCTGTCACGAAGGGCCGCACGACCTGGTGGACGCCCGCATGTGGCTGGTCAACGAAGACGGCAGCAACGTGCGTAAAGTGAAAGAACACGCGCCCGGCGAAAGCTGCACCCACGAGTTCTGGGTGCCGAACGGCTCCGCGCTGGTGTATGTTTCGTATCTGAAAGGCCAGCAGGGCCGCACCATCTCCCGCTACAATCCGGACACTGCGGTTAACGAAGAAGTGATGCAGATGCCAGCCTGTTCGCATCTGATGAGCAACTTTGACGGCACGATGCTGGTGGGTGACGGCTCCGGCACGCCGGTCGACGTGAAGGACACCGGCGGTTACACCATCGATAACGATCCTTATCTCTATGCCTTTGACGTGGCGAAGAAAGCGTATTTCCGCATCGCCCGTCACGATACCTCCTGGGCGACGGTGGCAAACAGCCGCCAGGTCACCCACCCGCATCCATCCTTTACCCCGGATGATACCGCGGTGCTGTTCAGTTCCGATAAAGACGGCAAGCCTGCGCTCTATATCGCGAAACTCCCCGAGCAACCTGAACTGTTGCATGCATGATTTGAGTTAGTGTTTCTGTAACTGGCCTTGCCCTCCCTCGTGGAGGGCTTTTTTTTTAGTACGGGCTTCTTAACACAAAAAAAACCGGCTCAAACGAGTCGGTTTTTTTCCCGGATGTACTGCTTATTATTTATCAGAATGAATATGCCACGCCTAAACGGAAACGGGTCTGGCGTTCGTCAGTCTCTTTCACGCCCACGTTACCCACCTCAACATACGGCGCCCAGTTTTTATCCCACTTGTACGCCAGCTTGGCATTATATTCGTTTGAGTAGTCTTTATTATTATTACGAATCATACCTTCTGAGCTTTTTGCGTAAACGTAGTTAAGCTCGGTGCGGAAATTACCCAATACCCAGCCAACCCATGCATCGCCACGGTTGACCTTGTCATCGTCTTTATTAGAGCTTGATGGATAACGGGTATATTCATAACGGTAACGCGCGGCAACGTAGAATCCATTATCGAAACTATATTGCAGATGCAAATTCGGTTTATAAATAGTACGGCTGTCATTACTCTCAATCGTAAAGGCTGGCGTCAGCGCGATATTATCCGTTGCTTTCCAGCGCCAGCTAATCTGGTCTTCATGACCGTTGCCTACCACGTCTGCGAAAGGCTGATCCGCCTTATCACCACCGGATTTCCACTTGGCTTCAACCGAAAAACCCAGCCCGTTATCAAAGCGATGGGAGACAGACACGCGGTCGGCGTTGGAGCCGCTATCGATATATTCGTGACGCAGATCGACGGTAACAGCCTGAACTGCAAAAGAGGCGCCCACCAGGGAAGCAATTGCCAGAGATTTCTTTAACATGAAAAAACCCTCAATTAAAATAACGTTTCGTTTTTATGGAACTGTAGTTTATTTTTTAAGTAACGTTATTTTAGTGACAAAGATCGTAATTATTTGTTTCATTTTTTTTGGCAAAGACGGACGTGACTTCCGTCAACAAAAACGGCAGTCAAAAGGTAAATTTCAGGAGAGAGATCACGTTAAAAGATCGCACTTAATATAATTAAGCGCGGAAGCATTCGCGTTTTGACGGAGATTTAACGTAAAAGCGTAAAGAGATCGTTCGACATGTGAAAAAAAACCTCCCGGAAGGAGGTTTTTTATTGATAAGGGGAGAAACGGTTATCGCTCGATGGCTAACGCCACCCCTTGCCCACCGCCGATACAGAGCGTCGCCAGCCCCTTGCGGGCGTTACGTTTCATCATTTCATGCACCAGCGAAACCAGAATACGACAGCCGGAGGCGCCAATAGGATGACCGAGCGCGATAGCCCCGCCGTTCACGTTCACCCGCAGCGGATCCCACTCCAGCATTTTGCCCACCGAGATCGCCTGCGCCGCAAAGGCTTCGTTCACTTCGATCAGATCGACCTCGTCAAGCTGCCAGCCTGCACGCTCCAGGCAGCGGCGGGTCGCATAGACCGGGGCGATGCCCATCAGCGCGGGATCAACCCCGACGCTGGCAAACGCCTTGATGCGCGCCAGCACGGGCAGATCCAGCTCTTCGGCTTTGCTTTCGCTCATCATCATCACGGCCGCAGCGCCGTCATTAATAGAAGAGGCGTTTCCGGCGGTGACCGAACCGAGGGTTTCAAACGCGGGATTGAGCATCGCCAGCCCTTCCGCGCTGGCATCGGTACGCGGCTGCTCGTCGGTATCGATCATCACCGAATCCCCGCTCTGACGGAGCGCGCTGACGGGGACGATTTCATCGCGGAAACGCCCGGAATCAATCGCCGCGCGGGCTTTTTGCTGCGAGCTGAGGGCGTAGGCGTCCTGCAACTCGCGGCTGATGCCATATTCACGCGCCAGGTTTTCCGCCGTCACGCCCATATGGTAATCGTTGAACGCATCCCACAGGCCGTCATGCACCAGGCTGTCGATCAGCTGGCTGTTGCCAAGCTGCGCCCCGGTGCGGCTGTCGGTCAGCACATGTGGGGCGCGGCTCATGTTTTCCTGCCCCCCGGCAATGACCACATCCGCTTCGCCGCACTGTATCGCCTGCGTGGCAAGATGCAGCGCCTTGAGGCCAGAGCCGCAGACGTCGTTGATGGTAATAGCGGACACGGTATTTGGCAGACCGCCTTTCAGCGCCGCCTGTCGCGCAGGGTTTTGCCCGGCACCCGCCGTCAGCACCTGGCCGAGGATCACCTCGTCGACTTCATGCGCGGCGATCCCGCTGCGTTCCACCAGCGCCTTCACCACCACGCTGCCTAAATCCACGGCAGAATGGCGGGATAACGCCCCCTGAAAACAGCCGATAGCCGTACGCAACGCACCCACTATAACGACATCTTTCATCACGACCTCTGGGTAAAATGACATGACGATAGTAGAGTATTGTTATCAACAATTGACGCAATTGTTTAAAAAAAGTGAGTCTTGTCACAGGATTAGCGCGCGTCCTGAAGATACTGCCGCAGCCAGCTTCCGGCGATGCCCGGCGGGGAGCGTTTATTCCATAACAGATCGATAGCAATCGATCGCGGCCATCCGGGGACGTTAAGCTGCACCAGCGATTTCGCCGCCGCAAACTCATCCACCAGCGCACAGGGCAGCGCGCACCAGCCAAAGCCCTGCACCGCCATACTCAAGAGTAACAGGTAATTCGGCGCTGACCACACCGGCCCCCGCGCCAGCGCAGGCTCGCGCTCAAGATAGGTGTTCAGCCGCAGCTCGCGCCAGCCGTGCAGTTCATCGGCTTCGGTGTGCGTTTGCCCCGCAAGGGGATGGGTCGTCGAGACATAGATCGCCATGCGGGTCTGCATGGGGAGCCGGATCGCGCCGATCCCCGTCGGGTAATTTTCGCGCGCCTCCGTCAGGCCTACCTGCGCCCTCTCCTTTTGCAGAAGATCGATCACATCCTCTTCTTCGCCAATCAGGCATTCGAATTCCGTATGGGGAAAACGCCTGTCGAACTGGTTCATGAGGTCTTCCAGCACGTCCGGGTTGAGGGTGTCGGACAGCACAAAGGTCAGCCGCGCTTCGGTTTGCGCGGTGAGCGAGACCGCCAGCTCGTCAAGGCGCGCGCTGGCGGCGAGGATCGACTGCACATAGCCCAGCACCTGCTCGCCCTGAGCGGTGAGCACCGGCTGGCGCGCCGAGCGGTCGAACAGCTCAAAGCCCAGATCGGCCTCAAGGTTGGCGACCGCCGTGCTGATGGTGGACTGACTTTTACGCAAACGCCGCGCGGCGGCAGAAAAGGATCCGGCCGCGACCGTTTCAACAAAGGCGGTGAGAGCTTCGGGAGAGTAGCGCATGATGTATCTACTTTATCGATGGATACCATCTTTTATATATCATCTTTTGCGATAAAAATAGGCCGCAACACCGCCCATTCTGGCGACTCACAGAGGTGACTATGCAACATCAGGATGCACTCCAGCGAAAACTCCCGGAGCGGATCTTCCATGCCGTCTGTTTTGAGGGCATCGCCACGGCGATTCTCGCCCCGACGGCCGCCTGGCTCATGCAACGTTCGGTGGTTGAAATGGGAGGATTGACCATTGTCCTCGCCACCACGGCGATGATCTGGAACATCATCTATAACTTCGGTTTCGACCGCTTCTGGCCCGTGCAGCGCGTCACCCGCACGGCAAAAGTCCGCGCCCTGCACGCGTTAGGATTTGAATGCGGCTTTATCGTGATTGGCGTAACCATCGTGGCCGCCGTTCTCGGCGTGACGCTGCTTCAGGCATTCACACTGGAAATAGGTTTCTTCCTGTTCTTCCTGCCCTACACCATGTTTTACAACTGGGCATACGACATGCTGCGCGCCAGAATCATCAAGCGCCGCCAGCAACGACGCGCCCTCGCAGGCTAACCCCGTCTGGCCGGACGCCCGTTCCGGCCACTCCCTCTCGAAGCAACTGCGCCCTCGACTCATAATTATGGTAAATTGCACTTCTTTTTGTTCGTTTTATAGTTGATACGTTGCTCTAATGTCGAAAATTTGGTCAAAAGAAGAGACTCTCTGGAGTTTCGCCCTCTATGGCACCGCCGTGGGCGCAGGAACCCTGTTCTTGCCCATTCAGCTCGGCTCCGCAGGCGCTATCGTCCTGTTTATTACCGCCCTTGTGGCTTATCCGCTTACCTACTGGCCGCACAAAGCGCTGGCGCAGTTTATCCTGTCCTCGAAAACCAAAGGCAACGAGGGGATCACCGGGGCCGTTACCCATTACTACGGCAAGAAGATCGGCAACCTGATCACCACGCTCTACTTTGTGGCGTTTTTTGTGGTGGTGCTGATCTACGCGGTGGCCATCACCAACTCGTTAACCGAGCAGCTGGCAAAGCGCATGACGGTCGACCTGAGCGTGCGGGTGATGGTGAGTTTTGGCGTGGTGCTGGCGCTAAACCTGATCTTCCTGATGGGCCGCCACATCACCATTAAGGTGATGGGATTCCTGGTGTTTCCGCTGATTGCCTATTTCCTGTTTGTCTCCCTGTATCTGACCGGAAGCTGGCAGCCGACGCTGTTGACCAGCCAGATGGCGTTCGATAGCCATACGCTGCACCAGGTGTGGGTGTCGATCCCGGTGATGGTTTTTGCTTTTAGCCATACCCCGATTATCTCGACGTTCGCCGTCGATCGTCGCGAGAAGTACGGTGACGCCGCGATGGGTAAATGCAAAAAAATCATGAAGGTGGCCTACCTGATCATCTGCCTGAGCGTGCTGTTCTTCGTCTTCAGCTGCCTGCTCTCGATCCCGCCGTCCTATATCGTGGCAGCAAAAGAGGAAGGGGTTACGATTCTGTCGGCGCTGTCGATGATGCCGTCATCCCCCGCCTGGCTGGGTATTTCCGGGATTGTGGTGGCGATTATCGCCATGTCGAAATCGTTCCTCGGCACCTATTTTGGCGTGATTGAAGGGGCGACCGAGATTGTGAAGTCGTCGCTGAATCAGGTTGGCGTGAAGAAAAGCCGCGCCTTTAACCGCGCGGTTTCGATTCTCGGGGTGTCGCTGATCACCTTTGCGGTGTGCTGCATCAACCCCAACGCAATCTCGATGATTTACGCCATCAGCGGACCGCTTATCGCGATGATTTTATTTATTATGCCCACGCTGTCGACGTTCCTGATCCCGTCGCTTAAGCAGTATCGTTCTATAGGGAATGTGCTGACGCTGATTGTGGGGGTGTTGTGCGTGTCGGTGATGTTTGTGGGTTGATTTGTTGAACGGGTGCGTAGTGGTTTTGTGGAATTGTTTCGTTCACCTGAGACCCGCATAAAATAATACGTTCTTTACCTGTGAACGAGATAAGGGGGCCACCGCGGCCCCCTTATCAATCCCCGCGGCCCCGCGAAAAATCGGTGCTTCGCACTGCGCTCACCTCCCGCCCTGCTGCCTGCGGTCGGCTCAACTCGACATCCTGTCTCGATTCGCCTCTGGCCGCCATCCCTGGCGTCCAGCCCTTGTCATCCGGTCTTCGGTTCGCCGATGTTGGCGGGGACTCCCCCCCACATCTCGGCATCATCATCGTCATTAAAAAAGCCGGGTGGCGGCTTTGCCTTACCCGGCCTACAAACTGCGGCGCTTTGCACACCTCGGCATCATCATCGTCATAAAAAAGCCGGGTGGCGGCTTTGCCTTACCCGGCCTACAAACTGCGGTGCTTTGCACACTTCGGCATCATCGTCGTCTTCGCCTTACCCGGCCTACAGAGGGCACGAACACGTAGGCCGGGTAAGCGTACGCGCCACCCGGCTTATGCAGGCCGCACGAAATTACCCCAGTCGCATCATGGAGCCCCCCCTCACGCCCGAATATCATCATATTCCCGCGTATTATCAAACTCGTGCTTCGCAAACGGGCACAGTGGAATAATCTTGCGGTTCTCACCGCGCATCTTCTCCACCACCTTCGCCACCAGCTGCTTGCCCACGCCCTGCCCCTTCAGGCTTGGGTCTACGTCGGTATGCTCAATAATGCTCAGATGCTCCCCGGTCGGGACAAACACAATCTCGGCAACCTGCGTGCCGTTCGCGTCGTTCACATAAAACTTGTTATGGCCTTCCAGAATTTCCATAGTTCCTCGCTTATTTTTGGCGATACTTCAGCGCACCGCTCGGGCAGGTATCAATAACACGAATAACCGTTTCGACATCCACTTCGTCCGGGATGATCCACGGCTTGCGTTTCAGGTTGAACAATTTAGCGCTGCCGCGCACGCAATTCCCTGAATGCTGGCAGATCCCGGTGTTGAAGTAGACGTCAATTTTTTCACCGGTATAGGCCCGGTATCCCGCGTCAAGTAGCTCTTTATCCATGACATTGCCTCTGTAGTTATTATGATGCTGAATGA
Source organism: Enterobacter sp. 186315 (assembly GCF_053290175.1). NCBI lineage: Bacteria > Pseudomonadati > Pseudomonadota > Gammaproteobacteria > Enterobacterales > Enterobacteriaceae > Enterobacter > Enterobacter sp. 186315. Next base: position 115,037 of record NZ_JBPTTK010000005.1, on the reverse strand, counting down.
ATCATAGCCCTGTGGGATCCTGATGGCTATTGGCACAAAAAACGAAACGCCAGCTCACAACTCTGTTTTTGTCAGATTGCGCCCTACATTTCCCCATGTCAGGCTCCGCAAATATCTCTTTTATGTACTGCGCAGCAGGACTTATGAAACAAAGACTTCCTTTTCAGGTGAAGCTTTTTTTATCGCTGGTGTTCTTCTCCTGCCTGCTGCTGGCGCTGCTGGGGGCGATCCTGTTTCATTTTATCGACCGGCAGCTACACCACGATCTCGGCCAGCGCGCGCGGGTTCAGGCCAGTGAAATCGCGCTGATGCCGGGCCTGGCGGAAAACGTCGCCGCCAGAGATATCCCCGGGATCGCCCGATTAATTCAGCCGTTACGCAACGAGAGCGACGCCAGCTATATTGTGATCGGCGATACCCGTGAGCAGCACCTTTATCATTCAGAATCACCTGAACGGCTGAATTTACCGATGATTGGCGGGGATAACGCCGAGGTATTAAAAGGCAAAACCATTATTTCGGTGCGCAAAGGGGGAATTGGCGTTTCCCTGCGCAGCAAAGCGCCGATATTTAACGCACAGCATCAGGTGATCGGGATTGTCTCCGTCGGCTATCTCACCTCGTATATTGCCAATATTAACGCCCGCATTCTCTGGCAGGCCGGGTTATACGGCGCGGGTCTGTTGCTGCTGCTGTTTCTTTTCTCCTGGGTCTTCACCCGCAATCTTAAAAAACAGATGTTTCGCCTGGAGCCGAAAGATATTGCCCAGCTGGTGTTGCAGCAAAAAGCGCTGCTCGAAGCCATGTACGAGGGGATATTTGCGGTTAACGATGAAAAGCGCCTGATATTAATCAACCGCGCGGCGCGGGAGCTGCTGGATATTCACCAGAGCGAGAAAGCGCTTATCGGCAAACCGCTGGAAGAGGTTCTGCATACCCCTCCCGGCTTCTTTTCCCAGCGCTACGCCTCCGTCAGCAGCGGCAGTCACGATCAGATTGCGGTGCTGAACCACCGGGAAGTGATTGTTAACCGCGTGGCGATTGAGGTGGAGCCGGGCGTAGAAAGCGGCTGGGTCTACAGCTTCCGCGATAAAAACGACATCAACACCCTCAGCAGCCAGCTCAGCCAGATCAAGCGCTACGCCGATAACCTGCGCATCATGCGCCACGAACAGCTGAACTGGACGGCCACCCTCGTGGGGCTGTTGCAGATGAAACGTTACGACGACGCGATCCGCTATATTCAGGCCCAGTCCGACGGCGCGCAGCGGGTGCTGGACTTTGTCTCCGCCCGCTTTACCTCCCCGGCGCTGTGCGGCCTGCTGCTCGGCAAATACGTCAGCGCGCGGGAAAAAGGGGTCGAGCTGCTGTTCGACCCGGCCTGCCAGCTCAGCAAAATGCCGCTCGCCATTAACGAAACCGAGCTGATGTCGGTGATTGGCAACCTGCTGGATAACGCCGTAGATGCCACCCTGAAAGCCCCCGCCCCTGCCCCCGTTGAGCTCTATATTTCGGATCGAAATCAGGAATTACTGATTGAGATAGCCGACCGGGGCTGCGGCGTAGACGACGCCATGAAGCCGCATATTTTCAGGCAGGGGTTCACCAGTAAGCCCGACGCCGGAAATGAAATAACCGGGTCCGAGCACGGTATCGGTCTGTTTCTGGTGGCAGGATACGTTGATAAGGCGGGCGGCAGTATCGAGATTGCCGACAACGCGCCGCAAGGCACTATTTTCACCGTGTTTATTCCGTTCCAACCTTCCGTTCGACAGGGCTAAAAACATGACTACGACCCGGGCTATTGATGTCGTCATTGTTGAGGATGAGCCGCACCTCGCCGGACTGCATCGTGAGTATATTGAGCAAAACTTCCACCTGCGGGTGGTGGGGATTGCGCCGTCGCTGGAGAAGGCCCGCGAGCTGATAAGCCAGCATCGGCCGCGCCTGATCCTGCTGGATAACTATTTGCCCGACGGCAAAGGGGTGGATCTGATAGACAGCCCGCTGCTCAAGCAGTTTGAGTGCTCGGTTATCTTCATCACCGCCGCCAGCGACATGCAGACCTGTAGCCACGCCATGCGCAGCGGCGCGTTTGATTACCTGATCAAGCCGGTCTTTTTCCAGCGCCTGCACGCCTCTCTTGAGCGCTTTATGCGCTTCATTCATACCGTGCAGCAGGTGAAGGTGGTCGATCAGCACGCCCTGGATCGCCTGTTCAACCTGCCCGCGGCGGAGGCCTCTTCTGCGCCGTCGACAAAAGGGATAGACCCCAACACCCTGGAGCACATCAAACGCTTTTTCATCGACCATCCCGACAGCAACGTGTCGGTGGAAGAGGTGGTGGAACACGTGGGGATCAGCAAAACCACCGGGCGGCGCTATCTGGAATATTGCGTAGAAAGCGGATTTATCAGCATCGAAATGCTTTACGGCAATATTGGTCACCCAAGACGGCTCTACCGTAAGGTGCCGGAAAAGGGATAAGCCATTCTTCGCGGGCTAAGCGTCGCGGTTTTAATGGAGTTAATTGTCGAAATAACGCCGATTATCACACTTCCCGATCGGCGCCATTCCCACCCTATTGTCTGTTCTGACCCATCGGCTATGTTGACCATTAGTTCCTCAAATGTAACTAAAAGGTTAACTATAATGTCGAACACATTCCGAATTTCTCTGATTACCGCTACCGTACTGATCTCTTCTTCTGCAATGTCTGCTCTGCCGCAGGGGTATCCTGCGGAGTACCAAAAGGTTGTGGACGCCGCGACCAAAGAGGGCAAGGTGGTGATTTACTCCACCACCGATATCAAAGCCGCCGGGCCGCTGATCCAGGGCTTCGAAAAAACCTATCCGGGCATCAAGGTGGAATATAACGACATGAACAGCACCGAGCTGTACAACCGTTATATCAGCGAGCAGGCTTCCGGCAGCGGCAGCGGCGACGTGGTCTGGAGTTCGTCGATGGACACCGGCCTGAAGCTCGCCACCGACTATGCGATGGAGTACAAATCCCCTGAGCAAAGCCAGCTGCCAAAGTGGGCGGTGTGGAGCGATAAAGCCTACGGCACCACCTACGAGCCGGTGGTGTTTATCTACAACAAGCGCCTGATCCCGGCGGGCGACGTGCCGGACTCCCACGCGGCGCTGGCTAAGCTTATCGCCAGCCAGACCGATAAATTCAAAAACAAAGTCACGACCTACGACATCGAAAAATCCGGGCTGGGCTTTATGCTTTCCGTTGAGGATTACAAAGCCGATCCGAACTACTTCAAAACGCTGGCCGACGTCGCGAAGGGCGGCTTATCAGTGCAGTCCTCTACCGGCACCATGATGGAAAGGGTGTCGTCCGGCGAAAACCTGATCGGCTTTAACATTCTGGGCTCCTACGCCGAAGCCCGCGCGAAGACCGATCCGTCGCTCGGCATCGCCTATCCGAAGGATTACACCCTGGTGCTGTCGCGTGTCTCCTTCATCAGCCAGCAGTCGCAAAACAGCAACGCCGCGAAGCTGTGGCTGGACTATGTGCTGTCTGAAAAGGGACAAAGCATTCTGGCCAATCAGGCGGACATCCCCTCCATCCGTAACGATATCGAAGGCAAAAACGATATCGATGGCCTGACCAAAGTGCTCGGCAAGGCGCTGAAACCGATCCCGGTTGACGAGAGCCTGCTGGAATACCTGCAACCGAAAAAACGTCTGGACTACATCAAACAGTGGCGGGAAGCCGCAGGCAAATAACGCCCCGGCGCGGCGCACGCCGTCGCGCCTCTTTTCGCTGACCTGATTCTTATTCTGGGTTTCAACACCAGGGATATTCTATGAATGCAATACACAGAAAATGGCAAAGCCTGCCTCGCGCAGTGGTGGTGCTGATAACCGCTCTGGTTATCTACGTTCCCCTGTCGTTCATCGTGATCCAGAGCTTCTTGTCTGCTCCCTTTTTCGCCCCGTCTAAAGAGTGGAGCCTTGAATCATTTGGGTTCATTTTCACCGACCCTGATTTCTATAAAGCGCTCAAAAGCGGCTTTATCCTCGCCTTTGGCCTGGTGGCGATCGCCATTCCGCTGGGCGGCATTCTGGCGTTTCTGATGGTCCGTACCGACCTGCCCGGTCGCCGTCTTATTGAGCCGCTGATCCTGGTGCCCATCTTCGTGTCGCCGATGGTGCTCGGTTTTGGCTATGTGGTAGCCGCCGGGCCGGTGGGCTTTTTATCCCTGTGGGCGCAGTCGCTGATTGGCTTCGTGCCGTGGAATATCTACGACATGACCAGCATCGTGGTGATTGCCGGGTTGACCCACGTTCCGCACGCCTACCTTTATATCTCGTCGGCCCTGCGCAGCGTCGGCTCTGACGTTGAAGAGGCCGCGCGCACGGCGGGCGCCTCGCCGTTACAGGTGATGACCTCCGTCAGCCTGCCGATGGTTCGCCCGTCAATTCTGTATGCCCTGGTGCTGCTGTTCTTCCTCGGGCTGGAGGTGTTTGGCCTGATGCTGGTGCTCGGCGATCCCGAGGGCAACATGGTGCTGGCGACCTATCTGTACAAGCTCACCAACAAGCTCGGTACGCCGTCTTATCACCTGATGGCCGCCGTGGCGGTGGTGCTGATCTGTATCACCATCCCGCTGGTGATGCTCCAGCGCCGCCTGATGCGCACCGCCAACCGCTTTGTCACCGTAAAGGGCAAAGCTTCGCAGGCGCGCGCCCTGCCGCTCGGCAAATGGCGCTGGGTAGCCGGGGCGGTGGTCGCGTTCTGGCTGACAATCACCATTGGCGTTCCGCTGCTTGGCGTGGTGCTGCGCGCGTTTATCTCTAACTGGGGCGTCGGGGTGTCGGTATGGGACGAGCTCTCGCTTGATACCTTCCGCACCATCTGGGCGCAGCCCAACCTGCTGCGCGCCATCGTCAACTCGATGGCCATCGGGGTGTTTGGCGGCGCGCTGGCGGTGGTCTGCTACCTGTTCGTCGGCATTGCCATGCACCGCAAGCCGGACAACACCACCCGCTTCCTCGACTACAGCGTGCTGGTGCCGCGCGCCGTACCGGGGCTGCTCGCCGGGCTGGCGTTCCTGTGGGTCTTCCTGTTCCTGCCGATGTGGCTGGATAACGCCCTGAAATCGGGCTGGCTGTCCGGCTTCGCATGGTCTGACTGGATGCGCGAAAACCTGATTGTCTGGCTGCGCTCGTTACGCAGCACCATCTTCAGCGTCTGGCTGGCCTATACCGTGGTGTGGATGGCCTACGGCCTGCGCCTGATCTCCTCAACGCTGTTGCAGGTTGGGCCGGAGCTGGAAGAGGCCGCGCGCAGCACCGGCGCAACGCGCGGGCAGATCACCCGCCACGTCACCATTCCGCTGTCGCGTTATGGCCTGATCGGCTCGTGGCTGCTGATGTTCCTGATATTTGAACGTGAATATTCAACCGGCGTGTACCTGCTCTCTCCGGGTACGGAAACCATCGGCTCAATGCTGGTGTCGCTGTGGGCGGCAGGCGCCATTGATATCGTGGCTGCGCTCTCGTTTATTAACATCCTGCTGGTGGTGGTAGGTCTGGGAATTGCCCTTCGCTTTGGAGTCAAATTACATGATTGAATTAGCGGTCGAAAATCTGCACTTAACCTATGGCGACAACCCGGTGCTGAAAGGGGTGTCGATGAACCTGAAGCGCGGCGAAGTGGTCTCTTTACTGGGGCCATCGGGCAGCGGGAAAACCACGCTTTTGCGCGCGGTGGCGGGGCTGGAAAAACCGACGCAGGGTTCGATAGTCATCGGCAACAACCGCGTCTACGACGGCACGCCGCGCAGCGAGATCCCGGCGGAGGAGCGCAACCTGGGGCTGGTGTTCCAGTCCTACGCCCTGTGGCCGCACAAGACGGTGTTTGAAAACGTCGCCTACCCGCTCAAGCTGCGCAAAGTCCCGGCGAAAGAGATAACCGAGCGCGTGCAGGCGGTGCTCGACCAGCTGGGGCTGGGGCATCTGGGAAAACGCCATCCGTATCAGCTTTCCGGCGGACAGCAGCAGCGCGTGGCGATTGGTCGGGCGCTGGTCTACAACCCGCCGGTGATTTTGCTGGATGAACCGCTCTCCAACCTCGACGCCAAGCTGCGCGAAGAGGCACGCGTGTTCCTGCGCGAGCTGATTATCAAGCTCGGCCTGTCCGCGCTGATGGTTACCCACGATCAGAACGAGGCGATGTCCATCTCTGACCGTATTCTGCTGCTGAACAACGGCAAAATCGAACAGCAGGGCACGCCGCAGGAGATGTACGGCTCACCGAAAACGCTGTTTACCGCCGAGTTTATGGGCAGCAACAACCGCCTCCACGGCAAGGTCACGGAGATGCGCGACGGCAAAGCGCGTATCGAAGGGAAAGACTGGGTGCTCTGGGGACAGGCCGCTGAAGGGGTGCAAAACGGGCAGGAGGCCACGGTGGTGATCCGCGTTGAGCGCGTGCGCGTGGTGGACGGCCCCGGCGAGAACCAGCTTGAACTGCCGCTGCTGACCAGCATGTATCTCGGCGACCGCTGGGAATATCTGTTCCGCACGGCGGGGGATGATTTTGTCATCCGCGCCTACGGCCATGAGGTGCGCGACCCGCAGCACTGCCATCTGGCGCTGCCGGAAAAAGACGTCTGGATCTTCCCGAAAAACTAATAAAAAAGGCTGCAGATGCAGCCTTTTTTATGCCGGAAGCGGACTTATGGCGTCACGATATTGAACCAGAAATCAAAGGTATCCATATAGCTCAGCATCTCGTTGAGCTTCGCTTCGTTACCCGTAATCGTGGCCCCTCCGTTTTCCTGCGCCTGTTTAAGCGTGGTCTGCTTGAGGATGATGTTGTTCAGCGTGTCGCGGCTCAGCTTAATGGTCGCATCCGCCTCTTTTGCCTCCGCGTTGGCCGTGTGGTTCAGCACGCCATTTTCCAGCTCCAGCTTGTAGTGCCCTTCGCTGCCTAAATCGACGTTTAAGACCGCTTTGGCATTGGCGGCTCTGACGCCGTTGATATGTACGCCCAGGAAATCAAAGAACATTTCAGGCGACATCGCGCGCACCGTATCCGGGCTGGCGGTGTTTGGCGTCGGCAGCTTCTGCACGCCGTTTCGCAGCTCCTGCGCGCCGGTCAGGTAGAAGTTACGCCACGGGCCGGACTCCGCCTGATAGCCCAGCTGCTCCAGGGCATCGGCTTCAAGATTGCGCGCCGCTTTGTTGGAAGGATCGGCAAAGACCACGTTACTGACCACCTGTGCCACCCAGCGGTAGTTACCCTGCGCGTAATCCGCTTTCGCCTTCTCCAGAATGGCGCTGGCGCCGCCCATGTAGTGAACGTATTTCTTCGCCGCGTCCACCGGAGGCAGCTCGTCGAGCGTCGCCGGGTTGCCGTTGAACCAGCCGAGGTAGAACACATAGGTTGCCTTAACATCGTGGCTCACCGAGCCGTAATAGCCCCGGCTCGACCAGGACTTCGCCAACCCGTCCGGCAGCGCGAAGTTGGCGGCAATCTCGTCGCGGGTCAGCCCTTTGTTCGCCAGGCGCAGGGTCTGGTCATTGATATAGCGGTACATATCGCGCTGATTTTTCATCAGCTTCACCACGTTAGCGTTGCCCCACGTCGGCCAGTGGTGCTGGGCCATAATAATCTCGGCCTTATCGCCCCAGCGCTCAATCGCGCCGTTAATGTACTTAGACCAGGCCAGCGGATCGCGGATCTTCGCCCCGCGCAGGGAGTAGGTGTTGTGCAGCGTGTGGGTGACATCTTCCGCCGCCTCGATCATCTTCTTCTCTTCAACGTACCAGAGCATTTCGGACGGGGCTTCCGAGCCGGGTGCAAGCATGAAATCGTAGGTCAGGCCGTCAATCGTCTCTTTCTGTCCGTCCTCGGTGATGTAGTTGGTCGGCTCGATAAGCGTCACCGTCCCGGCCGAGGTGGTGGTTCCCAGCCCCGCGCCGACCTGACCCTTAGTATCCGGCTTTAACAGATTGCCGTACATGTAGCTGGCGCGGCGGCTCATGGCATTCCCCGCCATGATGTTTTCCGACACCGCTTCTTTCATAAATCCGGCGGGCGCATAGACTTTTACCTTGCCGGACTTCACGTCCGCTTCATCTACCACGCCGCGCACGCCGCCGTAGTGGTCAACGTGGCTGTGGGTATAAATCACCGCCACCACCGGGCGCTTGCCGCGGTTCTTATAGTAGAGATCCATCCCCACCTTCGCGGTTTCGGCAGAGACCAGCGGGTCGATCACCGTGATCCCCTCTTTACCCTCCATAATGGTCATGTTGGAGAGGTCGAGGTTACGGATCTGGTACACCCCGTCGGTCACTTCAAACAGGCCGCTGATGTTGATCAGCTGCGCCTGACGCCACAGGCTTGGGTTAACGGTCGCAGGGGCTTTCTGCCCCTCTTTGATGAAATCGTACTGCTGCGGATCCCAGATAACGTTGCCCTTCTCACCCTTGATGACGTCCTGCGGCAGAGCGGCGACAAAACCTTTATGGGCATTGCTAAAATCTGTTTTATCGAAGAAAGGCAGCTTACCGTAGAGTGCTTCATTGGCGGCTTTCGTTGAGGCGGTCGCCTCTTTTGCCACGTCCTGCGCCATCGCGGGCGAGGTGGATAACAGACCGGCCACGGTCATTGCGCTCACAATTAATTTCAGCTTCATAAAATCCTCTGCGGTAATAATCCCGCCGTGTGACGTATCAATACAGAAAGGTTATCACCCGCGTTTTCTCTCGCCCATTTTGATTACATTTAAAAATAAACAACTTTAATCTGAAGTCGCACTGGCGGTTACGGATAATGTTTATTCATTTTTTCTTACAGAGTAATTTTATGAACAGAATGCCTTTAAGCATCATGATATTCAGCTTATTAACATTAACCGCCTGTAGCACATCGCAACCCGATAAAGTCGAGCAGATAAACCACCTGAAAATCCCGTTGGTTTTACCGGGCGAAAAACCAACCCCGGTACAAACCTCGCACATAGCCGCACTTTATCAAACGAATAAACAGCAGATTGATAAGTTAACAACCATGGTTAAATCGGACTATTTGCAGGACGCTAACGCGAAGGAGATATTTATTCCAGACAGCCCCGTGCAGCGCGTCTATGCGTCGCTGAGCAAGCTTGAACAGCTGGATATGGTGAACCAGCAATATCTGAAGGATAAAAACAAAGCAGGACTGCAAAATATTAATATCGTATTGCAGCCGTTAATTGCGGGCTAACGTCAAAAAGCCTGACCACTCGCGCGGTCAGGCTTTTTAACAGCGGCACCATCAACGATTAATCGTGCTGGCCGAAGCGGTAGGTCAGGCCTGCGGTAACAGAACTTACGTCGCTGCTGACGCCAATCTGGTTGGCGTTACCCACGTTGCTCACCCACTGATACTCAAGACGACCCGCCCAGTTTTTGTTGAACGCATACTCCGTACCCACTGCCGCAAGCGGGCGCACGCCGGTCTCAAAACGATTGTGACCACTTACATCAGACTCTGCGCGATAGGCCATCGCCCCCGCACGACCGTAGAGATCCCAGCTGTCCGTCACCGCGTAGCTCGCCTTTAAGGACATTTGCAGACCCTGGCTCTTCATCTGCGCGCCCGCGCTGTGTTTGCCCTTGATCTGCATATTACCTAAATAATCATACCCGCCTTCAACGGCAAGCCACGGTGTTAACTGGTAGCCGGTATAAATACCGCCGCCGACGTTATCGTGATCGACATTATAGTCATTCGAACCGCCGTTGCGATCCTGTGCTTTTGATCCGGTGTTAGCATCAAAATAGTGAGACCAGCCGAATTTCGCGCCGCCGTACCAGGTGCCCGCGTCAGCGGCAGCAAAAGCCGTGGTCGCCGTGAAGGCATTAACAATAATTAATGCGACAAGTGTCTTTTTCATAGAAATACCGTTTGCTTAAATAATGAAATCACGCTGCAAACGATATCGACAAATGGTGCTAATGTTAACGCCAATCCTGTTTAATTTTAAATTTGCAATCAGAATGATTCAGGCAGATGCTTTATTTCAAGCAAATAGCCACCGCGTTTGAAGTCAATATACTCGCCCTGCTTAAGGGCAGAGAGAACGTTCAGAATACTGCTGCGGGATAATAGCGTCCGGTCCTGAATATACTCCAGAATAGTGGTACGCATTCGCGCCTCTTCCGGCAATAACATCATCTCCTGAAGATGGTTACGAATAACGGAGTAGGTTCGCTGCTGCACAACCTGGGCATCGCGATAGATCAGGTAGGCGGTATGATAGGACAACAGGGCCGCCACTTCCTCCCAGACGCCCTCCTCGGTAAACAGCGTTGCGGCACGATCCGCATCCACGCGCAGGATGGTCGATTCCGTTTCCGCCCGAAGAATATGGCCCTGCGTCGGCTGGATCATCTCCGCAATACCGAACAGATGAGGCTCATAGACCGTGACCAGCAGCAGCCCGTCCGACGCGCGCAGCAGGGAAAGCTCGCCCTGCACAAACATATACATCTGCTGGCGTCCCTTATGGGCCCAGGTGATACGCTTGCGCGGGATAAGCTTCACCTTTTCGGCAATGGGTTCGAGGATTGCAGTTAACCTTGCGATGGCCTGCTCCGGGCGGACGGGGGGCAAAATATGCATAGCGTTACCTGAATGGATAAGACACCTTCCAGTATAGATCGGATAAATAAGGCATTTGTGGGTTAAAACTGATAGCTGTAGTTCACGCTGGCAAACCACAGATGAGGCGAGTCATAGTGCCCGGCAAAGACCGCGGGCGCGTTGACGTAGGATGACTGCATGTGCAGGTACTCCACCGCCACCCCGATATTGCTCGCGGGTGTGATTTGGTACTGCGCGCCCGTCCCGAAGCGCCATTCATCCCCGGTGGGCAAGGTCATGGCCACGTCGTGCTGGTCGCGATACGGCGTGCTGTCAAACGCCACTCCGGCGTTCAGGCGCCACTTCTGCGTCGGGCGATACTGCACGCCAACAGCGCCGTGCCAGGTGTCCTTCATCCGGCTGGCGTTATCAAGCCGATGGCCTTCAACCTCAATCTGCGGCGCACCGAACTGGCTCCAGTCCTGCCAGCCCAGATCGCCCATCACCGACCACCGCGCGTTCACGTCGTGTACCACACTCAGCATAATTTGCTGAGGCGCCCGCACCTGGGCAGATATCGGCAGGCGATAGCTGCCGTGGGGCAGACGCGCTTTGCCGTCGATATCGAAATCGTAATCTGTCTGGCTGTTCCAGGTGATGCCCGCGCGGGTGCGATCGGTGAGCTGCATCAGCAGGCCCAGACGATAGCTCATGGCCCAGTCGCTGTCGCGCTGGGTGTGGTCTTCATCATTCGCATTACGGGTAAGCGAGAAAAATCCGTAGTTCAGATTCATCGACGCGCCGATGGAGAGCCGATCGTTGAGCCTGTAGGCCAGCGAGGGGCTGAGCGTCATCGCCGCCATGGTGCTCTTTTTAATCACCCCGTCACCCGCCCAGCTGCCGTAATCGATCCCCAGGCCGTAATTGCCGTACAGGCCAATTCCGGCATAAAGATTGTCGTTTACTTTCTGGCTGTAAAACGCGCTCGCGTTGGGGACGGTTTTCATCACATCCCCGGGACTTCTTTGGGCGTCATTATCTAACTGGTAATCGATAGAACCATCCATCACCTGCAAACCGCCCGTTACCATATGGTCCGGCAGACGCGTCATACCCGCGGGGTTCGTCATTATCGTCGAGGCATCCTGAGCGCGCGCGGCCTGCCCGGCTCCGGCCAGCGCGGTATCTTCAGTGCCTGTTTCATAAAAATAGAGCGCACTGGCGTGGGCATATGAGCTCGCGAGCATTCCAGCGCCTATCAGGATAACTTTTTTCATTTCTCGCCCGATAAACAAAGTTTGGGCGACAGGTATAACAGCGAAGAAATAATCCGTAAAAATAAAGAGGGTTTAATTTTAAATTTTGCAGAAGTCACCTATTAAAAATAAGAGTGAATTTAAGCTAAATATATCCTCCGTTTTGTCGATGATATCTGGAAGCATACTAATAAAAAGCAGGCGAAAGATGGCCAGTATCATCACTAACGTCAATACACTGGTAATTCAAAACACAGCATTAAAGAACAGCTCTGCGCTGCAACAGTCGATTGAACGCCTCTCCTCCGGGATGCGTATCAACAGCGCCAAAGACGATGCGGCCGGACAGGCAATTTCTAACCGCATGAACAGCCAGATAAAAGGCTTCATGCAGGCACAGCGCAACGCCAGCGACGGACGTTCAATGGCGGAAACGGCAGAAGGCGCGCTGAGCGAAATCAACCAGCGACTCCAGCGTATTCGTGAGCTGTCCGTACAGTCGTTGAGTGAGACCTATACCTTAGAAGATGCCGACAGCATTCAGGCTGAGATCAACAATAACCTGAAAGAGATCGCCCGGCTTAATTCCCAGACCACCTTTAATGGTAAAAACGTGCTCGACGGCAGCGCGGGCAACGTGCCGATTCAGGTCGGGGTAAACGACCAGGAAACGATGGGCCTCTACCTCGGTAAACCGGGTTTTAGCGTGGACGAGCTTGGGCTGACCGACCTGGTGATCCGCGGGATCAGCGGGAAAGTGACGCCAACCGACCAGCTCGTGGGCACCGCCAGCAATATCGCGCTGAACAGCCCGGGCACCACGCTGAGCTTTAACACCGCCGGCAACCCGCTGACCTCCGCCAAACTGGTGCGCAGCAGCAGCGGGATTATGTTTATTCAGGGCACCGACGCGCAGGGGAAAAACACCTACCTCACCGCGAGCTACGGGGCGTCTTACACCACGGCCACCAGCACGGCCCTGGTGAACGTTTCCGCGGTCACCGCGTCGCCGCTCTACGCGGATATCTCCACGCTGCCCTCTCGCACGGTGTCAGGACTTTCGTTTGTCGATGACAGCAACGCGCCGATGAGCGCGGACGCGCTGGTGAGCAGCAGCGGGAAATATTATATCCAGCAGGGAACGGACTATTTTGAGGCCGAACTCAGCTGGGGGCCGACCGGCACAATGCAGGCGAAAGTCACCAACCCTTCCGCGCAGACGGGGATTGCCTCACCAGCAAACGTGACCAGCACGCCTGACGTGGATTTAACGAGCATCACCCCGACCTTTCTCGACAGCAGCGGCAATGCGGCTTCTGGCGCAACCCGTCTGGTGAGAAACGGCAGTTCGTATTTCATGGAAGTGGACAATGGCGGCGGGGATTTCCGTTATTACGCGGCGTCGGTTTCCGTCAGCAGCGACGGCGGCACGCCTTCCGTCACCGTGCAGGCGAACAGCACCACGAGCAATGGATTTACCGACGTCACCACCGTCAGCGGCACGTCATACGTGACTATCGATCCGGATAAAATGCAGCTGAACTATACGGACAACGCCGGTCAGACCTTCCCGAACGTGCTCGCCCGCGACGCTGACGGTAACTATGTGATGAACCTCGGTGCCGACGGAAAAACCGCCACCCTGGTGAAGCAGACCGACGGCTCGATGCTGATCAAAACGCTGAACGGCAGCGGCGACGTGCAGATTTACTATCCCAACAGCTATACGGCTTCAACCGATGCCGCCACGGGCTGGACCACCATCAACCTGCGGGAAACCGACGAGGGGATCCGCCTGCGCAACCCGGATAATCCGCTGGCCGCCCTGGACGCCGCGATAGCCCGGGTCGATGCCCGTCGTAGCCAGCTGGGCGCGACGATGAACCGCCTGGAGTCCGCCCAGAACGTGCAGGCTGCAACGTCCACCGCGCTGAGCACCTCGCGGTCGCGTATTGAAGACGCCGACTACGCGGTAGAAGTGTCGAATATGTCTCGCGCACAGATTGTGCAGCAGGCCGGAAATTCGGTGCTGGCGAAATCGAACCATCTGCCGGATTCGGTGCTGTCGTTGTTGCAGGGGTAAATAAGAAGAGAAAACTGGAGCGGGCGAAGGGAATCGAACCCTCGTATAGAGCTTGGGAAGCTCTCGTTCTACCATTGAACTACGCCCGCTTAGGAGTGCGTAAGCATTATAGGCCTTACGCACGTTCGCACAAGCTACTTTGTGATTAACCGGCGATTAAATAACCACTTAGCACTTTGGTTTGCTCCCTTGCGCCGGGAGATAGCGCTGCGGATCGATAGCCGTCGCCTTATAGCGGATCTGGAAATGCAGCTTCACCGAGTCTGTCCCGGTGCTGCCCATCGTCGCAATCTTCTGCCCTGCCTTCACGTTCTGTCCGTTATTCACCATCATCGTGTCGTTATGCGCGTAGGCGGTGATGTAGTCCTCGCCGTGCTTGATCATGATCAGATTGCCATAACCACGCAGCTGGTTGCCGACGTAAACCACCTTTCCGGCGCCGGAGGCGTACACCGGCGTGCCGCGCGCGGCGGCGATATCGATGCCCTTATTGCCACCCTCGGAGGTGGAATACGGCACGACAACTTTACCGCTGGCAGGCCAGATCCAGCAGCGCTGTCCGACCGGCGGCCAGGAGGATTGCGGTACGGCGTAGGACGGCGTGACTTTAGCGGTTTTGCCTTTTGAGGAGGATTTTTTGCCTGAGGACGCGCCGCCGTTAATTTTCAGCTTCTGCCCCACCTCAATGGTATACGGAGGCGAAATGTTATTTAGCCGCGCCAGATCTTTCACGCTGGTGCCCGTCGTGCGGGAAATTCGATACAGCGTATCGCCGCGCTTCACGGTATAAACCGCCCCGGAATAGCTGCCCCCATCAGATGATTTGCTGCCAGAGCAGCCCGCCAGCAATAACGTTAGCGCCAGAAGGATTACGGCAGTGATGGGATTTCTCGTCAGGCTTCCTGCAAACAAAACAGATCCTCGGTCAGCGTGAATGGCGCACTATGATAGCAGCCTCAATCCTGATGCCCAACAGGAGAGGTTTACGGATAACGCCTTAAAGTCAACGGACTGTCAGTCGGGACTGTTGACGTTACGCCCTTTTCCGCTCCTGGAGCCAAACTGTTCGTATAAGAATACTGTATAATAGTACCCGTCTGCTGGCGCTGCATCCGCCCGTTTCATTCACTAAGGCAATGTACTTTGCGCCATCGGCATTCCAGGCACAGGAGCAGAGATGAGCATTCAAGAACACGTCATATTAGTCAGCAACGAGGGAAACGCGATTGGCACGCAGGAGAAATATGCCGCGCACACCACCAACACCCCGCTGCATCTCGCCTTCTCCTCCTGGCTATTCAACGACAACGGCGAATGCCTGGTTACCCGTCGGGCATTAAGCAAAAAAGCCTGGCCCGGCGTCTGGACCAACTCCGTTTGCGGACATCCGCAGTCGGGCGAAGAGATCGAACAGGCCATTATCCGCCGCTGCCGCTTTGAAGTGGGTGCAGAGATTGCCAACATCACGCCTGTCGCGCCTGAGTTTCGCTACCGCAAAACCGATCCCTCGGGGATTGTCGAAAACGAGATTTGCCCGGTTTTTGCCGCCCGCGTCAGCCAGCCGCTCGTCGTGAACAGCGATGAAGTGATGGAGTACCGCTGGATTGAACTGGAGGCGTTATTCCGCGCGCTGGACGCCACTCCGTGGGCCTTTAGCCCGTGGATGGTGATGGAAGCCACCGTCGCCCGCGACGCGCTCAGAGCCTTCGCGGCGCAATAAAAAAGCCCCTTTCGGGGCTTTTTTTACGTCTTATCGACTTACTTCACCGGACGCATCGCCGGGAACAGGATCACGTCGCGGATGGTATGGCTGTTGGTGAACAGCATGACCATACGGTCGATACCAATACCCAGACCCGCCGTTGGCGGCAGGCCGTGCTCCAGCGCGGTCACGTAGTCTTCGTCGAAGAACATCGCTTCGTCGTCGCCTGCGGCCTTCGCATCAACCTGATCCTGGAAGCGCTGCGCCTGGTCTTCTGCATCGTTCAGCTCGCTAAAGCCGTTACCGATTTCACGGCCGCCGATGAAGAATTCAAAGCGATCGGTGATTTCCGGGTTCACGTCATTACGACGCGCCAGCGGAGACACTTCTGCCGGGTATTCGGTGATGAAGGTTGGCTGAATCAGGTGCGCTTCGGCTACTTCTTCGAAGATCTCGGTCACGATACGGCCCAGACCCCAGCTCTTCTCAACTTTAATACCGATGCTTTCAGCAATAGCTTTCGCAGAGTCGAAGTTATCCAGATCCGCCATCTCGGTTTCCGGACGGTATTTCTTGATCGCTTCGCGCATGGTCAGCTTCACGAACGGCTTGCCGAAGTCGAAGACCTCTTCACCGTAAGGCACTTCGGTGGTGCCCAGAATGTCCTGCGCCAGAGTACGGAACAGGGATTCGGTCAGCTCGATCAGATCTTTGTAATCCGCGTAAGCCATATAGAGTTCCATCATGGTGAACTCTGGGTTATGACGAACGGAGATACCTTCGTTACGGAAGTTACGGTTGATTTCGAACACGCGGTCGAAACCACCGACCACCAGACGCTTCAGGTACAGTTCCGGCGCGATACGCAGGTACATGTCCAGGTCCAGGGCGTTGTGATGGGTGATGAACGGACGCGCGGATGCGCCGCCAGGGATCACCTGCATCATCGGGGTTTCTACTTCCATAAAATCGCGGTTCACCATGAACTGACGGATACCCGCCATAATCTGGGAGCGAATTTTGAAGGTCTTGCGGGATTCATCGTTAGAGATGAGATCCAGATAGCGCTGACGATAGCGCGCTTCCTGATCCTGCAAGCCGTGGAATTTGTCCGGCAGAGGGCGCAGCGCTTTGGTCAGCAGACGCAGTTCGGTACAGTGGATAGACAGCTCGCCGGTCTTGGTTTTGAACAGCTTGCCTTTGGCGCCCAGGATATCGCCCAGATCCCACTTCTTGAACTGCTCGTTGTAGATGCCTTCCGGCAGATCGTCACGAGAAACGTACAGCTGAATACGGCCGCCCACGTCCTGCAAGGTCACGAAGGAGGCTTTACCCATGATACGACGGGTCATCATACGGCCAGCAACGGACACTTCGATGTTCAGCGCTTCCAGCTCTTCGTTCTCTTTCGCGTCGAAGTCAGCGTGCAGTTGGTCTGAGGTGTGATCACGACGAAAATCGTTCGGGAACGGCACGCCCTGCTCACGCAGCGCTGCCAGCTTCTCGCGGCGGGTTTTCAGTTCGTTATTAAGATCGACTACCGCGTCAGCGCCCTGTGCTTGTTGTTCAGACATGTTGGTTCCTCATAACCCTGCTTTCAAACTTGCTTCGATAAATTGGTCCAGGCTGCCGTCCAGCACCGCCTGCGTGTTGCGGGTTTCAACCCCGGTACGCAGGTCTTTGATGCGGGAGTCATCAAGGACGTAAGAACGGATCTGGCTGCCCCAACCGATGTCAGATTTGTTGTCTTCCATCGCCTGTTTCTCAGCATTTTTCTTTTGCATTTCCAGCTCATAAAGCTTCGCTTTCATCTGCTTCATGGCCTG
Source organism: Enterobacter sp. 186315 (assembly GCF_053290175.1). Classification (NCBI taxonomy): domain Bacteria; kingdom Pseudomonadati; phylum Pseudomonadota; class Gammaproteobacteria; order Enterobacterales; family Enterobacteriaceae; genus Enterobacter; species Enterobacter sp. 186315. The sequence continues at coordinate 97,573 of NZ_JBPTTK010000005.1, read as the reverse complement.
GTCTTTGTTCTTATGCTGGGAACGGTCGTTCTGGCATTGCGTAACCAGCCCGGTTGGAATGTGGGTAATACGCACCGCAGATTCCGTACGGTTAACGTGCTGACCACCCGCACCGGATGCGCGGTATACGTCGATACGCAGGTCCGCCGGGTTGATTTCGATATCGATATCATCGTCAACTTCCGGGTAGACAAACGCGGAACTGAAGGAGGTGTGACGACGGCCGCCGGAGTCGAACGGGCTCTTACGCACCAGGCGGTGAACGCCGGTTTCCGTGCGCAGCCAGCCGTAAGCGTAGTCGCCGATGATCTTGATGGTCACGGATTTCAGACCCGCGACTTCACCTTCAGACTCTTCGATGATTTCGGTTTTGAAGCCGCGCGCTTCAGCCCAACGCAGGTACATACGCGTCAGCATACTGGCCCAGTCCTGCGCTTCGGTGCCGCCAGAACCCGCCTGAATATCGAGATAGCAGTCAGCGCTATCGTATTCGCCGGAGAACATGCGACGGAATTCAAGCTGTGCCAGCTTCTCTTCCAGCCCGTCGAGTTCTGCTACGGCTTCGTTAAAGGTTTCTTCGTCTTCGGCTTCAACAGCCAGCTCCAGCAGACCGGAAACATCTTCCAGACCCTGAGCCATTTGATCCAGCGTGTCTACGATGGCTTCGAGAGAGGAACGCTCTTTACCCAGCGCCTGTGCGCGTTCAGGTTCGTTCCAGACGTCCGGCTGTTCCAGCTCGGCGTTTACTTCTTCAAGACGCTCTTTCTTGGCATCGTAGTCAAAGATACCCCCTAAGAACGTCGGAGCGCTCCGTGAGGTCCTGAATACGGTTTTTTACCGGATTAATTTCAAACATGGTCTGTTTTCTTTTATGGACTAGTCAAAATGCGGTGATAAGAGCGGGATTGTACCGAATCCACGCCCTTTTTTATAGAGATTACTGCCGCTAAATTGGCCAGATATTGTCGATGATGATTTGAAGGGAGCGGTTGCCGCGAAACTCGTTAATGTCCAGTTTGTACGCCAGTTCAACCTCGCGCACGCCGTTGTCCGGCCAGACTGCGGTATCAACGTTGAAGGCGATACCGTCAAGAAGCGGGCCGCCGCCGACCGGTTCCACCATCACTTTCAGATGGCGTTCACCCACAATGCGCTGTTGCAGCAGACGGAAACGCCCGTCGAACAGCGGCTCCGGGAACATCTGCCCCCACGGGCCGGCGTCGCGCAGCATCTGCGCCACTTCCATGGTCATCTCTTGCGGTGCGAGCGCGCCGTCGGACACCACTTCGCCCTGCAACAGCGCAGGGTCGATCCAGTCCGTGACCAGCTCGCCAAACAGACGCCGGAACTCGTCGAACTTCGCCTCTTCCAGCGACAGCCCCGCCGCCATCGCGTGGCCGCCGAACTTAATCATCAGGTTTGGATAGAGCGTGTCGAGGCGCTCCAGCGCGTCGCGCATGTGCAGCCCCTGAATCGAGCGGCCAGAGCCTTTCAGCGTGCCGTCGCCCGCAGGCGCAAACGCAATCACCGGACGGTGAAAACGCTCTTTGATGCGCGATGCCAGAATACCGACCACGCCCTGATGCCACTCGGGGTGATACATCGCCAGGCCGCCGGGCAGCGTGTCACCACTGCGCTCCAGCTTATCAAACAGGGTCAGGGCTTCGGCCTGCATCCCCTGTTCAATCTCTTTGCGGGTCTGGTTCAGGGCGTCCAGCTCGTTGGCCAGCACGCGCGCCTCACCGATGTTGTCGCACAGCAGCAGCGCCACGCCGACGGACATATCGTCGAGCCGCCCCGCCGCATTCAGGCGCGGGCCGAGCGCAAAGCCTAAATCGCTGGCGGCGAGCTTAAGCGGGTCGCGGTTGGCGATCTCCAGCAGCGCTTTGATGCCGGGACGGCATTTCCCGGCGCGAATGCGGCTAAGCCCCTGCCAGGTCAAAATGCGGTTGTTGGTATCGAGCGGCACCACGTCCGCCACGGTACCGAGCGCCACCAGATCGAGATACTCTGCCAGGTTCGGGATAGCAATCCCGCGCGCCTCAAACCAGCCTTTCTCCCGCAGCAGCGTGCGCAGCGCCAGCATCAGGTAAAACGCCACGCCCACGCCCGCCAGCGATTTCGACGGGAAGGCGCAGTCGCGCAGGTTCGGGTTAATGATGGCTTCAGCGGCAGGCAGGGTGTCGCCAGGCAGGTGGTGATCGGTCACCAGCACGGGGATCCCCAGCTCGTGCGCGCGATCGACGCCCGCATGGGATGAGATCCCGTTATCCACGGTCATGATCATCTGCGCGCCAAGCGCATGGGCCTGATCGACCACTTCCGGGCTCAGGCCGTAGCCGTCTTCGAAGCGGTTAGGCACCAGATACGCCACGTTATCGCAGCCCAGCGCCCGCAGGCTCAGGACGCTCAGCGCGGTGCTGGTCGCACCGTCGGCATCAAAATCGCCGACCACCACAATGCGCGTGCCTTCACGGAACGCGTTGTAGAGCATCTCGGTTGCTTTTTCGACGCCGCTCAGCTGTTGCCAGGGCAACATGCCTTTTACGCTGCGCTCAAGATCGGCAGGCGTTAACACGCCCCGGCTGGCATAAAGCCGACGCAACAGGGGCGACATATCCGCAGGAAGATCTGCGTTTTCATTGACTTCGCGACGACGGAGTTGGACTGGGGCTTTCACGCGTCTTATTTACCACCCAGCTGTTTCTGATGCGCGTCGAGGAACTCTTTCATCTCTTTCGGCCCCTGATAGCCCGGCACAACGTAGCCGTTGCTAAGCACGATAGCAGGGGTGCCGTTCACGCCAAACTGCACGCCCAGCGCGTAGTGATTGGCGATATCGATGTCGCAAGAGGCCGGCTTAACGCCTTTGCCGTTCATCGCATCATCAAAGGCCTGGTTACGGTCTTTCGCACACCAGATTGCCCTCATGTCTTTTTCAGGCTGGCTGTTCACACCCGCGCGCGGGAAGGCCAGGTAACGCACGGTGATCCCCAGCGCGTTGTAGTCTTTCATCTCTTCGTGCAGCTTGTGGCAGTAGCCGCAGGTGATGTCGGTGAAAACGGTAATAACGTGTTTTTCCTGCGCCGCTTTGTAGACGATCATCTCTTTGTCGAGCGCGTTCAGGTTTTTCATCAGCAGCTGGTTGGTGACGTTCACCGGCTGCGCGCCGCTCACGTCGTACAGTGGCCCCTGGAGGAAGTGTTTGCCATCTTCCGTGACGTAGAGCACACCGCTGTTGGTCATGACGGTTTTCATGCCCGCAACCGGGGAAGGCTGGATCTCGCTGCTGGTGACGCCGAGTTTTGCCAGCGACTGTTTGATCGCGGCATCGTCAGCATGGGCGAAACCGGTAAACGAGGCTGCCAGCAGGGTGAACAGCGCTAAAGACTTTTTCATATAGGATCCTGTTACAATTCGTCGGCACTCACGCGCGTGGGTGGTGCTGTTGGTGTAGCTGCCGCAAGCGTTCCGTCGCGACATGGGTATAAATTTGCGTCGTTGATAGATCGCTGTGTCCAAGCAGCATCTGCACCACGCGTAAATCGGCCCCGTGGTTTAACAGATGCGTCGCGAAGGCGTGACGCAAAACGTGCGGCGAAAGTTTTTCACTGTCGATACCGGCCAGTGTGGCGTAATGCTTAATGCGATGCCAGAACGTTTGTCGCGTCATCTGCTGCGCGCGCTGGCTGGGGAAAAGCACATCGATAGAAACGCCGTTTAACAGCCACGGACGACCGTGCTCCAGATACGTTTCCAGCCAGTAAACCGCCTCTTCACCCAGCGGTACCAGCCGTTCTTTGTTACCTTTACCTATCACACGCACCACGCCCTGACGCAGGCTGATATCACTCATCGTCAGCCCGACTAGCTCAGAAACACGCAGACCGGTAGCATACAATAGTTCAAGCATCGCTTTATCGCGTAACTCCAGCGGCAGGTCAACCGCGGGAGATTGTAATAATCTCTCAACTTGCGCTTCACTCAGATCTTTTGGCAGTCGCTGAGGGAGTTTCGGGGAGGCTAACAGGGCGCTGGGGTCGTCGGCGCGGATCTTTTCCCGATAGAGGTGCTGGAACAATCGCCGCATCGCGCTGAGCAACCGCGCCGAGCTGGTCGCCTTGTACCCGCCCTCTACGCGCTCTGCCAGCAATCCTTGCAGGTCGTCGCTTTGCGCGCTCTCAAGCGTCAGCCCCCGGCGCGCCAGCCACTCCACCAGCATGGTGAGGTCGCGTCGATAGGCGCTTAGCGTATTCTCCGCCAGGTTTTTCTCCAGCCAGAGCGCATCGAGAAACTGTTCAATGAGTGCGAGATCCTTTTCCACATCAGCCCCTTTGGTTCTGCAATCCGGCCATTATGCCTGATTGCCATACCTTTCTGGTACACTAGGCGCAAAGTCAAAGCAAGATTTGAGATATTTACGCGATGAATATTGGTCTTTTCTACGGTTCCAGCACCTGCTACACCGAAATGGCGGCAGAGAAAATTCGTGACATCATTGGCCCGGAACTGGTGACGTTGCACAACCTGAAAGATGACGCGGTCGCGCTCATGGAGCAGTACGACGTGTTGATCCTCGGCATTCCTACCTGGGATTTCGGTGAAATTCAGGAAGACTGGGAAGCCATCTGGGATCGGCTCGATGCCGTTAACCTCGACGGCAAAATCATTGCGATGTACGGAATGGGCGATCAGCTGGGTTACGGTGAATGGTTCCTGGACGCGCTTGGCATGCTGCACGACAAGCTCTTGCCGAAAGGGGCGTCCTTTATTGGATACTGGCCGACCGAAGGCTACGAGTTTACCAGCCCAAAACCGGTCATCGCCGACGGGCAGCTGTTTGTGGGCCTGGCGCTCGACGAAACCAACCAATACGATCTCAGCGACGAACGCCTGCAAACCTGGTGTGAACAGATCCTCGGCGAGATGGCTGAAAAGTTCAGCTAACCGCGCTTACTGCTGCGTCGGCTGTTGCAACATCATCCGACGCAGATCCCGCCACTCCGCAACATCCATGCTGTCTGCCGCCAGCCACAGGTGCTGTCGACGTCCGCCGTCTGCCCGGCGTAAACGGAGCATCATGCCTGAATTGAGCATCCAGGGCGCGCCGATAATCTCCCACTCTTTCCCCTGCCAGCGCAGGCGAGAATCCATCAGCAGTTTGATTTCACCCTGACGAGCGTTAATGCGGCGCTGGCTGCGCACGCTGTCAAACACCACGAATGAGAGCAACAGCAGCCACAGCGGGGTGTAGCTAAGCGGCCAGGGCATCAGCAAAACAAATGCCGCGACCAGCCCGTGGAGCAATAAAGACATCCACTGCGAGCGCCAGGATACGCGAAGATCAGATTGCCACAGGACCACGTTCCCGATTCCGTGTTTGAATTAATTGCACCATCCGCTGCAACTCGGTGTCGGCGGGCTTGCCGTGATTCATCAGCCAGTTGAATAAATCAGGATCGTCAGACTCAAGAAGGCGTACGAACAGGCGCTTATCGTCATCGCTTAAGCTGTCGTACTCATACTCGAAGAAAGGCATGATGGAAATATCAAGTTCACGCATACCGCGACGGCACGCCCAGTGAATACGGGCCTTGTTGTTAATATCCATGTTCTGTTTCCTGCATTACGTTTGGCACAGTGGTGTCCCGTTCGGTGTTCTTTATATCTGTCGGGAACTCTGGCTAGTGTAACGTGTTTTTGGCTGTTTCATTACTGGAATCTTGCAAACCACGAGCATGCTTCCAGAATAATCCTCAATAAGACAGGGGATTACACTATTTTGCGTGGCGCCACGCAGATCATCGTTATGGCACGAATGGCCTGCTGAAAGCGCTTGCAATGACACCAGTCTCTTTTACCATTAGGCATTATCAAAGCGTTGAGCAATTCAGGATACCACTATGGCTTTTACTCCATTTTCTCCTCGCCAGCCCGTCGCCTCCGCGCGACTGCCGCTGACGCTGATTACTCTTGATGACTGGGCGCTGGCGACACTCAAAGGTGCCGACGCCGAAAAATACCTGCAAGGCCAGGTCACCGCTGACGTCAGCCAGATGACCGAGCATCAGCACCTGCTCGCGGCGCACTGCGATCCTAAAGGCAAAATGTGGAGCAACCTGCGTCTGTTCCGCCGCCAGGACGGCTTTGCCTTAATTGAGCGCCGCAGCCTGCGTGACGCGCAGCTCACTGAACTGAAAAAGTATGCGGTGTTTTCTAAAGTCACGATTGCCGCAGACGACGAGCACGTCCTGCTGGGCGTGGCGGGTTTTCAGGCGCGTGCGGCGCTGGCGAATCTCTTCGCCGAGCTGCCGGATGCGGAGAAACAGCTGGTCAGCGAAGGCGAAACGTCCATCCTGTGGTTTGAGCATCCTGCGGAGCGTTTCCTGCTGGTGACCGATGTCGCCACCGCCGAGCGCGTTACCGAAGCGCTGCGCGGTGAAGCCCAGTTAAACAACAGCCAGCAGTGGCTGGCGCTGAACATCGAAGCTGGGCTTCCGGTGATTGACGCCGCGAACAGCGCGCAGTTCATCCCACAGGCCACCAACATCCAGGCGCTGGGCGGGATTAGCTTTAAGAAAGGCTGCTACACCGGGCAGGAGATGGTGGCGCGAGCCAAGTTCCGTGGGGCGAACAAACGCGCGCTGTGGACGCTGGCAGGCCACGCCAGCCGCGTGCCGGAAGCGGGTGAAGATCTCGAAATGAAGATGGGTGAAAACTGGCGCCGGACCGGCACCGTGCTCGCCGCCGTTCAGCTTGATGACGGCCGCCTGCTGGTGCAGGTAGTAATGAATAACGACATGGAAGCCGACAGCGTGTTCCGCGTGCGCGACGATGCCAACACCTTGAGCATTGAGCCGCTGCCGTATTCACTGGAAGAATAGTGCCGTAGATTTGTCCACCGTGCGGGCGGGTGCCCTCACCCCGCCCCTCTCCCATGGGGAGAGGGAGAAGACGGTAGGTCGGGTAAGGCGTAGGCGCCACCCGACTTAGATTTGACCCACGTACAGATAAATTGCCAGGAAATGGCACACGCTGCCGCCCAGCACAAAGCCGTGCCAGATAGCGTGGTTATAGGGGATACGCTTGCAGACGTAAAAAATCACGCCCAGCGAGTAGACCACGCCACCGACCGCCAGCAGCGTTACCCCACCCACCGAAAGCTTAATCGCCAGTTGGTACACCACAATCAGCGACAGCCAACCCATCGTCAGATAGGTCACCAGCGACAGCACCTTAAACCGGTGCGCGATGGTCAGCTTAAATAAAATGCCTATCAGCGCCAGGCTCCAGATCACGATCATAAGGCCACGCGACAGCGGTGAGTTTAACCCCACCAGCAAAAACGGCGTGTAGGTGCCTGCGATAAGAAGATAGATAGCGCAGTGGTCGAATTTCTTGAGCCAGATTTTAGCCCGCTGATGCGGGATGGCGTGATACAGGGTCGAGGCTAAAAACAGCAGGATCATACTCCCGCCGTACAGGCTGTAGCTGGTAATCGCCATCGCGCTGGCGTTGGTGTCCACCGCCTGTACCAGCAGCAAAACCAGCCCGACGATCCCAAACACCAGGCCGATGCCGTGGCTAATACTGTTGGCTATTTCCTCAGCCAGCGAATATCCCTGCGCCATTAATGGCTTACTTACCATAGGTTACTCCGGGGAAAACAGAAGATGATGATTCATCGTCTGACTATGCTAACTGAGAATGATTCCAGTGAACACATGTTAGCTAAAATAAAGTCACCGCGATTTTTCTGATTTACAATCAGCAACTTAGTTTTTCATTTCAGCTAACATTTGTTCCTTTTTACTTCAAAGACATTTAAAATCAATCACATAAAACTGGCGCTGGTCAGGATAGATTTCGGCTATCACCTGCTTGAGTTCGGCAAGCGACATATTCTCCTGATCTGCGTGTTTTTCCGTCAGCGTGTCCAGCGTAACGGTTGACGTACCGGTGACTTCGATAGTGCAAAAATAGCCGTCATCTTCATAACGGCCCACGCGCAGAACGTCCCCGCTTTTAAAGTGCGACTCGCTTTCGTCCCGAATGGTAATGGTTTTACGCCCGGCCAGAATGTCTTCCTGAAAGCGCTGAAAAAAAGTGATGTCGTTTGGCTGCATGTTATGATTCCTTCCAGGTAAAGTCTGACGAGTGAGTTTAGCCACTGTGAGTATGTTCTCCCATTCCGCCATTGCCAGCCTCAATAATCTGGAGATGATGGTCTATAACTATGTCATTAAAAACCGGGACAAAGTAACGTACATGACCATCCGTGAGCTGGCGGATGCGGCGGGAGTGTCGACCACCACTATCCTTCGGTTTTGCCGCAAACTCAACTGCGACGGCTACTCGGAATTTCGCGTGCGCTTTAAACTGTATTTAGAGCAAAACGAACCTCAGCAGGCTAATTTCGGCGCCAGCGAAATTATCAGCTTTTTTAAAAGCGTGAATAATGAAGAGTTCGATGCGTTATTAGATAGCGCGGTGGATATTATATTATCCTCAGAGCGTATTATCTTTGTGGGTGCAGGCACCTCTGGCTCGCTGGCAAAATATGGCGCGCGCTTCTTCTCGAATATTGGAAAATTCAGCAACCATATTGACGATCCCTATTTCCCGGTCACTAACGATATGGCAAAAAATGCGCTGGCCATCGTGCTTTCTGTTTCCGGTGAAACGGAAGAGATCCTGCGCTTCGCCAGCCAGTTCAGCCTGCACCACTGCAAGGTGCTCTCTATCACCAGCCACGAGCACTCCCGCCTTGCGAAGCTGGCGGACTTTAACCTTTCATGGCATGTTCCCCAAACCCGCATCGGCGGGGTCTACGATATTACCACGCAAATACCGGTTATCTATATTCTGGAGTCGCTCGGCAGAAAGCTGGCGAAGAAATTAACGGAATAAAACACCCTGTTTTTTTGATGTGACAAATTACATTTTCCGCAAATTGTTATATCGTGACATTTAAATTCGCTTTGCTAGACTCGACACCATCAGAAATACGTTGAGAATAGCAAAGATGAAAAAACTCACCTTACCAAAAGATTTTTTATGGGGTGGCGCTGTCGCCGCTCACCAGGTTGAAGGCGGCTGGAACAAAGGCGGCAAAGGGCCGAGCATTTGTGACGTGCTGACCGGCGGCGCGCACGGCGTACCGCGTGAAATCACCCAGGAGGTGATTGACGGGAAATACTACCCGAATCACGAAGCCATCGACTTTCACGGCCACTACAAAGAAGACATCAAGCTGTTTGCCGAGATGGGCTTCAAGTGCTTCCGTACCTCGATTGCCTGGACCCGCATCTTCCCGAAAGGCGACGAAACTCAGCCGAACGAAGAGGGGCTGAAGTTTTACGACGACATGTTCGACGAGCTGCTGAAGTACAACATCGAGCCGGTCATCACCCTCTCCCACTTTGAAATGCCGCTGCATCTGGTGCAGGAATACGGCGGCTGGACCAACCGCAAAGTGGTTGATTTCTTTGTGCGCTTCTCCGAAGTGGTCTTCGAGCGCTACAAAAACAAGGTCAAATACTGGATGACCTTCAACGAAATCAACAACCAGCGCAACTGGCGCGCGCCGCTGTTCGGCTACTGCTGCTCCGGCGTGGTCTACACCGAGCACGACAATCCAGAAGAAACGATGTACCAGGTGCTGCACCACCAATTTGTCGCCAGCGCCCTGGCGGTGAAGGCCGCGCGCCGCATCAACCCGGAGATGAAGGTCGGCTGTATGCTGGCGATGGTGGCGCTCTATCCGTTCTCCTGCAAACCCGAAGACGTGATGTTTGCTCAGGAATCCATGCGCGAGCGTTATGTCTTTACTGACGTCCAGCTGCGCGGCTACTACCCGTCTTACGTACTGAACGAGTGGGAGCGCCGCGGCTTCTCCATCAAAATGGAGGCAGGCGACGAGCAGATCCTGCGCGAAGGCACCTGCGACTATTTAGGCTTTAGCTACTACATGACCAACGCCGTGAAGGCGGAAGGCGGTACGGGCGATGCGATTTCCGGTTTCGAAGGCAGCGTGCCAAACCCGCACGTGAAGGCTTCGGACTGGGGCTGGCAGATTGACCCGGTTGGCCTGCGCTATTCCCTCTGCGAACTGTACGAACGTTACCAGAAGCCGCTGTTCATCGTCGAAAACGGCTTTGGCGCCTACGACAAAGTGGAAGAAGACGGCAGCATCAATGATGACTACCGCATCGACTACCTGCGCGCGCATGTGGAAGAGATGATGAAGGCGGTCACCTATGACGGCGTAGACCTGATGGGCTATACCCCGTGGGGCTGCATCGACTGCGTCTCCTTCACTACCGGTCAATACAGCAAGCGCTACGGCTTTATCTACGTGAACAAGCATGACGACGGCACGGGCGATATGTCCCGCTCCCGTAAGAAAAGCTTCGAGTGGTATAAAACCGTCATTGCCAGCAACGGCGAAACCCTGTGATATCCGGCCCTCTCCTGCAAAGGAGAGGGCAAATTCCTTTCCATCCAGACACTTCTTTACAGCTTTAGCGTTGCCAAAAAGCCCGCGCCCTATAAGATAAGCCTCGTGAATATATGAGGTAGTGATGATCAAACGACAACGCAAGGCGATTCTGCTGGTTGCCCTGGCCTGTCTGGTGGTGCTGATTTGCACCGCGCAGCGGATGGCCGGGATGCACGCGCTTGTTATGAATATCACCGCCTCCAGCCAGTCCGTTCAGCAGGAACAGGAAAACAGCGAAGCCCCGGTGACCCCGTGCGAACTCAGCGCCAAGTCGCTGATGGCGGTGCCGCCGATATTGTTTGAAGGTGCGCTGTTTGCCGTGACGCTGCTGCTGGCCCTGCTGGCAGCCAATCCGCCGCGCCGCGAGCGGCTGTGGCCCCCTCGCGTTATCTCCCCGCCCCGACTACGGGTGCATCTGCGACTATGCGTCTTCCGTGAGTGAGCATTCGCCTGACACACCAGGTTAATTCATCATTTACGGAGAAAATTTATGCTTACTGTATTCAGGCGACTGCTGGTCTGCCTGCTTTGGCTATGGCTGCCCCTCAGCCAGGCCGCCGACAGCGGCTGGCTACGCGCCGCCGATAACCCGCACGCCAGCGTCAGGCTGCGCGCGCAACCGCAAACCCCAGGCGAAACCCGCCTGCTGCTGGACGTTGCCCTTGAAAAAGGGTGGAAAACCTACTGGCGCTCGCCGGGAGAAGGCGGCGTGGCCCCCGCAATTAACTGGCATCAGCCGGTTGATGCCCTCTGGCACTGGCCCACGCCCGAACGCTTTGACGTCGCGGGGATCACCACCCAGGGCTATAGCGGCGATGTCAGTTTCCCCCTCATCCTGCGTGGCGAGGTGCCGGACACCCTGAGCGGCGTTCTGACGCTCTCCACCTGTAGCAACGTCTGCGTGTTAACCGACTACCCGTTCTCGCTGGATCTCACCGCCAGCACCGGCGGCTTTGACTACGACTACGGTCGGGCGATGGGCACGCTGCCGCTCAGCAGCGGCCTGACCTCAACCCTTAGCGCCAGCTACGCCCCCGGAAAGCTGACGGTGACGGCACAGCGCGACGCGGGCTGGCCGCAGCCTTCGCTGTTTATCGACAGCATGGACGATGTTGATTTCGGCAAACCGAGCTTCACGGTGCGCGGTGATTCGCTGGTGGCCAGCGTGCCGGTAACGGACAGCTGGGGCGAGGCCGCACCGGATCTCAGCGGAAAAAACCTGTCGCTGGTGCTGGCCGATAGCGGTCAGGCGCAGGTGTCCAGCCTGGTTATCGGGCGGGGCACGCAGGCGCCTGCGTTCTCGTTAGGCTGGGTGATATTTATGGCGCTGGCAGGCGGGCTGATCCTCAACGTGATGCCCTGCGTGCTGCCCGTGCTGGCGATGAAGCTCGGCACATTAGTGCAGAGCGAACGTCAGGGGCGCGGGCAGATTCGCAGGCAGTTTATCGCCTCGGTCGCCGGGATCGTGATGTCGTTCCTCGCGCTGGCGCTGATGATGACGGTGCTGCGTCTGGGAAATCAGGCGCTCGGCTGGGGGATCCAGTTCCAGAATCCGTGGTTTATCGCGGCGATGACGCTGGTGATGGTGCTGTTCAGCGCCAGCCTGCTGGGGTTATTTGAGTTTCGTCTTCCCTCTTCCGCCAGCACCTTCCTCGCCACGCGCGGCGGCAACGGCCTCGCGGGTCATTTCTGGCAAGGGGCGTTTGCCACCCTGCTGGCAACGCCCTGTACCGCGCCGTTCCTCGGCACGGCCGTGTCCGTTGCGCTGGCGGCGCCGTTGCCGCTGCTGTGGGGAATTTTCCTGGCGATGGGTATCGGCATGAGTCTTCCCTGGCTGCTGGTTGCGGCCTGGCCGGGGCTGGCGCAGAGGTTGCCGCGTCCGGGGCGGTGGATGAACGTCGTACGCGTCGCGCTGGGCCTGATGATGCTCGGCTCCTCCCTGTGGCTGCTCAGCCTGCTGGTGGTGCACATCGGCGCGCTGCCCGTTATCACGCTGGGCGTGATGGTCATCCTCACCCTGCTGCTGGTGACCGCCCGGCGCTACCGCTGGCAGACGGCGCTCCGGGCCGGGGCGCTCGCTATCGTCGTTGCCGCTGCGGCGGCGTTTGTAGCCTATCCCAACGACGAGAACGCCCGTCGCGATCGGGTGAACTGGCAGCCGCTCAGCGAACGGGCGATTGCCCAGGCGCTGGCAGACAACAAACGGGTCTTTGTTGACGTCACCGCCGACTGGTGCGTGACCTGTAAAGCCAATAAATACAACGTCCTGCTGCGAAGCGACGTGCAGGAGGCCCTGTCCGCACCGGATGTTGTCGCCCTGCGCGGCGACTGGAGCCGTCCTTCAGCCAGCATTAGCCAGTTCCTGACCGCGCGCGGCAGCGCTGCCGTGCCTTTTAACCAGATTTACGGACCGGGTTTACCGCAGGGCCACGTGCTGCCCGCGTTGTTAAGCCGCGAAGCGGTACTGTCCACCCTGTCCGATGCAAAAGGAAACTAATATGAGAGCCGTTATCGCCCTACTTTTGATCTCTTTATCGGCGTTCAGCTTTGCCGCACCGTCCGATGACGGATCCAGTGACCAGCTGGCTAAGCTGCTGTTTAGCGATCCCAACAGCCCAAGAACCGGCGCGAAAGAACCAAAGCTGACCATTGTCTCCTTCACGGACTATAACTGCCCCTACTGCAAGCAGTTTGACCCGATGCTGGAGAAAATCGTGCGGGAGAACCCGGACGTACAGCTCATCATTAAGCTGCTGCCCTTCAAGGGCGAAAGCTCGGTGAACGCGGCCAAAGCGGCGCTGTCGGTGTGGCAGCAGCAGCCGGATAAATTCTGGTCGCTGCATCAGCGCCTGATGATGAAAAAAGGCTATCACGATGACGCCAGCATCGCGGCCGCGCGGGTGAAGACCGGAACGGACAGCATTAAAACGGATGATAAAACGATGGACTCGCTGAAGATGAACCTGATCCTGTCGCAGGTGCTGAATATTCAGGGTACGCCGGCGACCATTATCGGCGACCAGATGGTGGCGGGCGCAATCCCTGAGGCAGATCTGGAGGCGCTGGTGAAAGAACAGCTGGCGAACGCCCGTGGTAAATAAGCTCCCGCGCCTGCTGCGCGAACTGGGCCTGTGGCTGTTAATCGGTATTGCCGTCAGCCTGGCGGTGGACTATTTCCGCCAGCCGGCGCTACCGCAGAATTTCGCCGCCGCCACGCTGCATACGCTGGACGGTCAGCCCGTCGATCTGATTGCCATGAGCGAAGAGCGCCCCCTGCTGGTTTACGTCTGGGCAACCTGGTGTGGCGTCTGCCGCTACACCACGCCATCGATAGCCGCCCTTGCCGAAGAGGGCGGCAACGTGATGTCGGTTGCGCTGCGCTCCGGCGATAGGGCGACGCTTGAGGCCTGGCTTGCGAAGAAAAAGATGGCGCTACCCACCATCAACGACGCCAGCGGAAGCCTGGCGCGTCAGTGGGACGTGCAGGTGACGCCGACGCTGGTGGTGCTCTCTCACGGAGAGGTGAAGTCGATCACCACCGGCTGGACCAGCGGCTGGGGCATGCGCCTGAGGCTCTGGCTGGCGTCGTAACGGTTATTTACCGCCCGCGAGCTCCAGGAAACTGCCGGTCACGTAGGACGCCTTGTCGCTCAGCAGCCAGACAATGGCCTGAGCGACCTCTTCCGGCTGGCCGCCGCGCTGCATGGGCAGCAGGGACTTCACCCGATCCACGCGGCCCGGCTCTCCGCCCGTTGCGTGCATCTCTGTATAGATAAATCCCGGCCGCACGCCGTTCACCCGAATGCCCTGCGCGGCAACCTCCAGCGATAGCCCGGTTGTCAGCGTATCGACCGCCCCTTTAGAGGCGGCGTAATCCACGTATTCCCCCGGCGAGCCCAGGCGCGACGCGGCGGAAGAGACGTTTACGATCGCCCCGCCCGCGCCGCCGTGCCTGTGCGACATGCGCTTAACCGCCTCGCGACAGCAGAGGAAATAGCCCGTCACGTTGGTGGCAAATACCCGGTTGATGCGCTCGGCGGACAGGTTTTCAATCGTGGATTGTTCAAACAAAATCCCGGCGTTGTTCACCAGCGCGGTAAGAGGCTCTCCTTCGCGGTCGATGCTGTCGAACATCGCCAGCACCTGCGCCTCATCGCTGATATCCGCCCGCACCGCAAAGGCCTTACCGCCCGCTTCGACGATCTGGTTGATAACCTCGGTCGCGGCCTTGATGTTGTGATGATAATTGACCGCCACGGTGTAGCCTTCGGCTGCCAGCTGTAGCGCGGTGGCTTTACCTATTCCGCGGCTAGCGCCGGTGATTAATGCGATACCCATGCTCCCTCCCAATAAAAAAGCCGGGCGGCAGCTTCGCCTAACCCGGCCTACGTTGTTACGCCAGAAAAATTACTGGTATTCGCTCATCGGCACGCAGGAGCAGAACAGGTTACGGTCGCCGTACACGTCATCAAGACGCTTCACGGTCGGCCAGTATTTGTTTGCCACACCGGCCGGGAAGACCGCCAGCTCGCGGCTGTAAGCGTGGTTCCACTCCGCCACCATTTCGTGCTGCGTGTGCGGCGCGTTCACCAGCGGGTTATCTTCCAGCGTCCACTCGCCGTTCAGAACGCGGTCGATCTCCATGCGGATCGCCAGCATCGCGTCGATAAAGCGGTCAAGCTCCACTTTGCTTTCAGACTCGGTTGGCTCCACCATCAGCGTACCCGCCACCGGGAAGGACATGGTTGGCGCGTGGAAGCCGTAATCGATCAGGCGCTTGGCAATATCCAGCTCGCTGATGCCCGTTTCCTCTTTCAGAGGACGGATATCGAGGATGCACTCGTGCGCCACGCGACCGTCGCGGCCGGTATAGAGCACCGGGAAGGCCGATTTCAGGCGCGTCGCAATGTAGTTAGCGTTGAGGATCGCCACCTGGCTTGCCTGCTTCAGCCCTTCCGCGCCCATCATGCGGATGTACATCCAGCTGATTGGCAGGATAGAGGCGCTGCCGAACGGGGCGGCAGAAACCGCGCCCTGACGGGTGAGCATTCCTTCAATCTGCACTACGCTGTGGCCCGGCACAAACGGAGCCAGGTGCGCCTTCACGCCGATAGGCCCCATGCCCGGGCCGCCGCCGCCGTGCGGGATGCAGAAGGTTTTGTGCAGGTTCAGGTGCGATACGTCCGCGCCGATAAAGCCCGGAGAGGTAATGCCCACCTGCGCGTTCATGTTCGCGCCGTCGAGGTAAACCTGACCGCCGAACTGATGCACCACTTCGCACACTTCGCGGATGGTCTCTTCGTACACGCCGTGGGTCGACGGGTAGGTGACCATGATGCAGGAGAGCTTATCGCCCGCCTGCTCCGCTTTCGCGCGCAGGTCGGCCAGATCGATGTTGCCGTTTTTATCGCAGGCCACCACCACCACTTCCATTCCCGCCATCTGGGCAGAGGCCGGGTTGGTGCCGTGCGCGGAGCTTGGGATCAGGCAGATATCGCGATGGCCTTCGTTGCGGCTCTCGTGATAGTGACGGATCGCCAGCAGGCCCGCGTATTCGCCCTGTGCGCCGGAGTTTGGCTGCATACAGAGCGCGTCGTAGCCGGTCAGCTTCACCAGCCAGTCGGAGAGCTGGTTGATCATCAGGTGATACCCTTCCGCCTGCTCTGCCGGGCAGAACGGGTGCAGCTCGGCAAATTCAGGCCAGGTAATCGGGATCATCTCTGCCGCGGCGTTCAGCTTCATGGTGCAGGAGCCCAGCGGGATCATCGCCTGGTTCAGCGCCAGATCTTTGCGCTCCAGAGAGTGCATATAGCGCATCATCTCGGTTTCGCTGTGATAGCGGTTGAACACCGGATGCGTCAGGATAGCGTCGTCGCGCAGCATGTTCGGCTGGATCGAGCGGCTGTCGTGCGCCACCTCTTTATCCAGCGCGTCAACGTCCAGACCGTGCGCATCGCCCAGCAGGACGTTAAGCAGGTTCAGGATATCGTCGCGGGTGGTGGATTCATCCAGCGTAATGCCCACGGCGTTGTGGATATCGCTGCGCAGGTTGATCTCTGCGGCATCCGCGCGCGCCAGCACGCTGGCTTTGTCTGCGACGTCAACGCACAGGGTATCGAAATAGTGTTCGTGGCGCAGCTTGAGGCCTTTCTGTTGCAGGCCGCAGGCCAGAATGTCCGCCAGACGGTGAATACGGCTGGCAATGCGCTTCAGGCCAACCGGACCGTGGAACACGGCGTACAGGCTGGCGATGTTGGCCAGCAGCACCTGAGAGGTGCAGATGTTGGAGTTCGCTTTCTCGCGGCGGATATGCTGCTCGCGCGTCTGCATCGCCATGCGCAGCGCGGTATTTCCGGCGGCATCTTTCGACACGCCAATAATACGGCCCGGCATGGAGCGTTTAAATTCATCTTTCGCCGCGAAGAACGCCGCGTGCGGGCCGCCGTAGCCCATCGGCACGCCGAAGCGCTGGGCGGAGCCAAACACAATGTCCGCGCCCTGCTTGCCCGGAGCGGTCAGCAGCACCAGCGCCATAAAGTCGGCGGCGACGCTGACGATCACCTTGCGGGATTTCAGCTCGGCAATCAGCGGGCTGTAGTCGTGAACTTCACCGGTTGTGCCAACCTGTTGCAGCAGCACGCCGAAGACGTCCTGGTGATCCAGCACCTTGTCGGCATCATCGACAATCACGTCGAAGCCGAAGGTTTCCGCACGGGTGCGCACCACGTCCAGCGTTTGCGGATGCACGTCCGCCGCCACGAAGAAGCGGTTAGCGTTTTTCAGCTTGCTGACGCGTTTTGCCATCGCCATTGCTTCGGCGGCGGCGGTCGCTTCGTCCAGCAGCGAGGCGGAGGCGATATCCAGCCCGGTCAGATCCAGCGTCACCTGCTGGAAGTTCAGCAGCGCCTCAAGACGACCCTGAGACACCTCTGGCTGATACGGCGTATACGCGGTGTACCAGCCCGGATTCTCCAGCATATTGCGCAGGATAACCGGCGGTAACTGCACGTTGGTGTAGCCCATGCCAATGTAAGACTTATAGCGCTTGTTCAGGCCCGCAATCGCCTTCAGCTCCGCCAGCGCGGCGAATTCGGTGGTGGCTTCACCCACCTGAGGCGGGGTGGCAAGCTGGATGTCTTTTGGCACTATCTGGCCGATCAGTGCGTTTAATGAATCCGCGCCAACCGTGTTCAGCATCTCCTGCTGTTGCTGAGCATCCGGCCCAATGTGACGTTCAATAAAAGCGCCACGGTTTTCAAGCTGGCTTAAAGTCTGTGTCATGAGCGATGGTTCCTGAAACGTGCAGTGAATTTTGAGTTCCCTCTCCCTCCGGGAGAGGGTTAGGGTGAGGGGAAGATGGGCACCCTCACCCCTGCCCTCTCCCAAAGGGAGAGGGGGATTAACAATTACTCGTCTTCCAGTAATGCTTCGTACGCGGTCGCATCCAGCAGCGCGGCAACCTGCGATTCGTCGCTGGCTTTGATTTTGAAGATCCAGCCTTCGCCGTAGGGCTCGCTGTTCACCAGCTCCGGGGAGTCGCTCAGCGCGTCGTTTACGGCAACAATTTCGCCGGTAATCGGTGCGTAGATGTCAGAAGCCGCCTTAACAGACTCCGCCACGGCACAGTCGTCGCCCGCGCTCACGGTCGCGCCCACTTCAGGCAGGTCAACAAACACCATGTCGCCCAGCAGCTCTTGCGCGTGCTCGGTGATCCCGACGGTGTAAGTGCCGTCCGCCTCTTTGCGCAGCCACTCGTGTTCTTTGCTGTATTTCAGTTCTGCTGGCACATTGCTCATTGAATTTCTCCTGATAAAAAATGATTAGGCGACCGGCTTACCGGCGCGAACAAAAATCGGTTTGGTCACGCGCACCGGCATTTCGCGATTGCGGATTTGCACCACCGCCGTATCGCCAATGCCCGCAGGAACGCGCGCCAGGGCAATACTGTAGCCCAGCGTCGGGGAGAACGTGCCGCTGGTGATCACGCCTTCGCGGTGATTACCGTCAGCATCGGTAAAACGTACCGGCAGCTCGCCGCGCAGCACGCCTTTCTCGATCATCACCAGCCCGACCAGCTGTTCGGTGCCCTTCTCACGCTGCATCTCCAGCGCTTCACGGCCAATAAAGTCACGGTCAGCCGGTTCCCACGCGATGGTCCAGCCCATATTCGCCGCCAGCGGGGAAACGCCCTCGTCCATCTCTTGTCCGTAGAGGTTCATGCCCGCTTCCAGACGCAGCGTATCGCGCGCGCCCAGGCCTGCTGGCTTGACGCCTGCTTCCACCAGCGCACGCCAGAAGTCGGCGGCCTTCTCGTTTGGCATCGCAATTTCATAGCCCGCTTCACCGGTGTAGCCGGTGGTGGCAATAAACAGATCGCCCGCCTGCACGCCGAAGAACGGCTTCATGCCCGCGGTGGCGCTACGCTGCTCGTCGTTGAACAGCGAAGCGGCTTTCTCCTGCGCGTTCGGCCCCTGTACGGCGATCAGCGACAGATCGTCACGCACGGTGATGTCGATGGCGAAAGGTTCAGCGTGTTGGGAAATCCAGGAGAGGTCTTTTTCGCGGGTGGCGGAGTTTACGACGAGGCGGAAGAAATCTTCGGTGAAGTAGTAGACGATGAGGTCGTCAATCACGCCGCCGGAGGCATTTAGCATCCCGGTATAGAGCGCTTTGCCCGGCGTCTTCAGTTTTGCGACGTCGTTTGCCAGCAGATAACGCAAAAACTCCCGGGTGCGGCTGCCGCGAAGGTCGACAATGGTCATGTGGGACACGTCGAACATACCGGCGTCGGTGCGTACCGCGTGATGCTCATCAATTTGCGAGCCGTAGTGCAGCGGCATCATCCAGCCGTGGAAGTCCACCATGCGGGCGCCGCATAACACGTGCTGGTCGTACAAAGGAGTCTGTTGAGCCATCTTTTCCTCGTTGAATAAGCGGGGCTGTCTTGCGTTTCATGGGCTTAAAAATCGCCACGAAACCCGGCGTCGGCATCACATCCTGACGTCGACGCAAACGTTCTCTTTTACCTGAACTTACCACCGAAACCGGCGGTTAACCATAAGGTAAAAAAGGTCATCACATTAGCTTATGACCAAAAAACGCTGAAAAGCCTACAGAGTTATTCACTGGATAAATGCGATTTACCCCGCATAAAATTAACATCATGTTCACAGAATTTAGCAGATGGTGATATTTCATCCGGAAAAACGGGCGGAATTTCCGTAACATCAAAAACGCCAGATTAGTTAATCTAATGCGAAAAATGGCGTGAAATTAGAATATTTCAAACGAGGAAAATTCCCCGGCGCAGAGGCCGGGAAATGATAGTGTGACGGGGGTCAATATTATTGCAGCCAGTCCGGGAGGTCGTTAAGACCCATCGCCTGACGAAGGAGCTGAGGTTTTACGCCCGGAAGCGTGTCGGCAAGCTTAAGACCAATATCGCGCAGCAGCTTTTTAGCCGGATTCGCCCCCGCGAACAGCTCGCGGAAGCCCTGCATTCCCGCCAGCATCACGGCGGCGCTGTGCTTACGGCTGCGCTCGTAGCGGCGCAGATAAAGATGCTGACCAATATCTTTGCCTTCGCGATGCAGACGACGCAGCTCGTCAACCAGCTCCGCCGCGTCCATAAAGCCGAGATTCACGCCCTGCCCGGCCAGCGGATGAATGGTGTGCGCCGCATCCCCCACCAGCGCCAGACGGTGCGCCGCAAACTGGCGCGCGTAGCGCCCGGTCAGCGGGAACACCAGACGGTCGCTCTCAAGTGAGCACAGCCCCAGACGATTATCAAAGGCAATGCACAGCGCCTGGTTAAAGGCCTCCGGCGTCGCCTCGTGCATCTGCTGCGCTTTCTCCGGCACTAAGGACCAGACGATAGAGCACAGGTGCGGATCGCTTAACGGCAGGAACGCCAGAATGCCGTCATTGTGGAAAATCTGCCGCGCCACGCCGCCGTGCGGCTCTTCGGTGCGGATCGTCGCGACCAGCGCGTGATGGCGATAATCCCAGTACGTCAGCGGAATATCCGCTTTGTTACGCAGCCAGGAGTTCGCGCCGTCTGCGCCAACCACCAGCCGCGCGGTGAGCATGTCGCCGCTTTGCAGGGTGATGAACGCTTCGTTTTCGCCCCACGCCACCTGCTGAATTTGCGCAGGGGCCACCAGGGTGATATCGCTACAGCTTTGCGCTTTTTGCCACAGCGCGTGGTGGATCACCGCGTTTTCAACGATATGGCCCAGATGGCTGTAGCCCATGCTTTCGTCGTCGAAGGCGATGTGGCCAAAGCTGTCTTTGTCCCACACTTCCATGCCGTGATAGCAGCTCGCGCGACGGGCAACGATATCGGACCACACGCCCAGGTGCGTCAGCAGCTTTTCGCTGGCGGCATTAATGGCCGACACGCGCAGCTCGGGCGGCGCATCCTGCGCAACGGGCTGAGGGACGTTTTGCTCAAGCACCGCCACGCGCAGGCCGCTGCCCTGTAAACCGCAGGCCAGTGCCAGCCCGACCATTCCGCCGCCGACAATGGCGACATCAACATTTTGCACGGTGTTAACTCCTTAACGCGCGACCCAACCGAGGGTCCGCTGCGCCAGCACGTCGCGTGCCGGAATGAATAATTCCATCGCCATCAGCCCGAGGTTGCGCCCCGCAACCAGCGGCGCCCAGCGGTTGGCAAACAGATGCACTAAACCATCGGTCACGCCGATGGTCGCCGCTTTATCGGCCTGACGGCGCGTCTGGTAGTGGCTCAGTACAGAATACGCGCCGCAATCCTGCTGAGTGCTCCACGCCTGCGCCAGCGATTCCGCCAGGCTCATCACGTCGCGTAGCCCCAGATTAAAGCCCTGTCCGGCAATCGGGTGCAGGGTCTGCGCGGCATTGCCCACCAGCGCCACGCGATGGGAAATCACCTGCGAGGCGGTGGTTAACGACAGGGGATACGCCGCCCGTTTGCCCGCATGGGTGATACGCCCAAGCCGCCAGCCGAAGGCTTTTTGCAGCTCAGAACAAAAACGTTCATCAGACCAGCTTAGCACGTCCTCGGCTTTATCCTGCGGATGGCACCACACCAGCGAACTGCGCCCCTGGGACATCGGCAGCATCGCCAGCGGACCGTGCTGCGTGAATCGCTCAAACGCCCGACCGTTGTGGTCGCCCGCGGTAGAAACGTTGGCAATCACCGCAACCTGCCCGTAAGGATGAGCGCGCCACTGAATGCCGCACTGGCTGCCAATCGTGGAGCGCGAGCCGTCTGCGGCAACCAGAAGCTGCCCCTCCAGAGTTGTGCCGTCTTCCAGCGTGACGCTGACCGCCTCTTCGTTGCGGGTGAAGCTTGCCACCCGCGCCGGACAGTGCAGGGTCACGCCCGGCGCGTCCTGAAGCTGTCGGAACAGGCGCAGGCCGACGTCATGCAGCTCGACAACCTGCCCGAGCGCGTCGATGCGGTAATCGTGCGCGTCGAGGGTGACAAAACCCGCATGACCGCGATCGCTGACGTGCACGGTATTAATTGGCGTGGCGCGATCGGCAATCGCCTGCCAGATGCCAATGCGCGACAGCTGCTGGCAGGTGCCCTGTGCGAGCGCGATGGCGCGGGCATCAAAGCCGGGATGATCGGTGGCATTTGGCGCGACCGCTTCGATCAGATGAACCGGAAGCTGCCCACGGGTTAAATGCGAGATAGCCAGAGCAAGCGTGGCTCCGGTCATGCCGCCGCCAACGATGATCACGCTCATGCGCGTGCCGCTGCCATCAGCGCCTCGATATCGTCCGCGTTTTTCACGACGCTCGCGGTCAGGTTTTCATTACCGGTTTCGGTAATCACGATGTCGTCTTCGATACGAATGCCGATCCCGCGATACTCCTCCGGCACGTCCGCATCCGGCGCGATATAGAGCCCCGGCTCCACGGTCAGGACCATCCCCGGCTCCAGCGGACGTGAACGATCCGGGCCATAAGCCCCGACGTCATGCACGTCCAGCCCCAGCCAGTGGCTCAGGCCATGCATAAAGAACGGACGATGCGCGTTTTCCGTAATCAGGGTATCGATATCCCCTTTCAGGATGCCCAGCTTCACCAGGCCGCTAATCATAATGCGCACCACCTCGCCGGTAACGTCCTGAATAGACGTGCCCGGACGGTAAAGCTTCAGCGAGGTTTCCAGTGATTCCAGCACGATGTCGTAAATCGCGCGCTGCGCGGGGGTGAATTTGCCGTTCACCGGGAAGGTACGGGTGATATCCCCCGCATAGCCCAGGTATTCACACCCGGCGTCGATCAGCACCAGATCGCCATCGCGCAGTTCACTTTCGTTTTCCGTGTAGTGGAGGATGCAGCCGTTCACGCCGCCGCCCACGATGGTGTTGTAGGAAGGATAGCGCGCGCCGTGACGGTTGAACTCGTGGTGAATTTCGCCTTCGAGCTGATACTCAAACATTCCGGGACGGCATTTTTCCATCGCGCGGGTATGCGCCAGCGCGCTGATCTCACCCGCGCGGCGCATCACCGCAAGCTCTTCTTCGGATTTGAACAGGCGCATTTCATGCACCACGGGACGCCAGTCGGTGAGGGTCGCCGGGGCGGTTAAATTCTGACGCGAGCCTTTGCGCAGCTTGTCGAGCGCGGTGAAGACGATCTCATCAGCGTAAGCGTATTCGCCCTGCGCGTGGTAGAGCACGTCCAGACCGTTGAGCAGCTGATACAGCTGCTGGTTGATTTCGCTAAACGCCAGGGCGCGGTCGACGCCGAGCTTTTCCGGCGCGGCCTCTTGCCCCAGGCGGCGACCAAACCAGATTTCGGCTGTGAGATCGCGCACGCGGTTGAAGATGACGCTGTGGTTGTGGGTGTCATTGCTCTTAATCAGCACCAGTACCGCTTCCGGCTCGTTAAAGCCGGTGAAGTACCAGAAATCGCTGCTTTGACGATAAGGATATTCGCTGTCGGCGCTGCGCGTGACTTCGGGCGCGGCGAAGATCAGCGCGGCGCTTCCTGGCTGCATCTGCTCCAGCAGCGCCTGACGACGGCGAGAATACTCAAGCGTAGAAATAACCATGACATCCCCTGTGCGTTGTTGTTTTTAATGTAAGGTCGGTTTTTGGACTTCCGGTGCGGTTGGCTGCGAGCGCGTGAAGGTGTCGTGGCACAGCAGTGCGGCAACACGGACGTACTCAATGATCTCTTCGAGGGACATCTCCAGCTCTTCCTGGTCTTCGTCCTCGTCGTAGCCAAGCTGCGCGATATTACGCAGATCGTCGATAGCTTCACCCGCTTCGCCGGTCACTTTATCCAGTTTAGGCTGTGATACGCCAAGCCCCAGCAGATAGTGGTTTACCCAACCCGCGAGCGCGTCGGCGCGATCGAACACGCTGACGTCATCGCCATCAGGCAGATAAAGCTGAAAAAGGAAGCCATCGTCTTCAAGCGAGTCGCTGGTCGCGGAGTGCATTTTACGCAGCGCTTCAGCAAGCTCGTGGCCAAAGGCCAGACCTTCGTTGGTCAGGTCGTGAACCAGCGGCTGCCATGAGCTGTCGCTGTTTCCGCCACACAGTATCCCACTGATCAGACCGTGCATTTCGGCAGGGGTTAATCCGACTCCCTGCTGGTTCAGGAACTGGCTGACTTCGGTGTAACCAGGCATTTCGTTCTGTATAGACATACGCATTCGTCATCAAAGGGAGGATATTCATGATATGCTACCACTTTGGACCCTGGTGATACCAGAAAAGGGCTTGTATCTTCACATCAGGGTAGCTATAGTGTCGCCCCTTCGCAGCCCCCGGGGCTGTAAGCGAAGGCAGCGCAGTCAATCAGCAGGAAGGTGGCATGTCTGCACAACCCGTCGATCTCCAGATTTTTGGCCGTTCACTGCGAGTGAATTGTCCACCTGAACAAAGGGATGCTTTGAATCAGGCTGCGGACGATTTGAATCAGCGGTTGCAAGATCTAAAAGAACGCACTAGAGTCACAAATACTGAGCAGTTGGTGTTTATCGCCGCGTTGAACATCAGCTATGAACTGACTCAGGAAAAAGCGAAGACCCGCGACTACGCGGCGAGCATGGAGCAACGTATTAAAATGCTCCAACAGACCATTGAACAGGCATTGCTTGATCAGGGTCGCAATCCCGAAAGACCGGGACCTAAGTTTGAATAACACTTCGCAGTTGACTATGGTAGAGTAACTGTGAAGACAAAATTTCTCTGAGATGTTCGCAAGCGGGCCAGTCCCCTGAGCCGATATTTCATACCACAAGAATGTGGCGCTCCATGGTTGGTGAGCATGCTCGGTTCGTCCGAGAAGCCTTAAAACTATGACGACACATTCACCTTGAACCAAGGGTTCAAGGGTTACAGCCTGCGGCGGCATCTCGGAGATTCCCTCTCTCTTCATCTACCAGCTACCATGACTCAATTTCCTGAAGTTTCTGCATCGCGACAAGAAATCCGTCAGTTAATCCGCAAACGCCGTCGCGCGTTAACCTCTGAACAGCAAACGCATTTCGCCCAACAGGCCGCTGCACGCATGATGGCCTATCCGCCCGTGGTGCTGGCCCACACTGTCGCGTTGTTTCTCTCGTTTGATGGCGAGCTTGATACCCAGCCGCTGATTGACCAACTCTGGCGTGCCGGAAAGCAGGTTTATCTCCCCGTTCTGCATCCCTTTAGCGAGGGCAATCTGTTGTTCCTGAACTACCATCCGCACAGCGAGCTGGTGGTAAATCGTCTGAAAATCACCGAGCCGAAACTCGACGTGCGCGACGTGCTTCCGCTTTCACAGCTGGATGTGCTGATCGCGCCGCTGGTGGCGTTTGATAATCAAGGCCAGCGCTTGGGCATGGGCGGCGGGTTTTATGACCGGACGCTGCAAAACTGGCAGCAGTACGGCGTGCAGCCGGTGGGCTATGCGCATGATTGTCAGCAGGTGGATATGCTGCCGGTGGAGAAATGGGATGTGCCGCTGCCTGCGGTGGTGACGCCGTCGAAGCTGTGGGAGTGGTGAAACAGGCGTGCAGCCTGATGCCCTCACCCCAGCCCTCTCCCACAGGGAGAGGGTGAAAACATAAAAAACGGTAACTACCGTTACCGTTTTGCATCTACCTCGCACAATCAGTACAGCAGACGCGCGCGAATCGTTCCTGGAATGGCCTTCATGCTTTGCAGCGCTTTCTCGGCAACCTCTTCCGTCGCTTCGATATCAATCACCACGTAACCCATCTGCGAGTTCGTTTGCAGATACTGCGCGGCAATGTTGACGCCCTGCTCGGCAAAAATCTGGTTAATGGCGGTCAGCACGCCCGGACGGTTTTCGTGGATGTGCAGCAGACGACGGCCACCGTGCAGCGGCAGAGAGACTTCCGGGAAGTTAACCGCAGAGAGCGTCGAGCCGTTGTCGGAATACTTGCTCAGTTTGCCCGCCACTTCCAGACCGATGTTCTCCTGCGCTTCCTGCGTTGAGCCGCCGATGTGCGGCGTCAGGATCACGTTGTCGAACTCGCACAGCGGAGAGGTGAACGGATCGCTGTTGGTTGCAGGCTCCGTCGGGAATACGTCGATGGCCGCGCCCGCCAGATGCTTACGCTTGAGCGCATCGCACAGCGCCGGAATGTCGACAACCGTACCGCGCGCGGCGTTGATCAGCAGTGAACCCGGCTTCATCAGCGCCAGCTCTTCTGCACCCATCATGTTTTTGGTAGAGGCATTTTCCGGCACGTGCAGGCTCACTACGTCGCTCATGTTCAGCAGGTCAGACAAATGCTGAACCTGCGTCGCATTACCCAGCGGCAGCTTGCTTTCAATATCGTAGAAGAAGACGTGCATCCCGAGAGATTCAGCCAGAATACCGAGCTGTGTGCCGATATGACCGTAGCCGATAATCCCCAGCTTTTTGCCGCGCGCTTCGAAAGAGCCAGAGGCGAGCTTGTTCCACACGCCGCGGTGCGCTTTGGCGTTGGCTTCTGGAATACCGCGGAGCAGAAGCAGCAGTTCGCCGATCACCAGCTCCGCTACGGAACGGGTGTTAGAGAACGGGGCGTTAAAGACAGGAATACCGCGTTTCGCCGCCGCATTCAGATCAACCTGGTTGGTGCCGATGCAGAAACAGCCAATCGCAACCAGCTTTTCTGCCGCAGCGATAACCTCTTCAGTCAGGTGAGTACGGGATCGCAGGCCAATGAAGTGGGCATCACGGATGGACGCTTTCAGCTCTTCAGTATCCAGCGCGCCTTTATGAAATTCGATGTTGGTGTACCCTGCCGCACGAAGGCTATCGAGCGCTTTCTGATGCACGCCTTCGACCAGCAGGAATTTAATCTTGTCTTTCTCCAGTGATACCTTTGCCATTTACCCGACCCTGTTTTTTGTCTGAACTGATGTTGTGCTGGATGTAAATCCGCTCCCGTCAACATATCAAAAAAAACTATTGCGGCAATATGAACGTTTGCGTCGGCACTCTGAAGAAAAGTCATACAGAGCGAAATGGCAGAGGAATATGCTGCGTAAAATTACGAAAGCGGCAGGATCGGCAAATGAGGCGCAAAAGCGTGACACAAGTCACCGAATTTGGCATTTCAAAATATTTTTAGCGGGGGGAGAGCTCCCCCCGTCAGATCATTTTACGATGGTTTTCACGCCGTCGGCGGTGCCAATCAGCGCCACATCCGCGCCACGGTTGGCGAATAACCCTACGGTGACTACGCCCGGAATGGCGTTAATCGCATTTTCCATCGCCACCGCGTCCAGAATCTCCAGGCCGTGTACGTCGAGGATCACGTTACCGTTATCGGTCACCACGCCCTGACGATATTCAGGACGACCGCCCAGCTTCACCAGCTGACGAGCAACGGCGCTGCGCGCCATAGGGATCACTTCCACCGGCAGCGGGAAATTACCCAGAATATCAACCTGCTTGGACGCATCCGCGATACAGATGAACTTGTCCGCAACGGAGGCGATGATCTTCTCACGCGTCAGCGCCGCGCCGCCGCCTTTGATCATCTGCATATGGCCGTTGATTTCATCCGCGCCGTCCACGTAAATCCCCAGGCGATCGACTTCGTTAAGATCGAAAACGGTAATGCCGAGGCTTTTCAGCTTTTCCGTGGAGGCATCAGAGCTGGAAACCGCGCCCTCGATCTGTCCTTTCATCGTGCCCAGTGCATCAATAAAGTGTGCCGCTGTCGAACCGGTACCTACACCAACAATGGTTCCCGGTTGCACGTACTGGAGAGCGGCCCATCCTACTGCTTTTTTCAGTTCATCCTGCGTCATGATCGTTTTGCCTGTGGTGTGAAAACTCAGGCGGCATTATAGAACACGCGAGGTGGAATTCGTCTGCCACGAAGGGAAAATTGTGTCATAGTGCAGATTAAGCAAAATTTAGGAGCCAGCCAGAGCAATGAAACGTCCGGACTACAGAACACTACAGGCACTTGATGCGGTTATTCGTGAACGAGGTTTTGAGCGCGCGGCGCAGAAGCTGTGCATTACTCAATCCGCGGTTTCACAGCGTATCAAACAGCTTGAAAACATGTTCGGGCAGCCGCTGCTGGTGCGTACCGTGCCGCCTCGTCCAACGGAGCAAGGCCAGAAGCTGCTCGCACTGCTGCGCCAGGTGGAGCTACTGGAAGATGAGTGGCTGGGCGATGAACAGACCGGCTCCACGCCGCTGCTGCTGTCGCTTGCGGTAAACGCCGACAGTCTGGCAACCTGGCTGTTACCGGCCCTTGCGCCAGTGCTGGCCGACTCCCCTATCCGTCTGAATTTACAGGTTGAAGATGAAACCCGCACCCAGGAGCGTCTGCGCCGTGGCGAAGTGGTTGGGGCGGTAAGTATCCAGCCTCAGGCGCTGCCAAGCTGCCTGGTAGATCAGCTGGGCGCGCTTGATTACCTGTTTGTCGGTTCAAAAGCCTTCGCCGAGCGCTACTTCCCGAACGGCGTAACCCGCGCCGCGCTGCTGAAAGCCCCTGCCGTAGCGTTCGATCATCTGGACGATATGCATCAGGCCTTTTTACAGCAAAACTTCGACCTGCCGCCGGGCAGCGTGCCGTGCCATATCGTGAACTCGTCGGAAGCCTTCGTGCAGCTCGCGCGTCAGGGCACCACCTGCTGCATGATCCCGCATCTGCAAATTGAGAAAGAGTTGAAAAGCGGCGAGCTGATTGATTTAACGCCGGGGCTGTATCAGCGTCGGATGCTCTACTGGCATCGCTTTGCGCCGGAAAGCCGCATGATGCGCAACGTCACCGACGCGCTGCTGGCGTTTGGTCATAAGGTGTTGAGACAGGACTAAGAAAAAAGCCGGGTGGCGAATCCGCCCTACCCGGCCTGAAGGTTATTGCGCAGGTTTAGGCTCTTCTGCTGGCGCAGGCTTTGGCTGTTCCGGAGCCGGTTTAGGCTGTTCGGCCGCTGCCGGTTTCGGCTGCTCTGCCGTTGTAGGTTCCAGCTGGAACACCACATCCACCTGATCGTCGAACTGAATCGTCGGCTGCTCGTAAGTTTCCTGAGCAGAAACCGGTGCAGCGTCGGCCTTCATCATCCGCACCATCGGGCTTGGCTGGTAGTTAGAGACATGGTAGCGCACGCTATATACCGGGCCGAGCTTGCTCTTAAAGCCAGACGCCAGCTGCTCTGCCTGATGGATCGCATCATCAATAGCCGCTTTACGCGCTTCGTCTTTGTACTTCTCCGGTTGCGCAACGCCCAGTGAGACAGAACGGATTTCGTTCAGACCCGCCTTCAGCGCGCCATCCAGCAGAGAGTTAAGCTTATCAAGCTGGCGCAGCGTCACTTCCACGGTACGTACCGCACGGTAGCCTTTCAGAATGCTTTTGCCGTTCTGATAGTCGTAATCCGGCTGAGTGCGCAGGTTCGCAGAGTTGATATCCTTTTTCGCTATGCCGTTTTGTTCGAGGAAAGAGAGATATTGCGCAACACGATTGTCTGCCTGCTTCTTGGCAGAGGCGGCGTCTTTTGCAGCCACGTTGACTTCGATTGCGAGGGTTGCCACATCCGGTACGGCGTCTACGCTGGCCGTACCTGAGGTCACAATGTGCGGGCCAGCAGGCAATTCATTTGCCTGAGCGGACACCCCACCAAAACTTACTAATGCCGCCAGGGCCATCACTTTAAACTTCACTGTCATTCCTCCATGTTGCGAAGAGTGCCCCATCAACAGGGCGCATGGCAGCAAGCTTAGCGCGTCCTGCACAATTGTCCATAAGACAAGGCTTAGTTGAGCAAACCCTGTACGTGGGAAATGCCGTCTTTCGCGAGCTGGAAAGCAATAAACCACATCACCAGGCCGACCAGCGTATTAATGATGCGCTGCGCTTTCGCGGTTCGCAAACGCGGGGCCAGCCAGGCCGCCAGAATGGCTAACCCGAAGAACCACAGGAAGGAGGCGCTCACCGTCCCCAGCGCGAACCAGCGTTTCGGCTCGACGTCCAGCTGTCCGCCAAGGCTGCCCAGCACCACGAAGGTATCAAGATACACGTGCGGGTTAAGCCAGGTAACCGCCAGCATGGTGACGATAATCTTCCAGCGCCCCTGCTTCATCACCTCGGCGCTCGCCAGCTCAATATTGCTGCTCATCGCCGTTTTCAGTGCGCCAAAGCCATACCAGAGCAGGAACGCCACGCCGCCCCAGGTCACCAGCGCCAGCAGCCACGGGGACTGCATCAGCAGCGCGCTGCCGCCGAATATTCCGGCGCAAATAAGCAGTAAATCGCTGACCGCGCACAGCAGCGCAATCATCAGATGATACTGGCGGCGAATGCCCTGATTCATAACAAACGCGTTCTGCGGGCCGAGGGGAAGGATCATGGCCGCGCCTAGGGCAAGACCTTGAAAATAATAGGATAACATCACGTCACTCTCACAAAATTGTCCTGGGCGCTGACTATACTGCGGGAACGACATTAGAGGAAATGGATAATTTTAATTGGGGATTAGCAATACTTATAAAAACAAAGCCCGGTGGCGCTAGCGCTTACCGGGCCTACGTGAAAGCAAATTATTCGGCTGCTTTCTCGCGCTTGAGATTTACGTCCATCTGCGGATACGGGAAGCTGATGCCGTTCGCGTCGAACTCACGCTTGATGCGCTCCAGCACGTCCCAGTAAACGTTTTGCAGGTCGCCGCTTTTACTCCAGATGCGCACCACAAAGTTAATGGACGACGCGCCAAGCTCGTTCAGGCGTACGGTCATTTCGCGATCTTTAAGGATACGCTCGTCGGACTGAATAATGTCGGTGATCAGCTTTTTAACCAGCTCGGTATCGGAATCATAACCGACGCCAATAATCAGCTCGTTACGACGCACCGGCTCGCGGGAAAAGTTAGTGATATTGCCGTCGATGACCTTTTTGTTAGGCACAATAACAATTTTGCCGTCCGCTGAGCGCAGCGTGGTGGAGAAAATCTGCACGTTAAGAACCGTACCGGCGGTACCGCCCAAATCAACGTATTCACCCGCGCGGAAAGGACGGAACGTGACCAGCAGTACGCCAGCCGCAAGGTTTGCCAGCGAACCCTGGAGCGCCAGACCCACGGCCAGACCGGCGGCACCGAGTACCGCGATCACCGAGGCGGTCTGCACGCCTACGCGACCCAGCGCCGCAATCAGGGTGAAGGCAATGATCCCGTAGCGTACCAGCGCTGAAAGAAAATCGGCCACCGTCGCATCAATATGACGGGAGAGCATGACGCGGTTGATGCCTCTGGATACGGTACGGGCAACAATCATACCCACTACGATGATCGCGATTGCTGCGGCAATATTCACTGCATAGCTAATCAGCAATGCCTGGTTGCGAACCAGCCAGTTACCCGCGTTATTAATGCCATCTACTACACCAAGATCTTCCATTCATCCTTCCTTATGCAAAACCAAAACACAAAAATCCATCCCCTGTGGAGACAGGCAGGTCAGTAAAGGGTAAACAAAAAGTGCCGATATTGCCAAAGAGATCACATTCTCTGGAGAGAACAGCTGATTGAAAAACCATAAAAAAAGGCCCGCATTTGCGGGCCTTATGATGCTGTCAGCAGCTCAAATTACAGAACGTCAACCGCGTTCAGCTCTTTGAATGCCTGCTCCAGACGAGTCACCATGGAAGTCTGCGCTGCGCGCAGCCATACGCGTGGATCGTAGTATTTCTTGTTCGGCTGGTCTTCGCCTTTCGGGTTGCCCAGCTGGCCTTGCAGGTAAGCTTCATTGGTTTTGTAGTATTGCAGGATACCGTCCCAGGTCGCCCATTGGGTGTCGGTATCGATGTTCATTTTCACTACGCCGTAGCTTACGGAGTCTTTGATTTCCTGAGCAGAAGAACCGGAACCGCCGTGGAAGACGAAGTTCAGGCTGTTGTGCGGCAGGTTGTGTTTCTTGGAAACGTATTCCTGAGAATCACGCAGGATAGTTGGGGTCAGAACCACGTTACCTGGTTTGTAAACGCCGTGTACGTTACCGAAGGACGCTGCAATGGTGAAGCGTGGGCTAATTTTGCTCAGCTCGGTGTAAGCGTAATCAACGTCTTCTGGCTGGGTGTACAGTGCAGAAGCGTCCATGTGGCTGTTGTCCACGCCGTCTTCTTCACCGCCGGTGCAACCCAGTTCGATTTCCAGGGTCATGTCCATTTTGGCCATGCGCGCCAGGTATTTAGAGCAGATTTCGATGTTTTCGTGCAGTGACTCTTCAGACAGGTCGATCATGTGAGAAGAGAACAGTGGCTTACCGGTTGCCGCGAAGTGTTTTTCACCCGCGTCCAGCAGACCGTCGATCCACGGCAGCAGTTTCTTCGCGCAGTGGTCAGTGTGCAGGATAACTGGAACACCGTAGTGTTCAGCCATCTGGTGTACGTGGTGCGCACCAGAGATAGCACCCAGGATTGCAGCACCCTGAGGAACGTCGGTTTTCACGCCTTTACCCGCGATGAACGCAGCGCCGCCGTTGGAGAACTGTACGATGACCGGAGCTTTAACTTTTGCAGCGGTTTCCAGTACGGCGTTAATGGAGTCAGTACCCACGCAGTTTACTGCTGGCAGGGCAAAGTTGTTCTCTTTAGCTACCTGGAACACTTTCTGAACGTCATCACCAGTGATCACGCCAGGTTTTACGAAATCAAAAATTTTAGACATGTTACGAGTCCTGTATCTTCGGCCTTGGAAAGGGGTGCGTGCCCTAAAGCGCGCTGAAAATTGGGCAGGTTACCCTGCCCTTAAATGGCTTACTTCTTAGCGCGCTCTTCGAGCATTGCTACTGCTGGCAGAACTTTGCCTTCCACGAATTCGAGGAACGCGCCGCCACCAGTGGAGATGTAGGAGATTTTGTCAGCGATACCGAACAGGTCGATAGCTGCCAGGGTGTCGCCGCCGCCTGCGATAGAGAATGCTTCGCTGTCTGCGATGGCGTTAGCAACGATTTCAGTACCTTTACGGAAGTTCGGGAATTCGAACACGCCAACCGGACCGTTCCACAGAATGGTTTTCGCATTCTTCAGGATGCCAGCCAGTTTCTCGGCAGACACGTCGCCCAGGTCCAGAATCTGCTCTTCATCTTTGATGTCGTTTACAGATTTCAGGGTTGCAGTGGCGGTTTCAGAGAACTCGGTTGCAACGCGAACGTCAGTTGGAACAGGGATATCGCAGGTGCTCAGCAGGCGCTTAGCTTCGTCAACCAGGTCTGCTTCGTACAGGGATTTACCCACGTTGTGGCCTTGAGCAGCAACGAAGGTGTTCGCGATACCACCGCCAACGATCAGCTGGTCAGCGATTTTAGACAGGGAATCCAGAACGGTCAGTTTGGTAGACACTTTAGAACCGCCAACGATAGCGACCATTGGACGTGCTGGTTCTTTCAGTGCTTTACCCAGTGCTTCCAGTTCGTCAGCCAGCAGAGGACCTGCACAAGCGACGTCTGCGAATTTACCGATACCATGGGTAGACGCCTGAGCACGGTGAGCCGTACCGAACGCATCCATTACGAACACGTCACACAGCGCAGCGTATTTTTTGGACAGGGTTTCGTCGTCTTTCTTTTCGCCTTTGTTGAAGCGAACGTTTTCCAGAACAACCAGCTCACCTTCAGCAACGTCAACGCCGTCGAGGTAATCTTTGACCAGGCGAACCGGGTTAGACAGTTTGTCTTTCAGGTAATTAACAACCGGCAGCAGAGAGAACTCTTCGTTGTATTCGCCTTCAGTCGGACGACCCAGGTGGGAGGTGACCATCACTTTTGCACCTTGCTTCAGCGCCAGTTCGATGGTTGGCAGGGAAGCACGGATACGTGCGTCGCTGGTCACTTTGCCATCTTTAACTGGTACGTTCAGATCGGCACGGATGAAAACGCGTTTACCAGCCAGATCCAGATCGGTCATCTTAATTACAGACATGGTGAATCCTCTCGTTGATTCTAAAAGTTTTGCAAGCGCAACATGCGCTCTACCTGAAACCTTTCGCGGCCATTGCTAACGTCGTGTCGATCATTCGGTTAGCAAAGCCCCATTCGTTATCACACCAGACCAGCGTCTTGATAAGGTGTGCGCCACTGACGCGCGTTTGTGTGCCATCAACAATGGCGCTGTGCGGGTCGTGGTTAAAATCCACTGAGACCAACGGTAATTCCGTATAGTCAACTATACCATGAAATGCACCCTGTGCCGCTTTTTGCAGCAACAGGTTGACTTCACAGGCTTTTACCGGTTTTTTCACCGTCACGCTAAGATCGATTGCGGTGACGTTGATGGTCGGTACGCGAACCGCAATGGCCTCAAAACGGTCGTTAAACTGGGGGAAAATTCGGGTGATCCCCGCAGCCAGTTTAGTATCAACCGGGATTATGGACTGGCTCGCTGCGCGAGTGCGTCGTAAATCAGGATGATACGCGTCGATAACCTGCTGATCGTGCATGGCGGAGTGAATCGTGGTCACGGTGCCTGATTCAATGCCGTACGCATCGTCTAGCAGTTTAATGACCGGAATAATGCAGTTGGTGGTGCAGGAGGCGTTGGAGACAATGCGGTGTTCGGCCTGTAGCTCGTGCTGGTTTACGCCGAAGACGATGGTTGCGTCGAGATCGTTACTGCCGGGATGGGAGAAGAGGACCTTTTTCGCCCCCGCTACCAGATGCGCTTCACCGTGTTCACGGTTGCCGTACACGCCGGTACAGTCGAGCACCACATCCACACCCAGTTCACGCCACGGTAGCGCCTCGATGGTGCGCTCATGCAGTACGCGAATCACATCGTCGCCGACGAAGAGCTGATCTCTTTCCTGGCGAACGTCCCAGGCAAAGCGGCCATGGCTGGTGTCATATTTCAATAAATGCGCCATGCCCGTAGCATCCGCCAGTTCATTGATTGCCACCACGGTGATTTCCGCACGACGCCCGGATTCATATAAAGCACGAACCACGTTGCGCCCGATGCGACCGAAGCCATTAATCGCTACGCGTACGGTCATAGATCTCCTGCAAAGCTATCCCTGGGTTTGAGGTGGCTGAAAGAGTAATCCAGCTACGCCCGAAGGGGAATCCTTGCTGTCACAAACTGCGATTGATTGGTCAATTGTCGAACATTTAATCGACTGAAACGCTTCAGCAAGAATAAGCGAATCGGTGAATAAAAGGAATGTCTGTCCAGATGAATAAGCTAGCTATATGACTTGCGTCACATTTTGGATGGAATAATGCCGACAAAAAAGCCGGGTGACGCGCTAGCGCTTACCCGGCCTACTTTCGTGCCATTTGTAGGCCCGGTAAGCGTAGCGCCACCGGGCAAAACAGCAATTACAGCAGTTCTTTCGCTTTCGCGACAACGTTCTCAACGGTGAAGCCGAACTCTTCGAACAGCAGCTCTGCCGGAGCAGATTCACCGAAGGTGGTCATGCCGACGATGGCGCCGTTCAGGCCCACGTATTTGAACCAGTAGTCAGCGATACCCGCTTCCACCGCCACGCGAGCGGAAACCGCTTTAGGCAGTACGGATTCACGGTAAGCCGCGTCCTGCTTGTCGAACGCATCGGTAGACGGCATGGACACCACGCGCGCCTTCACGCCTTCTGCGGTCAGTTTTTCCCATGCAGCAACGGCCAGTTCAACTTCGGAACCGGTCGCAATGAAGATGAGTTCCGGCTGGCCCGCGCAGTCTTTCAGCACGTAACCACCGCGAGCGATGTTTGCCAGCTGCTCTTCAGTACGCTCCTGCTGTGCCAGGTTCTGACGGGAGAGGATCAGCGCGGTCGGGCCGTCGTGACGCTCAACGCCGTATTTCCACGCTACCGCGGATTCAACCTGGTCACACGGACGCCATGTGCTCATGTTTGGCGTAACGCGCAGAGATGCCACCTGCTCAACCGGCTGGTGAGTCGGGCCATCTTCGCCCAGACCGATGGAGTCGTGGGTGTAGACCATCACCTGACGCTGTTTCATCAGCGCAGCCATACGCACGGCGTTGCGCGCGTACTCAACGAACATTAGGAAGGTAGAGGTGTACGGCAGGAAACCACCGTGCAGCGCGATACCGTTCGCGATAGCCGTCATACCAAATTCACGTACACCGTAATGGATGTAGTTACCGGCAGCATCTTCGTTGATTGGCTTAGAACCAGACCACAGGGTCAGGTTAGATGGCGCCAGGTCAGCGGAGCCGCCGAGGAATTCTGGCAGCAGAGGACCAAAGGCTTCGATCGCATTCTGGGACGCTTTACGGCTGGCGATTTTGGATGGGTTCGCTTGCAGTTTGGCGATGAATTCGTTCGCTTTCGCGTCGAAGTCAGACGGCATGTCGCCCTTCATACGACGGGTAAATTCAGCGGCTTCCTGCGGGAAGGCTTTCGCGTAAGCGGCAAACTTCTCGTTCCACGCAGACTCTTTCGCCTGGCCCACTTCTTTTGCATCCCACTGGGCATAGATTTCAGATGGGATTTCGAATGCAGGGTATTTCCAGCCAAGCTGCTCGCGAGTCAGCGCGATTTCCGCGTCGCCCAGCGGCGCACCGTGGGAGTCGTGTGTACCCGCTTTGTTTGGCGAGCCGAAACCGATGATGGTTTTGCACATCAGCAGGGACGGTTTGTCAGTGACGGAACGCGCTTCTTCTACTGCACGTTTAATCGAGTCAGCATCGTGGCCATCAACGCCGCGCACAACGTGCCAGCCGTAGGCTTCGAAACGCGCTGCGGTATCGTCGGTGAACCAGCCTTCAACGTGACCGTCAATGGAGATGCCGTTGTCGTCATAGAACGCAACCAGTTTGCCCAGCTTCAGGGTACCTGCCAGGGAGCACACTTCGTGAGAAATGCCTTCCATCATGCAGCCGTCGCCCATGAACGCATAGGTGAAGTGGTCAACGATGTCGTGACCCGGACGGTTGAACTGCGCAGCCAGCGTTTTTTCTGCAATCGCGAAACCAACGGCGTTAGCAATACCCTGACCCAGCGGGCCGGTGGTGGTTTCAACGCCCGCGGTGTAACCCACTTCCGGGTGACCTGGCGTTTTAGAGTGCAGCTGACGGAAGTTTTTCAGTTCTTCGATTGGCAGGTCGTAGCCAGTGAGGTGCAGCAGGCTGTAGATCAGCATAGAGCCGTGGCCGTTAGACAGGACGAAACGGTCGCGGTCAGCCCATGATGGGTTCTGCGGGTTGTGGTTCAGGAAATCACGCCACAGGACTTCGGCAATGTCAGCCATGCCCATAGGGGCGCCCGGGTGACCGGATTTGGCTTTCTGTACTGCGTCCATGCTCAGCGCACGAATAGCATTAGCAAGCTCTTTACGTGAGGACATTTTAACTCCAGATCGGACTGTTAAAGGCCATGCCCTTGACGACAGCGCGTTTTGGGCTACGCCGGAAAAAAGTGCCAACAATGTAACCCAAGCGACAAAGCATGTACATGGACCATTCTTTTGCCGCTTAAGAAATCTCTGGATCATGCTCGCAGGTTGCGCAATCTACTCGCCCGGCCTCGTGCATATTCCTTATACTTAGCCGACGCCGCCCCCTGAGCGGTGCATATTTCGGATAAAATTCAGACTAACGAGTACGGAAGCAACCTCATGAAAATGCGTGCAATAGTGCTGGCCCTGGGTACAACGCTCCTGCTGAGCGGCTGTCAGAATATGGACTCTAACGGCCTGATGACCTCCGGCGCGGAAGCTTTTCAGGCCTACTCCCTGAGCGATGCTCAGGTGAAGGCGTTGAGCGACCAGGCCTGTACAGAGATGGACGGCAAGGCGACCATCGCGCCTGCCAGCAGCACTTACGCGCAGCGTCTGAATAAGATTG
The DNA here is from genome assembly GCF_053290175.1 of Enterobacter sp. 186315. Lineage (NCBI taxonomy): Bacteria > Pseudomonadati > Pseudomonadota > Gammaproteobacteria > Enterobacterales > Enterobacteriaceae > Enterobacter > Enterobacter sp. 186315. The sequence continues at coordinate 59,801 of NZ_JBPTTK010000005.1, read as the reverse complement.
CTTCCGCGCTGGGCGACAACATCAACGGTCAGGCGGTGAACTACAAGGTTTACATGGCGAAAGACGTCAACGCCTTCGCGATGGCTAACGGCTGTATCCGCGTTTACAGCGGCCTGATGGACATGATGACCGACAACGAAGTGGAAGCCGTTATCGGACACGAAATGGGCCACGTCGCGCTCGGCCACGTGAAGAAAGGGATGCAGGTGGCGCTGGGCACCAACGCGGTTCGCGCGGCGGCGGCCTCTGCCGGCGGCATCGTGGGCAGCCTGTCCCAGTCTCAGCTTGGCGACATGGGTGAAAAACTGGTCAACTCCCAGTTCTCCCAGCGTCAGGAATCCGAGGCGGATGACTACTCTTACGATCTGTTGCGCAAACGCGGCATTAATCCGGTCGGCTTAGCCACCAGCTTCGAAAAGCTGGCGAAACAGGAAGCGGGACGTCAAAGCTCGATGTTTGACGATCACCCGGCCTCTGAAGCGCGCGCACAACATATTCGCGACCGCATGACGGCAGACGGAATTAAATAATTTTGGAAGGAGGCAATTTTGCCTCCTTTTTATTTCGCATGAATTGTTAACTTAACCGCACGTATCGATAACACCTCTGCAAGCCGCGCCGCATCAGCATTTCCTTCAGAAATAATTGGTCACATAATTATTGCAATCGGTAAACTTTCCGGTAATTATTTCCCGCGCGTCATTCAAATAAATCTATTAATACAGAGATGTTCCCTCCGTGAAAAAACAATTATCGTTCGTTGCATTAAGTTTATTTGCTGCATTGCCTGCCGTTGCAAGCCAGCAATCTGACAGCCAGGGTTTTGTTAACGACAGCCATTTAGATCTGTTTTTACGTAACGCCTATATCAGCCGCGACTATCATCAGGGCCAGCAGGATAAAGCCGAATGGGGTCAGGGTATCGTTGCGACCTTTGAATCCGGCTATACCGAAGGGCTGGTCGGCTTTGGCGTGGACGGCATTGCCCAGTACGGCGTGCGTCTGGACGGCGGCCGCGGCAAGAGCGGTGCGGGCGGGATCGACTTCTTTAAACAGGAAGACGATGGCCGCGCGAAGTCCGATCTGGCGAAGTTTGGCGCTACCGCCAAAATGCGTTTCTCCAACACCGTGCTGAGCTACGGTAATCAGCGCCCCGAGCTGCCGATTATCAACGCCGACAACTCCCGCCTGCTGTTTGAAAGCTATACCGGGACGATGCTGACCTCCAAAGAGATCGACGGCCTGGAAGTAAACGCCGGTTACTTCACCGACGAACAGCGTAAAAGCGACGACCGCCACGACAGCGGCCTGAAGAGCCTCTCCTTCGGCGGCGCGAGCTACCAGTTTAACGACCAGTTCAGCGGCGCGCTGTACGCCTCTCATAACGAAGAGGTGATGAACAAGCAGTATCTGGGCATGAACTTCAAACAGCCGTTCAGCACCGGGCAGCAGCTGGTGCTCGACTTTAACGGCTACAACTCCCGTCTGGACCAGGGTTACGCCGACAGCCTCGATACCGGTCGTAGCAACACCATCTGGAGCCTGGCGGCAAGCTACATCTGGGACATTCACACGTTCAAAGTGGCGTACCAGCAGAGCAGCGGCAGCACCGGCTATAACTACGGCGGCTATCGCGATCGTGGCGGCGTGGGTGACGGCGGCAACACCATCTGGCTGGCGAACTCCTACTGGTCTGATTTTAACGGCGAAGACGAGCGCTCATGGCAGGCCTCCTACGGACTGGACTTTGGCGGGCTGGGCCTGCCGGGCCTGAGCTGGACCACCGCCTACGTGCGCGGCGACAACATCAAAACCTCTGAAACCAGCAACGGTAAAGAGCACGAGTGGTTTAACCAGGTTCAGTACCAGGTGCAGGACGGCCCGGCGAAAGATCTGAAGCTGAAGCTGCGTTATTCGGTGCTGCGCGTTTCCAGCAACGCCAGCGATTACAACGTGGACGGGGACGAGATCCGCGTGTACGTGGAATATCCGTTTAACGTGTTCTAAGTTTTTCCCCTCACCCTAACCCTCTCCCGCAGGGAGAGGGAAATTAAAACACCCTCTCCCTGTGGGAGAGGGCTGGGGTGAGGGCATCAGACCGCACTACACAGCTAGTAAAGCGTCTTCTGCGGCGGCCCGGCGAACTTCAGGGCGCCAATCTGCCCCATCCGCACTTCCACCACCGACGGCCCCGGCATCGCCAGCGCTTCGGTCATGACCGCATCGAAATCCTCCGCCCGCTCCACGCTCCACGCCTGTAAACCGATGGCCTGCGCCAGCAGGGTAAAGTCCGGCGTGTGCAGTTCGTTGTAATACTGACGCCCGCCGAAGTACTTGTCCTGGATGCCGCGCATCACCCCGTAACCGCCGTCGTTCATCACCAGCAGCGTCACGTTGGCTTTCTCCTGCGCCAGCGTCGCCAGCTCGCCCAGATTCAGGCTGAGGCCGCCGTCGCCCACCAGCCCCACCACTTTGCGCTGCGGATTGGCAATCGCGGTGCCGATCGCCATCGGCAGCCCCATGCCAATCGCCCCCGCCAGAGAGTGAATGTTCATCAGCGGGCCGCTGGCGCGGAACAGTCGGCTGCCCCACAGGCTGCCGGAAACGGTAATATCGCGCACCAGCAGGCCATCGTCCGGCAGCGCCTTCGCAATCGCATCGTTAAGCGTCGCGTAGGCCCCGCACTGCTCGCGCAGCCCCTGCTCTGCCTGATGCACCGCCTCTTTTACCTCACCGTCCCACTGCGCGTTACCCCATTCCCGCCCCTGCGCTTTTTCAGCCAGCGCGTCGAGCAGGGCAGAACAGTCCGCGATCAGGGTGTTATCCATCAGATAGTTACGGCTCGCCGCCGCCGGATCGATATCGATCTGCACGCGCGGGTGCGGCAGCTCAAGCGTCCAGGAGCGGGTTTCGTTGCTGCGCAGGCGCGAGCCCGCCACCAGCGTGAAATCACAGCGCGAAATAAGCGCCTCCACCGACGGCGAGTTATGAAACGCCCGCAGGCTGGCGCGATGGGCGTCCGGCAGCACGCCGCGCGCGTGGGTGCTGGAGATAACGGTGATGCCCGCGTCCGCCAGCTTTTTCACCGCGCTAACGCTGCCGAGCGCGCCGCCGCCGAGCCACAGCAGCGGCTGTTTCGCCTGCTTAAGCTGCGCCCACAGGGTATCGACCACCGTGGGATCAACGCCGCACGCCGCCGCGGGTTTGACGGGCGCCGTCACCAGCGAGTGCGGGATTTTCGCGCCCTGAATATCAATCGGAATTTCCACGGAGACCGGCCCGCACGGCGGGGTTTGCGCCTCCTGAATGGCTTTGTGCAGGATCGCTATCGCCTGGCTGGCGTTGCTGATGCGGTACGCCCGTTTTGAGCTGGCCTTCAGGAAGGTCAGCTGGTCGCGGGTTTCATGGATAAACCCGGTGTCGGCATCGAGCCAGGCTTTTTCCACCTGCCCGGTTAAGTGCAGCAGCGGCGTGCAGGCGTTCATCGCCTCCACCAGCGCCCCCACGGCGTTACCCGCCCCTGCCCCGGTGCTGGTCAGCGCCACGCCGAGGCCGGAAAAACGCCCGTGGGCATCGGCCATGGTGACGGAACCGGCTTCACCGCGCGCGGGCACGAAGCGGATGTTGCCGCGCTGCCCGACCGCGTCGGCGATCGGCAGGTTGTGAATAGAGATGACGCCGTAGATGGCCTCAACCTGATACTGCTCCAGCGTTCTGGCGATGGCGTCGCCGACGGTTATCATTTCGCTCATTGCTCACCCTTTCTCAGTCGCACCAGTGGTTGACGCTGTTACCCGTCGCCAGATAAATGCTCTTTTGCTGCATCCAGGCCTTCAGCCCCTGAATGCCCTTTTCGCGGCCCAGACCGCTCTCTTTAAAGCCCCCGAACGGGGTCGAAATCGCAAACACTTTGTAGGTATTGATCCATACCGTGCCCGCCTCAAGCTGCTCGCTCAGGCGCAGCGCGCGTCCGGTGTCGCGCGTCCAGATCCCCGCCGCCAGGCCGTAGACCGAGTCGTTCGCCTCGCTGATCAATGCCGCTTCATCGCAAAACGGCATTGCGACCAGCACCGGGCCGAAGATCTCCTCCTGGCAGGCGCGGGCGCTGTTGCTCAGCCCTTCAATAATCGTCGGCTGGAAGAAGCTGCCGTTGGCAAGAGCAGGATCCGCCGGGATCTCCCCGCCGCACAGCACGCGGCCCCCTTCTCGCTTCGCCAGCTCGACGTACTCCTGAACGCTCTGACGATGTTTGTCGTTAATCAGCGGCCCGACGTGCGTGCCGTCGGTAAACGGATGCCCGACGCGCAGCCCGCGGGTTAGCTCCAGCAGCCGCGCCATCAGCGGAGCGTAAAGGCTCTCGTGGATAAACAGCCGCGACCCGGCAATACAGGCCTGACCCGCCGAGCTGAAAATGCCGTAGCAGATGCCGCGCGCGGCCTGCTCGATGTCCGCGTCTTCCAGCACGATGGTCGGGGATTTACCGCCCAGCTCCAGCGACGCGGGGATAAGCTTTTCCGCCGCCACGTGCGCCAGATGCCGCCCCGTGGTCGTGCCGCCGGTAAAGGAAATTTTGCGAACTTTAGGATGGCGCGCCAGCGCGTCGCCAATTACCGAGCCTTTGCCCGGCAGCACGCTCAGCAGCCCGGCAGGAAGCCCGGCCTGCTCAAAGATCCGCGCCAGCTCCAGCGCCATCAGCGGCGTGGCCTCGGCGGGTTTTAAAATCACCGCGTTCCCCGCCGCGATGGCGGGCGCCACTTTCTGCATTTCGCTGGCAATCGGCGAGTTCCACGGCGTGATCGCCGCCACCACGCCGAGCGGCTCATAGCGGCTCAGGGTCAGCAAATCGGGCTGGCGCGGCGTCGGCAGCTCCCCTTCCAGCAGCTCGCAGGCGGCGGCGAAGTAGCGCGCGGTTCCCGCCGCGCTCATCACCAGCCCGCGCGCTTCCGCCAGCGGTTTACCGTTGTCGCGACTCTGCATCTGCGCCAGCGCATCAGCGCGGGACTCGATCAGATCCGCCACCTTATGCAGGATCTTCGCGCGGACGTGCGGCAGGCTGTTGCGCCAGGCCGGATCCCGCCACGCGCGATCCCCTGCCGCGATCGCCTCTTCCAGATCGTCGGGGCTGGCCGCGCGCAGCGTTGCGTTGAGCGATCCGTCCGCCGGGAAGTGGCTCTGCATCGGGTTGCCGCCGCCGTGTCGCCACTGGCCGCCAATAAAAATCTTCTGCTCTTCCATCGTGGCTCCTTAGCGCTGCGCCAGTTCACGGCAGGCGCGTACCGCGCTGAGTGCCGCCAGGGTGGAGGTTTTCGGGTTAGAGGCCAGCGGCAGGCCGCTCAGCTCAAGATGGAACTCCCCGAACAGCCCCTCGACGTGCAGCGTGTGGGTGTTGCGTTTTGTCGCCGGATCCACCATCAGCTGCACGCGGGTATCGTCCATCCCCACGCCGCCGAGGGCGACGGTTGCCGCCACGTTGGCGTTGGCCGGGAACAGCCGCGCGGCCTCGCGGGCGCTGCCTTCAAAGAAGACCTGCGCGTCGGACACCGCGTTCAGATCGATCAGCTGCTCGGCGTAGCTCCCGCGCCAGCTGGCCGGGCTTTTGCGCGAGCGGTAGGTGACGCGCTCAAGCCCGCCCTCCTTCGCCGCCGCCAGCCCGTCGATACCCGCTACCGCCCCAGAGAGCAGCGTCAGCCTGCCGCCCGCCGCGAGCAGCCGCTGTTCGAGGGCGCTGTCGGCCAGTGCCCCGGTGGAGATCACCGCCAGATGCCAGCCGCGACGCAGAATGTCTTCGCCGTACTGCGCCACCGCCTGCTGGCTGGCGCACTCCAGCACCAGATCGGGCGTTTCCGCGCACTCCATCGGCGAGGCCAGCGCCACCGCCGCATCGCCAAACTGTTTCGCAATCGCCGCGTGGTGAGACTCGCGCGCGACGATCCAGCCAATCGTCACCCCGGCAGGCAGGCGTTCAATCACCGCCTGCGCCATGGCGCCAAAACCAATTAACATGACCTTTTTCATGATGCGTCCTTACAGGTGACGGCAGAAGCCGCCGGAAACGTCCAGCGCTGCGCCGGTGGTAAACGACGCCAGCGGCGAGGCGAGGAACAGCAGCGCCTGCGCGGGCTCCTGCGGCTTGCCGAGGCGCGCCATCGGAATGCCGCGTTTGCGGGCGATATCCGCCGTCCACTCGGGCCAGCTCTGGCTTTTATCCGCGCGGTTCTCGAAGCGGCGCTGCCACTGGCCGGACTCGACCATGCCGAGCAGAATGGAGTTCACGCGGATGCCTTTGCCCACCAGCTCTTTCGAGAGCGTGAGCGTCATGTTCAGCAGCGCGGCGCGGGCGGCGGAGGTGGCAATCATGTGCTCCTCCGGCTGGAGCGCCAGCAGGGAGTTGACGCAGGTGATAGAGGCGATATCGGACTGCTCCAGCAGCGCCTGAAACGCCTGCACCGGGTTGATCACGCCGAAGAGTTTCAGCTCCGCTTCGTGCAGCCAGGCCTCGCGCGGGGTGTCGTTGAAGTGCGCCACGTAGCCCTGCCCGGCGTTGTTGATCAGCATGTCCGCCGCGCCAAAACGCGTATTCACCGCCTGCGCAAAGGCCTGCACCTCGTCGGCGTTGAGCACGTCGCAGCGGTAAGAGAAAATTTCGCCGTCGGGGTACTCGTTTTGCAGCGCCGCGTGCGCGCTGGCGAGCCTGTCCGGGTCGCGACCGCAGAAGGCCACCTTTGCCCCTTCGCCCAGCAGCAGGCGCAGGGTTTCAAAGCCAATGCCGGACGAACCTCCGGTGACGATCGCCACGCGCCCGTCAATTTGTGCATTCATCGCGAACCTCTTCGTTAATGCGTAAAAGCTGTTGGTTAAAAAACGCGTCGTTGTCGAGATAGCTGGCGTGCCCGGCCAGCGGAATCGCGGTAAACGGCATGCCGTAGCGCAGCGCCAGCCCGTGAACCAGCTCGGGCTGCGTGATGGCATCCTGCTCGCCGCACCAGACCTCAAAATTGCCGGAGTAGCGCTTCAGCCAGCCGTGAATGTCGTCATGCGCCAGCATCCAGGCAGCGGCGAGGTAGCCCTCGGGGCGCAGCCTGCGCATTCCGGCCGCAACGGTGGCGATATCCCCCGGGCGCGCGCCGGGGCGCAGCAGCTTCGCCGCGCGGGTTTGCGCCATGATGTCGCCGCCCAGCGCTATCTGCTGCTCTCGGTTGCGCCAGACCTGTTCGCGCTGCTCCGGCGCGGCCTGGCCGTAGCCCTGCGCGGCGTCCGCCAGCACCAGATGCAGCACGCGATCCGGGAACTTCGCCGCAAAGGCGCTGGCAACCAGCGCCCCGAGGGAGTGGCCCACCAGCACCGCCCGCCAGACGCCCGCGCGATCGAGCATCAATGCCAGCGCGTCGGCATAATCCCCGGCGTTCGCCCGCGCCGTCGCCAGCATCGGGCTGTCGCCGTAGCCCGGCATATCCCACGCCAGCACGCGAAAACCGTCCAGCGCCATCTGCTTATGCCAGGAGGCCGCGCCCGAGCTGATACCGTGCAGCAGCATCAGCGGAATGCCGCTTCCCCGTTCCCGAAACTCCGTCATCGTGCCCCCTTAGCTGCGCTTCACTTTGGACAGCGGATGGTCAGCGGGATAGGTCGGGATTTCCGGCTTGTTGGTGCCGAGCATCACGCACATCAGCGCCTCTTCTTCCCCGTGGTTAAACAGCCCGCGATAGATGCCCGCCGGAACGGAGATCAGGTCGCGCTCGCGCAGCACGGTTTCGGTGTAGTTATCGCCGTCCTGGATCATCAGCGTGATCTGCCCTTTGAGCATGAAGAACACCTCTTCCACGTCGTCGTGCAGGTGCAGCGGCCCTTCGCACTTCGACGGCAGCACCATGGTGGAGAAGGTAAAGTGGTCGGCCTGCACGGTGTTGGTGTCGTTCGCCACGCCGGTTGCCCCGGTGCCGATGTAGCGCATCTGCGCGCGGCGGTATTTTGGGTCAAAATCGGCCTGGAACTTCAGCGCGTTCCAGTCATATTTGCGGCCTTCGAAACGCGCGATGCGCGACTCGACCCACTCTTCCATGGTCAGGTTTTCAGGCTTCACGCCCGGTTTTGCAGTTACGGTTGAATCAGTCATGACGCTCTCCTCAGTAACGTTTAAGCAGCGGCAGTAACAGGACGCAGCCCACCGCCGCCATCACCGCCAGAAAAATCAGCCCGGAATCCATGCTGTGGGTGAAGGCGATTAACGCGCCCATCACCGCAGGCGACAGCGCCCCCGCAAAGTTTCCCAGCCCGTTGAAAATGCCCCCCGCCGTGGCGCTCACCCGTGGATGGGTGGCCTTTGCCAGCAGGGCGAAAATGTTCGGCGCGCCCGTGCCCCACATAAAGGTGCTGAAGCTCATGGCGGCAATGATGGTCAGCGGGGTGTCGAGGTGCATCACCGCCGCCAGCCCGACGGCGGCACCCGCCATCGAGATAAAGCAGGCCGCCGCGCGCTTATCGACCCGATCCGAGATCCACGCGCCAATCACTTCCCCCGCCAGCATGGCGATAAACGGCATCGACGACAGCCAGCCCGCGTGCTCCAGGTGAATGCCTTTGCCCTTAATCAGGTAGCCCGGCAGCCAGCCGTTGATGCCCCACAGGTAGGTCAGAAACGCAATGTTAAAGATGCAGATGATCCAGAAGTGCGGGCTGACGAACAGCTCGCGCCGCGCGGCACGCCGCTCGTCCGTGGAGGCCTGTGACGTTGCGGGCTTCGCCTCAAGACGAATGCCGCGCAGGCCGATACGCACGAAGATCAGCACCGGCACGGTCAGCATCGCCATCACAAAGAAGGTGCTCTGCCAGCCGAAGGTGTTAAGCAGCCAGATGGACAGCGGGAAGCCAATCGCCGCGCCGACGGGGGTGCCGAGCAGCCAGAGCATGGTGGCGCGCGCCTGCAAATGCTGCGGGAAGTTGTGGCGCACGATGGCAAACGCCAGCGGGAACAGCGGCCCTTCCGCCACGCCGAGCAGAATGCGCAGCACGATCATCAGCGTGTAGTTATGGGTAAAGCCCATCGCCACCATCAGCACGCACCACACCGCCATCATCCCGGTGAGCAGGCGCAGCGGCGCGATTTTGTCCCCGAGCCCGCTGAGGAAGACCGATGAAAAGCCGTAGCTCAGCAGAAACGCGCTCATCAGAATGCCGAGGCGCGTGGTGTCAAAATCGATGCCCATCGCCTGCTGGAAATGGCCGTCGGAAAACAGCGCCGCAATGCTGATTTTGTCGAAAAACGCCAGCAGCACGCAGGCCAGCAGCGACAGCGGGATGGCCCAGCGCACCGCTTTTTCGGGCGTGCGGGTCCCCTCACCGCTCGCCTCAACGGGCGCGGTGTTGGTCTCTAATGTGGTCATGTCTCCCCCTACGGGTGCGGGTTAGCTATCGCAGTGACATCAGTGAAAAGGTCGGGTCGGCGAGCGGGACGTCCGACAGATCCCGCCCGGCCGCCATCCAGCGCTTCGCGAGTTTTACGGTGCGGGCATCGTTGAACGCCACCAGCTGCGTCAGCCGCCCGTTCGCGTCCAGCGAGAAGAACAGCGCCTTGTCGCGCACGATCGTTGTGCTGCCCGGCTGCGGAATGCCGAGGATCTGAACGTTGTGCTGGTATTGATCCGACCACAGCCACGGCGCGTCGTCGTAGCCGGGCGCATCCGGGTTGAGCATCGCTTTTGCCGTCGCCACCGCCTGATTCTGGGCAAAGGCCCACGACTGAATGCACAGGCCGTAGTGATGGTGCTGCGCCACATCCCCGGCGGCGAAGATAAACGGATCCGAGGTGCGTCCCTGGGCATCGACAACGATCCCGCGTTCCGTGCGAAGCCCCGCCTCGCGCGCCAGTTCGAGATTAAGATCGACGCCGATCCCCACCACCACCGCATCAAAGGTTTCACGCCTGCCGTCGCAGTGAATGACCGGCAGGCCGTTATCGTCCTCCAGCTCCAGCGCGCCGCAGCCGGTACGGATATCCACGCCCTGCTCGCGGTGGATAGCCTCTAAGCGCTGCGACACCTCGCCGCTCACCGAGCGCATGCAGAGTGCGGGCTGCTGCTCGAACAGCGTGACCGCCACGCCGCTTTTGCGCGCCGAAGCCGCAATTTCCAGGCCGATCCAGCCGCCGCCGACAATCGCCAGCGTGTGGCTTTCCGCCAGCCGCGCTTTAAGGCGCTGGGCATCCTGCCAGTGGCGCAGGGTATAGACCTGCGGATGCGCGTCCCACGCCTCACCCGGCAGGCGCGCCCGCCCTCCGGTCGCCAGTAAAAGTATGTTGTAACTAAGGCGCTCGCCGTTGCTCAACACCACCGCCTTCGCGTCGCGGTCGATGGATTCTGCGCGCAGCGGGCGACGCCAGGTCAGGTTTAGCGCCTGCTGCGCAGCTTCAGTAAACAGCCGCGGGAGGGTCGCGTTCGCTTCCAGCAGAGAGGCTTTCGACAGCGGCGGGCGCTCGTAGAAATCCCACGCCTCTTCCGCCACCACGCAGATCTCGCCGTCAAAGCCCTCGTCGCGCAGGGTTTTCGCCGCCCAGCCGCCCGCCTGGCCGCCGCCGATAATGACAATGCGCGAGGTCATACCGCCTCCGGCTTTTTCTGCTGGCGGCGCGTGTCGTGGTCGATACCGCCCTCAACGGCCCATTCGGTAAAGGAGACCAGCGAGTGCTCAAGCTCGCGCGGCTGCCAGTTTTCGGTCAGATAATCGTCGTTGGTGTAGTACTCAAACGCCCCGCCGGTCGGGCTGTTGACGTACCAGAAGTAGGCCGACGACACCGGATGGCGACCCGGGCCGATAAAGGTGCTCCAGTCGTGCCTGTTCATCGCGATGCCGCCGCCGATCACCTCATGGATGTCGCGCACGGTAAAGGCAACGTGGTTCAGGCCGCGCTTGCGGTTGGGCAGTTGCAGCAGGAACAGGTTGTGATGGCCGCCGCGCTTCCCGCAGCGCAGGAACACGGCGCGGTTGATGTAGCGGTCAGAGACCTGGAAGCCGAGCACCTCGCGGTAGAATGCCTCCACCGCCGCCAGCTCTTCGACGAAGAACACCACGTGCCCGACGTTAATCGGCTGGGCGCGATCGTACACCGGGCTGGGGGTGTCGATGCGACGCGCGTCGCCCCACTGATTAATCGGCTCAACGTTCAGCTCCACGTCGGTCTGCTGGCTGACCTGCACGCGCAAGGTCATGCCGTTCGGGTCGAGACACTCCAGCGCGTCGCCCACCTCGCGAAAGCCGGGCTGCTGCGCCAGCTTCGGGCGCAGCGCGTCCAGATCCGCCCGCGTGGCGACCGCCCATGTCATGCGGCGCAGGGTGTTGCCCGCTTCAAACGCCGGCGGCAGGTCGGGGCTGTCGATCGGGTTCAGCTCCACGCGCGCGCCGCTCAGGGTGGTAAAACGCTGGCCGCTGGCATCGCCCGTCAGGCCAAAATCAAGCATAAATTTGGCGCAGTGCGTCAGGTCTTCGACGCCAAATTCCAGCTTTTCAATTCCGGTTACACTCATTATTCGTTGCCTCATTCGGCCCAAACTGGGCGTAAAACATGCCCGACGCAGCAAAGCGCCTGACGTTAACTCACTGATTTAACTGGCCTGTGACAAATACCCTAAGAAGCCAGAGATTTTATCCGCCGCCAGACGCACCTCGTTTTGCAGGCGCTCGCGGTCGGTTTGCGGGATCTCTTCCGACGGCACCAGAATGCTGACCACCGCCGCCACCCGTCCGCTTCGGTCATACACCGGGTAGACGATGGAGGAGATGCCGTGGCGGAAGAAGGATTCGCCGATGACGTAGCCGCGCGCCTTGTCCTGCTGCACCATCTGCCACAGCGCTTCGCGGTCGTGAAGCTGTCCCGGCGTGTTGCCCGGCAGGCGCTCGTGCGGGAAGAGCTGTTCAAAGTCGGCGCGGGAAATATCGGTCAACAGCATGCGTCCGAGCGAGGTGCAGTGAACCGGCAGGCGGGTACCGATGCTGACCTGATTGATGCGCGACCCGGCGGCGCTGACGCGGGCGACGTAGATAATGTCGCGCCCGTCGCGGATCGCCAGATGGCTGCTGCACTGGCTCACGTCGCGCAGCTGCTCGATGACCGGCTGGCCGACCTGCGCCACGTCCAGCGAGGCGATGTACTCAAAGCCGAGGCGCAGCACGTTCATGCCGAGCGAGAAGGTATTGGTGCGCGCGTTGCGCTCCAGAAATCCCATGTATTCCAGGGTCTGCACCACGCGGTAGGCGGTGGCTTTTGGCATATCCACCAGCCGGTGCAGCTCGGCAAAGGTCAGTTCGCGATGCTGCTCGCCGAAGGCTAACAGCAGCTGCAAACCGCGCTCCAGCCCCGGTACCAGGTACTTCACTTCCTGAACGTTTGCCATCGTTGCCTCACCTTTAGTTAAAGACAAAACCGCCGTTGACCGGAATCAGCTGCCCGGTGATAAACCGCGACAGATCGCTTAACAGCCAGACCACGCTGCCGGTGACGTCTTCCGGCTGCTGCGCGCCCGTTAGCGCGCGGCCGTTCTCATAAAGCTGATGGCGCTCGGCGGGCACATATTCGGTTGCCTCGACGCGGGTTAACCCCGGCGCGATGGCGTTGATGCGAATGCGTTTTTCACCCAGCTCGCGGGCCATTGAGCGGGTCATGGCAATCACCGCGCCCTTGCTGGCGACGTAGGCCATCAGGCGCGGCGCACCCCACAGGGCGGTATCGGACGCCACGTTCACAATCCCCGCCCCTTCGCGCAGCAGCGGAACCGCGGCGCGGGTCACCAGCCAGGTGCCTTTAACGTTCACGCTCATCACCCGATCCCAGAGATCCGGATCGTAATCGAGCATATTTTTGCCGCCCACGCCCGTCGCCATCGCCGCGTTATTCACCAGCCCGTCAATCTGCCCCTGCTCGCCGATCTTGCGAAACACCTGCTCGATAGAATGCGGATCCGCCAGATCGATAACGTGCGATTCGACGGCAAACCCCTGCCCGCTCAGCCCGTGAGCGCTTTCGGCCAGTTCGCCTTCAAGGATGTCGCACATCACCACCGCCGCCCCCTGCTCCGCGCAGGCTTTGGCAAAGTGGTAGCCCAGCCCGCGCGCGGCGCCGGTCACGACGATGCGCTTGCCGCTCAGCAGCCCGTTCATCAGGCGGCTCCCTGCTGGGCTTCGCGCATCGCCAGCTGCTCTTTCGCGGCCTTCTGCATCATGCGGCGCAGGCGGGAAAGCCCCACGTCGTGCTGGTAGAGATACTCATGTTCCCGGGCGTTGGGCGCCAGGCTTTCCAGCACCACGCGATCCTGCTCCAGCACCTCCCAGTGCAGTTTTTCCAGGCGGTTGCGGTACATGAAACGCCACATGTCGCGCTGCCAGCCCTGCACGCGGCGGATGCGCCAGAAGAAGACGCGGCAGTTGTCGTTATCCTCCGGCACCACCATGCCGACGATAAAGAAGTGGCCGCCCGGCCCGAAGCGCTTCTTGTACGGGATAGACAGGCGCATCCAGCAGGTGCCGCTGTTGCCCAGCTCCACCCAGTCGAAGTTGACGCCGCTCTGGCCTTTTTTCTCAAAGATAAAACCGGTTTGGGTCGGCTGGAGCACCATGTCCGCCTTTCGATCCCCTTCCGCCATCGAGTGCGACGACGAATGGAGATAGGTGCCGTGCATCGGATCCATGACGTTTTCCAGCGCGTACTGGTAATTGCACTTCCACGCGGCGGTACAGAGGAAGTTGCTGAAGTTTTCCGTGTCGGCTAGCTCAGCCGGGAAGCTCAGCTCGTCCGGCTGCTGGTCGGCGGTGACGCCAAACCACAGGAAGATGGCGCCGTGCTCCTCCTGCACGTTATAGCTGCGCACGCACTGCTGGCCGACCAGCGGGCATTTGTCCACGGCGGGCACGTCTTTCACTTCGCCGTTGCCCGCCACCTCCACGCCGTGATACCAGCAGGCGATGCGGTCGCCGAGGTTCCAGCCCATCGACAGACGCGCGCCGCGGTGCGGGCAGCGGTCTTCCAGCGCCTGTACCTGGCCGTCTTTGTTACGCCAGACCACAATCTGCTCGCCCAGGCGGGTGATGCCCACCGGCGCAGACTGCACCTCCCAGCTTGCCAGTACCGGATACCAGAGGCCGCGCAGACCTTTATCGAGATAGTGTTGTACGGTCGTCGTCATCGTTTTGTCCTCAGTAGCCGTTAACCTGTAAGAATGCCTGGAAGCTGGCCTCGCTCCACGCCTCACCCTGCTGGTCGTGCATGCGCACCGCGTTCAGCCCGTTCACCAGCTCCGGCAGGGTTTCCGCGCCCTGTTCGAACAGATCTTCCAGCGTGGCGATCAGCTTCACCTCCCAGTTTTCCGGCTCGCGGCTGCGGGTCTGCCAGATCAGGTTGGTGTAATCCCCTGGCTTATGAATAGCGCCGTTACCGCCCTCTGCCGGCGGGGTGAACTGGCGGCTTTCCGGCAGCGCCGGGTTGAAGTTCAGGGTGTCGCTCATGCCACGCTCTCCTCGACGAAGGTAATCTGGATTTGGTTTTCAAAGACCCGAACCGGGTAGCGGTTGAGGTTGCGGCCGCCGGGGCCGTGCAGGCACTGGCCGGTTTTGACGTCGAAGACCGCCTCGTGCAGCGGGCATTCCACCTTGCCGTCTTCCACAAAGCCCTGACTCAGCAGCGCATAGGCGTGGGGGCAGACGTCTTCCAGCGCGTAATATTCGCCGTCAATCAAATAAACGCCGATCTCTTTGCCATCGACGTTGCCGCTAAAGGGAAAATCTTCCTGTACTTGTTCTGCGTCACATACGCCTATCCAGCTCATCGCGATCCTCCAGGCTTTTGTTTCATATATGAAACTCTGTTTCTTATTTAATACGGTCAATATAAAAGCGATGAATGTTTCGTCAAGCGGCAATGTGACGAATTTGTTAATCAATCGCTAATTAATGAGCTAAGTGTGCAAACGATCACGAAAAAATGCAGCGATATGAAATTTTCATTATTCCGGCGTGAATAAATACGTTTTTTTGATGGACCTTTATTTCGAATAATAGATATTGACTTCTTTTCATTTTCTTCCTTAAAAATAAACAGGCTGACCAGAGCAGTGTTTCACCTGTGAAACCTAATTTTATTTTATCGTTAATAATCAATGAGTTTCACAGGTGAACCATTTTAGCTCCGTGACAATCACTGTGATAAAAATATAAAGAGATAAAAACCTAAGGCGGGCATGATGACGGCAAGATGGCAAGGTACAATCGCACTGCTATTACTGATAATTATTTCCTACGTCGACCGGGTAAATATCTCGGTAATGATTTTAAACCCGGAATTTGCCGAACATTTTCAGCTAAATGAAAACAGAATGTTACAAGGGATGCTCATGACCTGCTTTCTGCTGGGTTATGGATTTTCGGCTTTATTATTAACGCCGGTTATTGAAAGCAAACTGCATTACCGGCAGGGACTGTTAATCAGCATTGCCGTCTGGGCGGTGGTCTGCGCCATTTCACCGCTGCTCGGATCGCTGATGGGCATGCTTATCGCACGGGTAATTCTGGGCGTTGCTGAAGGGCCGCTTTTTTCGCTGAAGACGCGCTTTATCAGCGATAACTTTCGCCCCGAAGAGATAGGCAAACCTAACGCCGTGACGGCGCTGGGGGTGTCACTCGGGCTGGCCGTGGGCTTTCCGCTGGTCACCTGGCTGATGGCGAATCTGGGCTGGGCCGGATCGTTTTACGCGCTGGCGGTCTTAAACCTGCTGCTGGGCGGCGGGCTGATCTGGCGCTTTCTGCCCGCGCCAGGAGATTTCGCGAAAAGCGCAAAGCCGGGCTTTGCGCAGACCTTTGCCCTGGCCTGGCGCACGCCGCTGCTGGGCTGGATCCTGCTGGTTGAGATCGCCACCCTGAGCTATCTGTGGGGCAGCAGCGCGTGGCTTCCGGCGTGGCTGCGCGATGAGCATCACTTTTCGCTGCACGCGACGGGCATGTTGGCCGCCGTCCCCTTCCTGCTGAGCCTGGGGTCGAAGTTTCTGGGCGGCGTGCTGCTCGACAAAATGCGCCCGGAGCAGGCACCGTTGCTGTTTGTGGCAGGCGGTCTGCTGACGGCGCTGTCCGTCGTCGCGCTGATGATGAGCCAGCAACCCGTATGGCTGGCGCTGTTTATGCTGTGCGCCAATATGTTCTGGGGGCTTCAGGGGGCGGCGATCCCTGCGGTCATCCAGCATCACGCCGCCCGGGAGGCGGTGGGAAGCGCGTACGGGATCATTAACGGCATCGGCAATATCTGCGCGGCGTTTATTCCGCTGCTGATGGGAATAGTGATGAAGTCGGCGGGATCGGTCAGTTCGGGCTTTTCGGTACTGGTGGTGTCGCAGGTGGTTACCCTGCTGGCGGGGGGAATGTTGCTGCTGCGCATGAATCGCGCAGCAGCCGTCAGCGCGTAAGGCTTATTCGCCTTTTTTCGCCGCCTGGATGTAGAGCATTTCGAGCGCCAGGGTCGCCGCAGCCAGCGCGGTGATCTCGGACTGGTCGTACGCAGGCGCCACTTCCACCACGTCCATCCCGACGATGTTCAGATCCTTCAGGCCGCGCACCAGCTTGATCGCGCGGTCTGAGGTCAGGCCGCCGATCACCGGCGTACCGGTACCCGGTGCAAACGCCGGATCCAGGCAGTCGATGTCGAAGGTCAGATAGACTGGCATGTCGCCAACGATCTGCTTCACCTGCGCCAGAATATCGTCCACGCCGCGGTCGTTGACCTGACCCGCGTCCAGCACGGTAAAGCCGTTGTCTTTGTCGAACTCGGTGCGGATACCAATCTGCACGGAGTGGTTCGGGTCGATCAGACCTTCGTTTGGTGCGGTGTAGAACATGGTGCCGTGATCGAATTCACAGCCGTTCGCGTAGGTGTCGGTATGCGCGTCAAAGTGGACCAGCGCCATTTTGCCGAAGTGCTTCGCGTGGGCGCGCAGCAGCGGCAGGGTCACGAAGTGGTCGCCGCCGAAAGAGAGCATACGCTTACCGGCAGCCAGCAGTTTTTCAGCGTGCGCCTGCAATTTTTCGCTCATTTCACGCGCGTCACCGAAGGCGTACACCAGGTCACCGCAGTCCACGACGTTCAGGCGCTCACGCATGTCGAAGTTCCACGGGAAGCGGTTGTGCTCCCAGGCCAGGTTGGTTGACACCTGACGGATGGCGGCCGGGCCGTGACGACCGCCCGCGCGGCCGGAGGTCGCCATATCAAACGGCACGCCGGTGATGACCCAGTCAGCATCGCTGTCGTACGGCTGGAAGTTCATCGGAAGACGTAAAAAACCAAAGGCGTTAGATACCAGAGAGTTATCGTACTGATGACCTAAAGTGCTCATGTCCTGACCTCGTTTTAAGTCGATACATTAAAAACAGATGAAAAAAAATCCCCTCCGCGTCGTTAAACCCGACGAGGAAGGGATTGATTCGTAAATCGCTAATTGGGGCGAATTATCGCCGGGAATGCATACGGGTTCAAGAGAGTATAGCATTCTGCCGGATGACGGCTCCGCCTTATCCGGCCTACATACGTAGGCCCGGTAAGCGCAGCGCCACCGGGCATCAGCGGCACAGCAGCCTGCTGCCCTCACCCCGCCCCTCTCCCACGGGAAGAGGGAGGTTAACCTACTCGTCTTCCAGGTAGGTGTACCCGTACAGACCCGCTTCAAACTCTTCCAGGAACTGCTGCTGCAACGCGTCGTCCAGACCGGTGTTTTTCACCTGGTCACGGAACTGGGTGAGCAGTTTTTTCGGATCGAGCTGAACGTATTCGAGCATATCCGCCACGGTATCCCCTTCGTCGGACAGTTCCACTTCTACGCTGCCGTCAGGGAAGACAAACACGTCAACCGCTTCGGTATCGCCGAACAGGTTGTGCATGTTGCCGAGGATCTCCTGATACGCACCCACCATAAAGAAGCCCAGCATTGGCGGGTTCTCCGGATCGTATTCCGGCATTGGCATGGTGGTGGCGATCCCGTCGCCGTCAACGTAATGGTCGATAGCGCCGTCGGAGTCACAGGTGATATCCAGCAGCACCGCACGACGTTCCGGCGCGTGGTTCAGCCCTTCGAGCGGCAGAACCGGGAACAGCTGATCGATACCCCAGGCGTCCGGCATCGACTGGAACAGCGAGAAGTTGACGTACATTTTGTCCGCCATACGCTCTTGCAGCTCGTCGATAATCGGACGGTGCGCGCGGTTGCTCGGGTCGAGCTGCTTCTGCACTTCATGGCACATGTTCAGATAGAGCTGCTCTGCCCACGCGCGTTCTTGCAGGCTGAAGGTGCCTGAAGAGTAGCCGACGTGAATGTCATGCAGGTCCATCTGGCTGTCGTGCAGCCATTCACGTAGGGAGCGGCGCGTGCCCGGCTCGTGCATCTCCTGCCAGGTTTCCCACATGCTTTGCAGGGAACGCGGGGCATCGTCTGCCGGAGGCGTGGCTTCGGTGATTTCGCTGCGCTCAACGCCGATGATGTTGGATACCAGCACCGTGTGGTGTGCGGTCACCGCGCGACCGGACTCGGTGATCACCGTCGGGTGC
This sequence comes from Enterobacter sp. 186315, assembly GCF_053290175.1. Taxonomy (NCBI): domain Bacteria; kingdom Pseudomonadati; phylum Pseudomonadota; class Gammaproteobacteria; order Enterobacterales; family Enterobacteriaceae; genus Enterobacter; species Enterobacter sp. 186315. The sequence goes on along the minus strand of NZ_JBPTTK010000005.1, from coordinate 41,239 downwards.
GGCAGGCCGTGCTCTTCACAGGCATCGCCAATCGCCCAGATGATGTTGTTGGCGTATTCGTTCAGGCCGTAGTTGACGGAGCAGTCAGACTGCGAGCGGGTTCCTTCGTAGTCCACGCCCAGGCCGCCGCCCACGTCGAAGCACTGGATGTTTACGCCAAGCTTGTGCAGCTCAACGTAGAAACGCGCCGATTCACGCACGCCGGTGGCGATGTCGCGAATGTTGGCCATCTGCGAACCGAGGTGGAAGTGCAGCAGCTGAATGCTGTCCAGACGACCGCGCTCGCGCAGGATTTCAACCAGTTGCAGCACCTGGTTCGCCGCCAGGCCGAACTTGGATTTTTCGCCGCCGGAAGACTGCCATTTACCGGAACCTTGCGACGCCAGACGCGCACGCACGCCGAGGCGTGGAATAACGTTCAGACGCTCGGCCTCTTCCAGCACGATAGCGATTTCGGTCATCTTCTCGATCACCAGATAGACCTTGTGGCCCATCTTCTCGCCAATCAGCGCCAGACGAATGTATTCACGGTCTTTATAGCCGTTACAGACGATCACCGACCGGGTCATGCCCGCGTGCGCCAGAACGGCCATCAGCTCCGCTTTAGAACCCGCTTCCAGACCCAGCGGTTCGCCGGAGTGAATTAAGGATTCAATGACGCGGCGGTGCTGGTTTACCTTGATCGGGTAAACGAGGAAGTAGTCGCCGTTGTAGCCGTAAGATTCACGCGCGCGCTTGAAGGCCGCGTTAATGGAACGCAGACGGTGTTGCAGGATCTGCGGGAAGCAGAACAGTGCAGGCAAACGCTGGCCCTGGGCTTCGCGGGCTTTCACCAGTTTGGCGAGATCCACGCGCGCTTCAGGAACGTCAGGATCCGGGCAAACGGTGATATGGCCCAGTTCGTTGACGTCGTAGTAGTTATTGCCCCACCAGGCAATATTGTATGTGCGCAGCATCTTGCTGGCTTCCTGGGAGCTCATCGCAACCTCCTGCATAGAACGTAGTACACCCTGTTCGCCCGCTGACGAAGGCGAAAAAGAAGACATGTCGTCAGACATAGCGAACCTCAACTCTTTGTATTAAGTGTAAAACAGTTGACTACTATCGCAGCGTTATACGGCGATAACAACCCATTAACGGCCCTGTTTCCCAGCAGAGTATGCTGAAATCCAGACCGTGCGACCGGTTTCTTATTCATATCATTGTAAAACACGTATCCGAACTCTGTATGACAAGGTTCGGCGAAACCACGAGAAAACCCTTGATTAACAAGAGCGCCCTTGTTCAGTTTTCACACGGCGTGACCGGCCCTGGAATCCTGAGAAGCACCGAGATGGGTATAACATCGGCAGGTTTGCAGACTGGAGATGCGGGTTGCGGGAATCAAATACGCGCCAGAACGGCTGCGCTGAATGTGCGGAAAACGATGGTTCATTATCTCGTATCACCTCCACGGCCGCCTCTGCTGAAACGGACCACAAGCCAAAGCTAAAAGTTCACTGCTTAACCCGGCTGGAAGTGGCGACACGATGAGTTCATCGAGCGCTTTTTTGTATGAGCCGCGCGCCGCGTTTTATACCGAGAAGGTGGGTAAAAAGCAAAATAAAATTGCACACCTTGCCAGCGCCGTCAGGAAAAATTTCCAGCGGCTATTTCAACGCAGTGAGAGATGAATCAAAAAAAACTGGAAATCGGGCGAAGAAGTGACCTAAAATAGACGTCCAGATGTTAATCCATCCATACCGATTAACACTCAGACTGCCAGTGTCAAAACCTGCTGGCCTTGGTAGAATTATCTCCTTTGGCTATTCCACACAGCAGCTTGAGCTAACCAAATTCCTCTTAGGTGAAATAAAACATGGCAAAACACCTGTTTACGTCCGAGTCCGTATCAGAAGGACATCCAGACAAAATTGCTGACCAAATCTCCGACGCCGTACTTGATGCGATCCTGGCTCAGGATCCGAAAGCGCGCGTAGCCTGTGAAACCTATGTCAAAACCGGCATGGTGATGGTTGGCGGTGAAATCACCACCAGCGCATGGGTTGATATCGAAGAGATCACCCGTAACACGGTGCGTGAAATCGGTTATGTCCATTCTGATATGGGCTTTGATGCCAACTCTTGCGCGGTGCTGAGCGCAATTGGCAAACAGTCTCCTGACATCAACCAGGGCGTTGACCGTGCCGATCCGCTGGAACAGGGCGCGGGCGACCAGGGCCTGATGTTTGGCTACGCCACCAACGAAACCGACGTGCTGATGCCAGCGCCTATCACCTACGCACACCGTCTGGTGCAGCGTCAGGCTGAAGTGCGTAAAAACGGCACCCTGCCGTGGCTGCGCCCGGATGCGAAAAGCCAGGTGACCTTCCAGTATGACGATGGCAAAATCGTGGGTATCGATGCGGTCGTTCTGTCGACCCAGCACGCCGAAGATATTGACCAGAAATCCCTGCAAGAAGCGGTGATGGAAGAGATCATCAAGCCGGTTCTGCCAACAGAATGGCTGAACTCTGCCACCAAATTCTTCATCAACCCAACGGGCCGTTTCGTTATCGGCGGACCAATGGGCGACTGCGGTCTGACCGGTCGTAAAATCATTGTTGATACCTATGGCGGCATGGCGCGTCACGGTGGCGGCGCGTTCTCCGGTAAAGATCCGTCTAAAGTTGACCGTTCTGCCGCGTACGCTGCACGTTATGTTGCGAAAAACATCGTTGCCGCGGGCCTGGCCGACCGCTGTGAGATCCAGGTTTCCTACGCTATCGGCGTGGCTGAGCCGACCTCCATCATGGTTGAAACCTTCGGTACTGAGAAAGTGCCTTCAGAACAGCTGACCCTGCTGGTGCGCGAGTTCTTCGACCTGCGTCCATACGGCCTGATTCAAATGCTGGATCTGCTGCACCCAATCTACAAAGAAACCGCTGCATACGGTCACTTTGGTCGCGAACATTTCCCGTGGGAAAAAACCGACAAAGCCGCTCTGCTGCGTGACGCTGCCGGTCTGAAATAACCGACCGCCGTCTGCTTTCGAAAAGGCCAGCCTTCGGGCTGGTTTTTTTTTACCGCGTTTAGCAGGTTTTGAGAAGTTTGTAGGCCGGGTAAGGCGCAGCCGCCACCCGGCGATAAAATGATACCGTTTACACCGCACCAAACATCCCTCGCTTTCAGACTATTCTCTTTGCATGATCGCATTTCTTCTGCTGTTACATTCCCTTTCAGTTAAGTCTGAATTGTGCTCGTTCGCGATGCATATCAATTAATTTAGCTCTATATTTTCAAAGCTTTAATATTATTTACGATTACACATTAGTGTAACCGATTACACCATTGTGATTTATTTCACATATTTTTACGGGTCGCTCACTTACCCTTAACATCAATAAAACTGATAACCCAACTGGAGGGCATAATGCCTGACAATAAAAAACAGGGGCGTACGTCCAACAAGGCGATGACCTTTTTCGTCTGCTTCCTCGCCGCCCTGGCAGGATTACTCTTTGGCCTGGATATCGGCGTCATTGCCGGTGCGCTTCCGTTTATCGCGGATGAATTCCAGATTACTGCACACACCCAGGAATGGGTTGTTAGCTCCATGATGTTCGGTGCAGCCGTCGGTGCCGTCGGCAGCGGTTGGCTCTCCTTCAAGCTCGGGCGCAAAAAGAGCCTGATGATTGGCGCGATCCTCTTCGTGGCCGGATCACTCTTCTCCGCCGCCGCGCCTAACGTAGAAGTGCTGATCCTGTCGCGCGTGCTGCTCGGCCTGGCCGTTGGCGTGGCGTCCTATACCGCGCCGCTGTACCTCTCCGAAATCGCACCGGAAAAAATTCGTGGCAGCATGATCTCGATGTATCAGCTGATGATCACCATCGGTATTCTCGGCGCTTATCTTTCTGATACCGCGTTCAGCTACAGCGGCGCGTGGCGCTGGATGCTCGGCGTGATCATCATTCCGGCCATTCTGCTGCTGATTGGCGTCTTCTTCCTGCCGGACAGCCCGCGCTGGTTCGCCGCGAAGCGCCGCTTCCACGATGCCGAGCGCGTGCTGATGCGCCTGCGTGATACCAGCGCAGAGGCGAAAAACGAGCTGGAAGAGATCCGCGAAAGCCTGAAGGTAAAACAGTCCGGCTGGGCGCTGTTCAAAGAGAACAGCAACTTCCGCCGTGCGGTATTCCTGGGCGTGCTGTTGCAGGTGATGCAGCAGTTCACCGGGATGAACGTCATCATGTATTACGCGCCGAAAATCTTTGAGCTGGCGGGATATACCAACACCACCGAGCAGATGTGGGGTACGGTGATCGTCGGTCTGACCAACGTGCTGGCCACCTTTATCGCTATCGGTCTGGTTGACCGCTGGGGCCGTAAGCCGACCCTGACGCTGGGCTTCCTGGTGATGGCCGTCGGCATGGGCGTACTGGGTACCATGATGCATGTGGGCATTCACTCACCGACCGCGCAGTACTTCGCCGTGGGGATGCTGCTGATGTTTATCGTCGGTTTTGCGATGAGCGCCGGTCCGCTGATTTGGGTACTGTGCTCTGAGATCCAGCCGCTGAAGGGGCGCGATTTCGGTATCACCTGCTCTACCGCAACGAACTGGATCGCCAACATGATTGTCGGCGCAACCTTCCTGACGATGCTCAACACGCTGGGCAACGCGAATACCTTCTGGGTGTACGCCGCGCTGAACCTGTTCTTCATCGTTCTGACCATCTGGCTGGTTCCTGAAACCAAACACGTTTCGCTGGAACACATTGAACGTAACCTGATGAAAGGTCGCCCGCTGCGCGAAATCGGCGCACGCAACTGATCCTCCTCGTGGGAGGTGCCCCTTGCACCTCCCCGCTTCGCGTTTTATGCTCTGCCCCTATGAAAACGCCCCGCCTCCCTATCGCCATTCAGCAAGCCGTCATGCGCAGCCTGCGGGAAAAACTCGCTCAGGCAAACCTGAAGCTCGGCCGCAACTATCCCGAACCTAAAGTGGTCTATCAGCAGCGCGGCACCTCGGCGGGCACCGCCTGGCTGGAGTCATACGAAATTCGCCTCAACCCGGTGTTAATGCTGGAGAACGAGCAGGCTTTTATTGACGAGGTCGTTCCGCACGAGCTGGCGCATTTACTGGTGTGGAAGCACTTTGGTCGCGTGGCGCCGCACGGCAAAGAGTGGAAGTGGATGATGGAGGCCGTGCTCGGCGTTCCGGCGCGCCGCACGCACCAGTTCGAGCTGGGGTCGGTACGCACGAATACGTTCCCCTACCGTTGCCAGTGCCAGCAGCATCAGCTGACCGTTCGTCGCCACAACCGCGTCGTACGCGGGGAAGCGACCTACCGCTGCGTTAAATGCGGTGAACCGCTGGTCGCCGAGTAATTGACTGAACAATCAGGAGCTTTCCTGATCTGACTGATTGCATATAAGAACAACATTCGTTAGGTTGCGGGCTTGTTTTGACATGGAGCGTAAGATGTCCCGTAATTTCGCATTCGCGGCTGCCCTTCTGGCGACCGCTCTCTCAGGCCCGGCGCTGGCCGACGGTATCCACAGTTTCTCTCAGGCAAAATCCGCAGGGGTAAAAATCAACGCCGACGTGCCGGGCGATTTCTACTGCGGCTGTAAAATCAACTGGCAGGGCAAAAAAGGGGTCGTGGACCTCGAATCGTGCGGCTATAAGGTGCGTAAAAACGAAAACCGCGCCAGCCGCATCGAATGGGAACATGTGGTTCCGGCCTGGCAGTTCGGCCACCAGCGCCAGTGCTGGCAGGACGGCGGACGTCAGAACTGCTCCAAAGATCCGGTTTATCGCCAGATGGAAAGCGATATGCATAACCTGCAACCGGCGGTGGGCGAAGTGAACGGCGATCGCGGCAACTTCATGTACAGCCAGTGGAACGGCGGCGAGGGCCAGTACGGTCAGTGCGCCATGAAGGTCGATTTCAAAGAGAAAGTCGCCGAGCCCCCTGCCCGCGCGCGCGGCAGCATCGCCCGCACCTACTTCTATATGCGCGACCGCTACGAGCTGAATCTTTCACGTCAGCAGACGCAGCTGTTTAACGCCTGGGATAAGCAGTATCCGGTCACCGACTGGGAATGCCAGCGCGACGAGCGTATCGCGAAGGTTCAGGGCAATCACAACCCTTACGTCCAGCGGGCTTGCCAGGCGCAAAAGAGCTAACCTACACTAGCGGCAACTTGCTTACATTGCATCACACATGGAATTTCTGACTATGCGCATTCCTCGCATCTACCACCCTGAACTGATTACCGCGGGCCACGAAATCGCCCTCTCTGACGACGCCGCAAACCACGTAGGCCGCGTGCTGCGCATGGGGGCGGGCCAGGCGATCCAGCTTTTTGACGGTTCGAATCAGGTTTTCGACGCTGAAATTACGCGCGCCGATAAAAAAAGCGTACATGTCAACGTGCTGCGCGGCGAAGTGGACGACCGTGAATCGCCGCTGCACATCCATTTAGGGCAGGTGATGTCGCGCGGTGAGAAGATGGAATTCACGATCCAGAAATCCATTGAACTGGGTGTAAGCCTCATTACGCCACTTTTTTCTGAACGCTGTGGCGTTAAACTGGATGCGGAACGTCTGAACAAAAAGATCCAGCAGTGGCAGAAAATCGCCATCGCTGCCTGTGAACAGAGCGGCCGCAACCGTATTCCGGAGATCCGCCCGGCGATGGATCTGGAGGACTGGTGCGCTGAAGAAGATAGCGGGCTTAAGCTCAATCTTCACCCGCGCGCCAGCGCCAGCATCAATACGCTGCCGCTGCCCGTTGAACGCGTGCGCCTGCTGATTGGCCCTGAAGGGGGCCTGTCGGCTGACGAAATTGCCATGACCGCACGTTACCAGTTTACTGATATTCTGTTGGGACCTCGCGTTCTGCGTACTGAGACAACTGCGCTCACAGCCATTACCGCGCTCCAGGTGCGGTTTGGCGATCTGGGTTGACGTATAAATGGAGAAGAACATGATCAAGCTCGGCATCGTGATGGATCCCATCGCAAACATTAACATCAAGAAAGATTCCAGCTTCGCTATGCTGCTGGAAGCGCAGCGTCGCGGCTATGAACTCCACTATATGGAGATGAACGATCTTTACCTGATCAACGGTGAAGCCCGCGCGCGCACCCGCCTCGTTAACGTCGAGCAGAACTACGACAAATGGTATGAATTTGGCGCCGAGCAGGATATCCAGCTTGCGGATCTGGACGTGATCCTGATGCGTAAGGATCCGCCGTTCGACACCGAGTTCATCTACTGCACCTATATCCTTGAGCGCGCCGAAGAGAAAGGCACGCTGATCGTCAACAAACCGCAGAGCCTGCGCGACTGTAACGAGAAGCTCTACACCGCCTGGTTCTCCGACCTGACGCCTGAAACCCTGGTGACCCGCAGCAAAGCACAGCTGAAGGAATTCTGGCAGAAGCACGGCGATATCATCATGAAACCACTGGACGGCATGGGCGGCGCGTCAATTTTCCGCGTCAAAGAGAGCGATCCGAACATCGGCGTGATTGCCGAGACCCTGACCGAACTGGGCACCCGCTACTGCATGGCGCAGAACTACCTGCCAGCTATCGTTGATGGCGATAAGCGCGTTCTGGTGGTAGACGGCGAGCCGGTACCTTACTGCCTGGCGCGTATTCCACAGGGCGGAGAAACCCGCGGCAACCTGGCCGCCGGTGGCCGTGGTGAACCGCGTCCGCTGTCCGAAAGCGACTGGGAAATTGCCCGCCGCGTGGGCCCGACGCTGAAAGCCAAAGGTCTTATCTTCGTTGGCCTGGACATCATCGGCGATCGCCTGACCGAAGTGAACGTCACCAGCCCGACCTGTATACGTGAAATCGAAGCGGAATTCCCAATCTCGATCACCGGAATGCTGATGGACGCTATCGAAAAGCGTTTACAGAAATAACCTGTGACAGCGCCCTGGTTTATCCCCATACTGGGCGCTGTCGCTTTTTAAACCAGGAAACAGTACCTCTGACAATGAATTTACAGCATCACTTTCTTATTGCCATGCCTGCTCTCCAGGATCCGATGTTCCGCCGTTCCGTCGTTTATATCTGCGAATACAATGAAGACGGCGCCATGGGCATTATCATCAATAAGCCGCTGGAAAACCTGCAAGTCGAAGGCATTCTGGACAAGCTGAAAATCACGACCGAAAACCGTCTTCCTGAGATCCGCCTTGATAAGCCGGTGATGGCAGGCGGGCCGCTGGCAGAAGATCGTGGCTTTATCCTGCATACCCCTCCGGCGTTCTCCTCCAGCATCCGTATTTCAGATAACACCGTGATCACCACCTCGCGCGACGTGCTTGAAACGCTGGGCACCGCTGACCAGCCTTCCGAAGTGCTGGTTGCCCTGGGCTACGCCTCGTGGGAAAAAGGCCAGCTTGAGCAGGAGATCCTGGATAACGCCTGGCTGACCGCGCCTGCGGATCTGAACATTCTGTTTAAAACGCCTATCGCCGATCGCTGGCGTGATTCTGCCAAGCTGATTGGCATTGATATCCTGACCATGCCGGGCGTAGCGGGGCACGCGTAATGAGCGGAACGCTGCTTGCCTTCGATTTCGGCACAAAGAGTATCGGCGTTGCCATTGGCCAGCGCATCACCGGCACGGCTCGCCCGCTGACGGCGCTCAAGGCTAACGACGGCACGCCGGACTGGACGCTTATCGAACGCCTGCTTAAAGAGTGGCAGCCCGATGACGTTATCGTGGGCCTGCCGCTGAACATGGACGGCACCGAACAGCCCCTCACCGCCCGTGCGCGTAAGTTCGCGAACAAAATCCACGGCCGTTTTGGCGTGTCGGTTAAGCTGCACGACGAACGTCTTAGCACCGTCGAAGCCCGCGCAGGGCTGTTTGAACACGGTGGGTTCAGGGCGCTTAACAAAGGCAGCGTCGACTCTGCCTCCGCCGTCATCATTCTCGAAAGCTACTTCGAGCAGGGTTTTTAAGCGCTCGGGGCAATTCGCCCCTGGGCGCACCGCTCTGCCCGACTCTGCGCAAAATTCTGCATCCCCGCCTGCTGCCCGGTCTGAATAATGCCCGGTAGTTGCCAGGTTTTGCCTTCACGGATCAGGTTCGCCGCCGCAGAGGTATTTACCAGCAGTTCGTACAGCGCTACGCGCCCTCCCTGACGATCCTGACACAGCGTTTGCGCCAGCACCGCCCGTAAGCTGCCCGCCAGCTGATTGCGCACCGGATCTTTTTCCTGCGACGGGAAGGTATCCACCAGCCGCTCTATCGCCTGCGCCGCCCCGCGCGTATGCAGCGTCGCCAGCACCAGATGCCCGGTCTCTGCGGCCGTCAGCGCCAGCCGGATAGTTTCACTGTCGCGCAGCTCCCCCAGCAGGATGACGTCGGGATCCTCGCGCAACGCCCCGCGCAGCGCCTCGGCGAACGAGCGGCAGTGCTGACCGACCTCCCGCTGCTGGATAAGACAGCGTTGGCTTTGATAAATAAACTCCACCGGATCTTCCAGCGTCAGAATATGCCCGTCGTAATGCTGATTGAGATAATCGACCATGGCCGCGAGTGTGGTGGACTTGCCGCTGCCGGTCGCCCCCGTGACCAGTATCAAACCGCTGCCGCCAGCCAGCAGCGCCGGTATCGCCTTCGGCGCGCCCAGCGCGGCAAGCTTTGGGCAGGAGACAGGCAGAATACGCAGCGCCACCGACACGCCGTTGATATGGCTGAACGCACTGCCGCGCAAGCGCTGTTCGCCGGGAAGCGTCAGGGCAAAATCAACCTGCCCGTTTGCCCACCAGCCCCCCTGCTGCTCGTCGTTGAGCCAGCTTTCCAGAAGCTGCTTTACGTCAGGTGCAGGAAACGGCGCGGGCTCAAGCAGGCCGGACCTGCGCCAGCGGGGTGGCGAATCACTGCACAGGTGTAGATCCGACACGTTATGCTTTACACTAAGGGCCACCATTTCTTCCAACACCACACGACTCTCCTCGGAATATGAACGACATTGCGCATAACCTGGCACAGGTCCGGGACAAAATCTCAGCCGCTGCAACGCGTTGCGGCCGTGCTTCAGAAGAAGTTACGTTGCTTGCAGTCAGTAAAACCAAACCTGCGAGCGCCATCGCAGAAGCAGTTGCCGCCGGTCAACGCGCGTTTGGCGAAAATTACGTGCAGGAAGGCGTGGATAAAATTCGCTATTTCCGGGAGGCGGGACACGCTGACCTGCAATGGCACTTTATCGGCCCGTTGCAGTCGAACAAAAGCCGTCTGGTTGCAGAGCATTTTGACTGGTGTCATACCATCGACCGTCTGCGTATTGCCACGCGCCTGAGCGAGCAGCGCCCGGCGGAACTGGCACCGCTTAACGTGCTGATTCAAATCAATATTAGTGACGAGAACAGTAAGTCCGGCATTAAGCTTGCCGAGCTGGATACGCTGGCCGCTGAGGTCGCCGCTCTCCCGGGGTTAACCCTGCGCGGATTGATGGCGATCCCGGCGCCTGAGTCAAGTTACGAAAGGCAGTTTGCCGTGGCACAGCAAATGGCTGTAGCATTTGAGGCGCTTAAGGCTCGCTACTCAACGATAGACACGCTTTCGCTGGGCATGTCGGATGATATGGAAGCCGCCATCGCGGCAGGCAGCACTATGGTGCGCATCGGCACGGCTATTTTCGGTGCGCGCGATTACTCCCCAAAATAAGGAAACCTGAGGAACGCCATGAAAACGTTGACTTTCCTGCTCTCAACGGTCATTGAGCTGTATACGATGGCGCTTTTGCTGCGCGTCTGGATGCAGTGGGCTCGTTGTGATTTTTACAATCCCTTCTCGCAGTTTGTGGTGAAAATCACACAGCCTGTCGTTGGGCCGCTGCGCCGCGTGATCCCTGCAATGGGGCCAATCGACAGCGCCTCGTTGCTGGTCGCGTTTGTGCTGAGCGTAATTAAAGCCATCGTGCTGTTTATGGTGGTGACCTTCCAGCCTATTATCTGGATTGCCGCCGTGCTGATCCTGGTGAAGACCATCGGCCTGCTCATCTTCTGGGTGCTGCTGGTGATGGCGATCATGAGCTGGGTGAGCCAGGGCCGTAGCCCGGTGGAGTATGCGCTGATCCAGCTTACCGAGCCGCTTCTGCGTCCGATCCGCAACCTGCTGCCATCGATGGGCGGCATCGATTTCTCACCGATGATCCTGGTGCTGCTGCTGTATGTGGTAAACATGGGCATCGCCGAGCTGTTACAGGCCACGGGCAACATGCTGCTGCCGGGGCTGTGGATGGCGCTATGAGTGCGGTAAGCACCTGCGCCGACGGGCTGGTTTTACGGCTGTATATTCAGCCGAAAGCCAGCCGCGACAGCATTGTTGGACTGCATGGCGACGAGTTAAAAGTCGCCATCACCGCCCCACCCGTTGACGGACAGGCAAACGCGCATCTGACCAAATATCTGGCGAAACAGTTCCGCGTGGCAAAAAGTCAGGTCATCATTGAAAAGGGTGAACTTGGGCGGCATAAACAGGTAAAAATTCTCGATCCGCAATCTATCCCGACGGAAGTCGCGGCTCTGACAGAACAGGAATAAACCATGCAAAAAGTTGTTCTCGCGACCGGTAACGCCGGTAAAGTGCGCGAGCTGGCCTCGCTGTTGAATGATTTTGGTCTGGACGTGGTTGCCCAGACCGAGCTGGGCGTGGACTCAGCCGAAGAGACCGGCCTGACGTTTATTGAAAACGCGATCATTAAAGCGCGCCATGCCGCGCAGGTTACCGGCCTGCCCGCGATTGCCGATGACTCCGGTCTGGCGGTGGATTATCTGGGCGGTGCGCCGGGGATTTACTCCGCGCGTTACTCCGGTGAAGGCGCGACCGACCAGCGTAATCTGGAAAAGCTTCTGGACACGCTGAAGGATGTCCCGGACGAGCAGCGCAAGGCGCAATTCCACTGCGTGCTGGTCTATCTGCGTCACGCTGAAGATCCGACCCCGATTGTCTGCCACGGCAGCTGGCCGGGCGTGATTACCCGCGAAGCGGCAGGAAACGGCGGCTTTGGCTATGACCCAATATTCTTTGTCCCCACCGAGGGCAAAACCGCTGCGGAGCTGACCCGCGAAGAGAAAAGCGCGATTTCCCACCGCGGGCGCGCGCTAAAACTGTTACTGGAAGCATTACGTAATGGCTAATTTGCCACCTCTGAGTCTTTATATTCATATCCCGTGGTGCGTGCAGAAATGCCCGTACTGCGATTTCAACTCGCACGCGCTGAAGGGCGAAGTGCCGCACGATGACTACGTTGCGCATCTGCTGGCCGACCTGGACGCCGATGTACCTTACGCACAGGGACGTGAAGTTAAGACCATTTTCATTGGTGGCGGTACGCCGAGCCTGCTATCAGGCCCGGCAATGCAGACGCTGCTGGACGGCGTGCGGGCGCGCCTGAATCTGGCAGCGGATGCAGAAATTACGATGGAAGCTAACCCCGGCACCGTTGAGGCCGACCGTTTTGTCGAGTATCAGCGCGCGGGGGTGAACCGTATCTCCATCGGCGTGCAGAGCTTTAGCGAGCCCAAGTTAAAACGTCTGGGGCGTATCCACGGTCCGGAAGAGGCAAAGCGCGCGGCGAACCTCGCCACGGGGCTGGGCCTTCGCAGCTTCAACCTCGATTTGATGCACGGCCTGCCGGATCAGTCGCTGGAAGAGGCGCTGGACGACCTGCGTCAGGCGATTGAACTCAACCCGCCGCATCTGTCCTGGTATCAGCTAACCATCGAGCCCAACACGCTGTTCGGCTCGCGCCCGCCGGTGCTGCCGGACGACGACGCGCTGTGGGATATTTTCGAGCAGGGTCACCAGCTGTTAACTGCCGCAGGCTATGAGCAGTACGAGACCTCGGCCTACGCGAAGCCGGGCTATCAGTGTCAGCACAACCTGAACTATTGGCGCTTTGGGGATTATCTGGGGATTGGCTGCGGCGCGCACGGCAAAGTGACCTTCCCGGACGGGCGCATTTTGCGTACCGCCAAGACGCGCCATCCGCGCGGGTTTATGGAGGGGCGCTACCTTGAGCGTCAGCATGACGTTGAGGCAGAGGACAAACCGTTTGAGTTCTTTATGAACCGCTTCCGCCTGCTGGAAGCCGCGCCGCGTAACGAGTTCGCGCTTTATACCGGGCTGCCGGAGTCGGCGATCCGTTCGCAAATTGACGAGGCGCTGGCGCAGGGCTATCTGACCGAGTGTGATGAATACTGGCAGATCACTGAGCACGGTAAGCTGTTCTTAAACTCCCTTCTTGAGCTGTTCCTCGCTGAAGATCCTGAAGGCTGATTCAGGATTTTGCATCCCGTTCTGCCGGCTGAGGGAAAGGCTGGCAGAGTGTGGGGATGGACATTATTCGTTCTTACGCAAAGCAGCTCAGACGCGAGCTCACTCACGAAGAAAGACGGCTGTGGTATTTACTGCGCAGTCGCCGTTTCGAAAATTATAAATTTCGCCGACAGCACCCGGTGGGTAACTACATTCTTGATTTCGCCTGCTGCTCGGCTCGTCTGGCTGTTGAACTGGATGGCGGGCAGCATGATGAAAATCAGGAATACGATGGCCAAAGGACGGATTGGTTAAATCAACAGGGTTGGCACGTTATTCGTTTCTGGAACAACGAACTCTGGAGTAACGAAGAGGCGGTGTTAGAGAGGATCCTTGAAACGCTGCGAGCGCTGCAACCCTCACCCCGGCCCTCTCCCTGAAAGGGAGAGGGAGCAAACCATTCCCTCGCCCCTTTGGGGAGAGGGTTAGGGTGAGGGGTGACGTTGATTACTTCAGCGTCCCCACCAGCGCCTTACGGCTGTCTTCCAGAGACACCACGCGTTTACACACGTCTTTGCCGAACTGCTGGAAATCGGCTTCCTGATTCTTCCATTCATTCTGAATCGAAGTCTGCAATCCGCCCAGGCTGCCCAGTACGCCCTGCAACGGGTTACCGCCGCCTTTCAGCACGGCTTTGGCGCCCATCTCATTGATGCTGTCCTGCAAAATGCCGCCCATCGCCTGGTTCACCAGGTTTTGACCGTCGGCACGCACCTGATCGATCGCTTTATAGTGGAACGTCAGGCCGTCGGAGCGTTTCTCAATGATTCGGTTCATCTGCTCTTTCAGCTGAGCATCCAGCTTCGTCAGGCGAGTGCGCATATTGCTGCTCTCCCCGACCTCTTTGGTGATGATTTTATCCAGCGCCACGCGGCTTTTCTCAACGCGCGTCAGGGCGCCGTCGTTAATCCACGGCAGCGCGGTACGCAGTTCGGCCTGATAATCTTTCGCCTGCTCGCGCTGGGCGGCGGTCAGGGTTTGCTGCTTGCCGTTAAAGGTTACGTTGCCATCCGGGGCGATCACCAGATTGCCGTTTTCGCCTTTGACCTGAACGGTTTGCGGGTTTAATACCACGTCGTCACGCGGGGTGACGCTACATTTATACTCCGCATGGGCGGTGGTTCCGATTGCTAATAAAGCAACAGCCAGCAACGTTTTGCGCATCATAAAAACTCCCTAAGACAAAATGGGCCAGCTAATGCTGGCCCCGTATTGCTTACTTAGTCCCACCAAATATCGAAAAGTTCGCTGATGCGCACGTCTTCGCATTTGTGGTCTTCAAGCCATTTACGCACGGCGGCCTGATGTTCTTCGGTGCATTTGCCCACTTCTTGCAGGCAGATCAGACCTTCCCATGCCAGATAACCGCTGCCATCAAACGCCAGCTTGTTAGGCTCAATAACGTCGCTGATGAAGGCATCAACATCCTGATCAATTTGCTCTACGCTGGTCCCTTCCGGGAAACGCCACGCGACGGAAAAACCGACTTCCTGGAATTCCTCGATGTGCATTTTTTTACGCAGACGACGGCTACGGTTCTTTGCCATTATTTCACCCTCTCGAACATTAAGTCCCATACACCGTGACCAAGACGATGGCCACGCTGTTCAAATTTCGTTACCGGACGTGAGTCCGGGCGCGGTACATAATCGTTGCTCTCTGACTGGTTTTTATAACCGTCCAGCGACGACATCACTTCCAGCATATGTTCCGCATACGGTTCCCAGTCGGTCGCCATGTGGAAGACGCCGCCCAGTTTTAGCTTACTTTTCACAAGCTCTGCGAAAGGTGCCTGAACGATACGGCGTTTATTATGACGTGCTTTATGCCACGGGTCAGGGAAAAAGAGCTGAACCATGTTCAAAGAATTGTCAGGAATCATTTTGTGCAGCACTTCCACCGCGTCGTGACACATGACGCGCAGGTTTTCCACGCCCTCTTCGTGCGCGGTCGCCAGGCACGCACCCACGCCCGGGGAGTGAACCTCAATACCGAGGAAGTTCTGCTCAGGACGGGCTTTCGCCATCGTGACCAGGGAAGTGCCCATACCAAAGCCGATCTCCAGCGTCACGGGCGCTTCGCGGCCAAACAGCCCGGCAAAGTCCACAGGCTGCTCGCTGAACTCAACGCCCATCACCGGCCAGTAGTTGTCCAGCGCATGTTGCTGCCCTTTGGTCAGGCGGCCCTGACGGCGGACAAAGCTGCGAATACGGCGCAGCGGGCGACCGTTTTCATCAAATTCCGGTGAAATGACGTCGTTTTTCATAAAAGAGTTGTCTGCTTGTGAGAATGTTCGGGAAACGGGCATTATCCAAAGTTAAGGCTTCTATGCAAGCATGGGAAAGATCCGGTTTACAGCAGATGGACGCTGTGCTGCAATCTGCGTCCCTGATTAAGTGAATCGATGACCATGCAAGCCTCTCAATTTTCAGCCCAGGTGCTGGACTGGTACGACAAATACGGGCGTAAAACCCTGCCCTGGCAAATTGAAAAAACGCCCTACAAAGTATGGCTCTCCGAGGTGATGTTGCAACAAACGCAGGTCGCCACGGTTATCCCCTATTTCGAGCGTTTTATGGCGCGCTTCCCGACGGTCACCGATCTCGCAAACGCCCCCGTTGATGAGGTGCTGCACCTGTGGACCGGGCTTGGCTATTACGCCCGCGCGCGCAACCTGCATAAAGCCGCGCAGCAGATGGCCACGCTGCATAAGGGTAAATTCCCGGAAACGTTCGACGAAGTGGCCGACCTGCCCGGCGTCGGGCGCTCAACGGCAGGCGCGATCCTCTCCCTGTCACTCGGCAAGCATTTTCCGATTCTCGACGGCAACGTAAAACGCGTGCTGGCCCGCTGCTACGCTGTAGACGGCTGGCCCGGCAGGAAAGAGGTTGAAAAACGGCTGTGGGAGATCAGCGAAGCGGTTACCCCGGCCAACGGCGTGGAGCGTTTTAATCAGGCGATGATGGATCTCGGGGCGATGGTCTGCACGCGCTCAAAACCGAAGTGCGAGCTGTGCCCGGTCAATAATATTTGCGTGGCGTATGCCAAAGGCGCCTGGGCACAGTATCCAGGCAAAAAGCCCAAGCAGACGCTGCCGGAGCGCACCGGGTATATGCTGCTGATGCAGCACAATGACGAGGTGTTCCTCGCCCGCCGCCCGCCGAGCGGCCTGTGGGGTGGTCTATACTGCTTCCCACAGTTTGAAGATGAAGCGTCACTTAGGGAATGGCTTAAACAGCGCGGGATTGCTGCCGATAACCTCCAGCAACAGAACGCGTTTCGCCATACGTTTAGCCATTTCCATCTGGATATTGTGCCAATGTGGCTTCCCGTGTCCTCATTCAGCTCGTCCATGGATGAAGGCCAGGCTCTCTGGTATAACTTAGCGCAACCGCCCTCTGTCGGGCTGGCGGCTCCCGTAGAGCGCCTGTTACAGCAATTACGTGCCGGTGCACTGGTTTAGCATCGGCAATAAAAAGAGGAATGAGTATGGCCAGAACCATTTTTTGCACCTTCCTACAGCGTGACGCTGAAGGCCAGGATTTTCAGCTTTACCCGGGCGAACTGGGCAAGCGCATTTTCAACGAGATCTCCAAAGAAGCCTGGGGACAGTGGCAGAAAAAGCAGACCATGCTGATTAACGAGAAAAAGCTCAGCATGATGAACCCGGAGCACCGCAAGCTGCTGGAGCAGGAGATGGTTAACTTCCTGTTTGAGGGTAAAGACGTTCACATCGAAGGCTATACGCCACCGGAAAAATAATATCGCGCTGCTGGTGCCGGGTGGCGCTGCGCTTACCCGGCCTACAAAACCGTAGGCCCGTGCAGGCGCAGCGCCGCCGGTCAACAGCACCCCCAAAGCAAACACAACACGCATACCCGGAATAATGAAAAAACTTTTAGCGCTAGCTCTTGTTGCGCCGTTGCTTGTGTCTTGTTCCTCTAAGAAAGGCGATGATTACAATGAAGCCTGGGTAAAGGACACCAACGGTTTTGACATTTTGATGGGGCAGTTTGCCCATAACATCGAAAATATATGGGGGTTTAACGAAGTTCTTATTGCAGGCCCAAAGGACTACGTTAAATACACCGACGCCTATCAGACCCGTAGCCACATCAACTTTGATGACGGTACGATCACCGTTGAAACTATCGCCGGGACAGATCCTGCCGCCCGCTTACGCGAAGCGATCGTAAAAACCCTGCTGATGGGTGACGATCCGGGAACTATCGATCTCTATTCCGACGCCGACGATGTCACGATTTCGAAAGAGCCGTTCCTCTACGGTCAGGTGGTCGATCAGACCGGCCAGGCGATTCGCTGGGAAGGACGCGCCACCAAATTTGCCGATTACCTGCTGCAAACGCGCCTGAAAAGCCGCACCAACGGTCTGAAAATCATTTACAGCGTGACCATTAACCTGGTCCCGAACCACCTCGACAAGCGTGCGCATAAATACCTGGGCATGGTGCGTCAGGCGTCGCGTAAGTACGGCGTGGATGAGTCGCTGATCCTGGCGATTATGCAGACCGAATCGTCGTTTAACCCGTACGCCGTGAGCCGTTCCGACGCGCTGGGGCTGATGCAGGTTGTCCAGCATAGCGCGGGCAAAGACGTGTTCCGGGCACAGGGGAAATCCGGCACGCCTAGCCGTAGCTATCTGTTCGATCCGCAGAGCAACATTGATACCGGCACCGCCTATCTGGCGATGCTGAACAACGTTTACCTCGGCGGAATTGATAACCCAACGTCACGTCGCTACGCGGTGATCACCGCCTACAACGGCGGCGCGGGCAGCGTGCTGCGCGTGTTCTCGAATGACAGAGTGCAGGCCGCAAATATCATCAACAGCATGGCGCCGGGGGATGTCTACTCAACCCTCACCACCCGCCACCCGTCTGCGGAATCCCGTCGTTATCTGTATAAGGTGAATACGGCGCAGAAGAACTACCGTCGTAGATAATCAACACACCTTCTCCTGCAAGGAGAAGGTGTTCTGCTTCCCCTCTCCCCGTGGGAGAGGGTCAGGGTGAGGGCATCAGACCGCACCCATTTAACCCCCATCCATACGAAAATGTTATTTGCATCACAATCCAAACTGCAAATTAATGTGGATTGCATTTTTTTGCGGGAGGTAACAAAACATATCGTTGCCTGCTGATAGAATTGCACCAAATACCAACCCTGAATGTTCCTATAACAACATATCTCCCGCTCACTTGTGAGGAAAGTAACATGAACCTTAAGCTGCAGCTTAAAATCTTGTCGTTTCTGCAGTTCTGCCTGTGGGGCAGCTGGCTGACCACACTCGGCTCCTATATGTTTGTGACGCTGAAGTTCGACGGTGCGTCAATCGGTGCCGTATACAGCTCGCTGGGTATTGCGGCGGTCTTTATGCCAACGCTGCTGGGGATCGTGGCGGACAAATGGCTCAGCGCCAAATGGCTGTACATGCTTTGCCACCTTGTCGGGGCGGGAACGCTGTTTATGGCGGCAGAGGTCACCACGCCGGGCGCGATGTTTATGGTGATCCTGCTTAACTCGCTGGCCTATATGCCAACGCTTGGCCTGATCAACACCATCTCCTACTACCGCCTGAAATCCGCGGGGCTGGATATCGTTACCGACTTCCCGCCAATCCGTATCTGGGGCACCATCGGCTTTATCATGGCGATGTGGGGCGTAAGCTTCGCAGGCTTCGAGCTGAGCCATATGCAGCTTTACATTGGCGCGGCGCTCTCCGTGGTGCTGGCGATCTTCACCCTGACGCTGCCAACCATTCCGGTTTCTAACCAGCAGAAAAACCAGAGCTGGAGCACCATGCTCGGCCTGGACGCCTTCGCGCTGTTCAAAAACAAGCGTATGGCGATCTTCTTTATCTTCTCCATGCTGCTGGGCGCGGAGCTGCAAATCACCAATATGTTTGGCAACACCTTCCTGCACAGCTTCGATAACAACCCGCTGTTCTCCGGCAGCTTTATCGTTGAGCATGCGTCGGTGATGATGTCTATTTCTCAGATTTCCGAGACCCTGTTCATCCTGACCATCCCGTTCTTCCTGAGCCGCTACGGCATCAAGAACGTGATGCTTATCAGTATCGCGGCATGGATGCTGCGTTTCGGCCTGTTCGCCTACGGCGACCCGAGCGCGTTCGGCACCGTGCTGCTGGTGCTGTCGATGATTGTTTACGGCTGCGCCTTCGACTTCTTCAACATCTCCGGTTCGGTGTTTGTGGAAAAAGAGGTCAAGCCTGAAATTCGCGCCAGCGCGCAGGGGATGTTCCTGATGATGACCAACGGCTTCGGCTGTATTCTGGGCGGTGTGGTGAGCGGGAAAGTGGTTGAGATGTACACCACCAACGGCATTACCGACTGGCAGCCAGTGTGGCTTATCTTCGCGGGCTATTCTCTGGTGCTGTTCTTCGCGTTTATCGCGCTGTTCAAATACAAACACGTGCGCCAGCCGCACGGCGCGCAGCCAATCGCGCATTAATCTTTGCCGTGTTGTGCCCGGTAACGGCGTCGCCTTACCGGGCCTGCATTTCTGAACACGTTATTTCAGCACATATCCATACAGCCGTTTGATTCCGTCCGCATCTTTCTCGCTATAGACCCCTTGCAGCTCAGGCGAAAAGCCCGGCAGCAGGTTAACGCCCTCTTCCAGCGCCAGGAAGTAACGCTGCACCGCCCCGCCCCAGACTTCACCCGGCACAACGCACAGCACGCCCGGCGGGTACGGCAGCGCGCCTTCGGCGGCGATTCGCCCTTCGGCATCACGAATGCGCACCAGTTCAACGTTGCCGCGAATGTAGGCCTGATTCGCGTCCTGCGGGTTCATCACCACGGCAGGCAGGCTCTCTTTGCGGAACATCGCTTTTTGCAGATCCTTGACGTTGAAACTGACGTACAGGTCGTGCATCTCCTGACACAGCTCGCGCAGCGTGTAATCGCGATAGCGCACCGGGTATTTCTGGTAGATGGTCGGCAGCACGTCAGCAAGCGGGGTGTCATCCTCAATGTGCTGTTCAAACTGGCCGAGCATCGCCACCAGCTGCGCCATCTTCTCGGCGCTTTCCGCCGGCGTCAGCAGGAACAGAATGGAGTTGAGATCGCACTTCTCCGGCACGATGCCGTTTTCACGCAGGTAGTGCGCAAGGATGGTCGCCGGAATGCCAAAGTCGGTGTAGTTCCCGGTTTCAGCATCGATACCCGGCGTGGTCAGCAGCAGCTTGCACGGGTCGACAAAATACTGCTCGCTGGCATAGCCCTCAAAGCCATGCCACTTCGCGCCCGGCTCAAAGCTGAAGAAGCGACGCTCGCTGGCGATGGTGGACGTCGCGTGATCCTGCCACGGACGCCCCGCCACCATCGGCGGAATAAAGGGTTTGATCATGTGGCAGTTGGCAATGATCGCTTTACGCGCCTCAATGCCCAGCTCGACGCACTCGGCCCAAAGCCGGCGTCCGCTTTCCCCTTCATGGATTTTGGCGTTCACGTCGAGCGCGGCAAACAGCGGATAGAACGGGCTGGTCGACGCGTGCAGCATAAAGGCGTTGTTCAGCCGCTTATGCGGGCAAAAACGCGCCTGACCGCGAATGTGGTTATCTTTTTTATGGATCTGCGACGTTTGCGAGAACCCGGCCTGCTGCTTGTGCACCGATTGGGTCACGAAAATGCCCGGATCGTTTTCGGTAAGTTCCAGCAGCAGCGGCGAGCTGTCCGCCATCATCGGAATGAACTGCTCGTAGCCTACCCACGCCGAGTCAAAGAGGATGTAGTCGCAGAGGTGGCCAATTTTGTCCACCACCTGACGGGCGTTGTAAATCGTGCCGTCGTAGGTGCCGAGCTGGATCACCGCCAGGCGGAACGGACGTGCCTCGTGCGCTTTTTCCGGCGCAACGTCGCGGATCAGAGTGCGCAGATAGTCCTCGTCGAAGCAGTGCTCGTCAATACCGCCGATAAAGCCAAAGGGATTGCGCGCCGCCTCAAGATAGACCGGCGTCGCGCCCGCCTGGATCAACGCCCCGTGGTGGTTGGATTTATGGTTGTTGCGGTCAAAGAGCACCAGATCGCCACGGGTCAGCAGCGCGTTGGTGACGACTTTATTGGCGGCGGACGTCCCGTTAAGCACGAAGTAGGTTTTATCGGCGTTAAAGACTTTGGCCGCGAACTTCTGCGCGTGTTTGGCTGAACCTTCGTGGATCAGTAAGTCCCCAAGCTTGACGTCGGCGTTGCACATATCGGCGCGAAAAACGTTCTCACCGAAGAAATCATAGAACTGACGGCCCGCGGGATGTTTCCTGAAAAACGCGCCGTGCTGGTGCCCCGGACAGGCAAAGGTGCTGTTATTCATCGCCACGTACTGACTCAGGGTGTCAAAAAACGGCGGCAGGAGGTTCTCTTCGTACTGGCAGGCGGCGGTTTCCAGTTCCAGGAACTCCTGCGCTTTACCTGATATCACGCCCGTGACACCATCAGGAACATCCGTCTGCTCTTGCGAGAACATAAAGACCGGCAGCTGAAAGCCCGTACGTTTCAGTAACGCGAGGATGCCGCTGCGGCTCTCAGCGACCGTCATGACGACTGCCGCCACGTCGGTAAAGTCAGTATTGTCCAGCGTCACCTTTTCGCGGTGCGTAGACACAGTGGCGACCAGCTCGCGGCTGACGGCAATTTTCAAGGATTTCATAAGCGCAAATACCCGTTTCAGGGGAGAAAAGGCCCCGGACAGAGGAAATCCCCTGCCCCGTGAACGCGTCTGTTCGGAATCAGCTCCGACCGCCAGACATCAGTAAAATCAGAACGCGTCTGGTTTTACTGTTGTCCTGCAATGAGCCAGCGTTAGCCTCACCGCACGGTAAGACAGGGAGAGCGTGGGACGATACGGACAGGCCGTTGCGCAGCGGTGAACAGTGGCATTGTTGGCGGCTCCGTATCAGAAAAGGAGAAAATTCGCGCAATCATGTCACCTTTTATTTTGGGGTGCAACAAGCAATCTTTATGCATTCATTCGTACAAAGCTGACCATTTAGCACGGATGTCATGCCATAATAATGCAATATCAGTGATTAAATAACAGGAGCTTACCGTGGTTATCGGGCCATTTATAAACGCAGGTGCCGTTTTGCTGGGCGGGGTGCTTGGCGCAGTACTCAGCCAGCGCTTACCGGAACGCATCCGCTCGTCCATGCCCTCCATTTTTGGTCTGGCATCCTTAGGCATCGGTATTTTGCTGGTGATTAAATGCGCCAACCTGCCGGTGATGGTGCTGGCGACGCTGCTCGGCGCGTTAATTGGTGAGTTTTGCTATCTGGAGAAAGGGATTAACAGCGCGGTGGGGAGAGCGAAGAACCTGATAGCGCGTCCCGGCAAGGCGAAAAACGGCTCGCACGAAACCTTTATTCAGAACTACGTCGCGATAATTATTCTTTTTTGCGCCAGCGGCACGGGGATTTTTGGTTCAATGCAGGAAGGGATGACCGGCGACCCCAGCATATTGATTGCCAAGGCATTTCTGGATTTCTTTACCGCCACCATTTTTGCCACCACCCTCGGTGTCGCCGTAGCTGCAATCAGCGTTCCGATGCTGCTCATCCAGCTGGCGCTCGCCACCTGCGCAACGCTGATTCTGCCGCTAACAACTCCCGCCATGATGGCCGATTTCACCGCCGTCGGGGGTTTGCTGCTGCTCGCAACCGGGCTGCGAATTTGTGGCATTAAGATGTTCGCGGTGGTGAATATGCTGCCCGCCCTGCTGCTCGCCATGCCGCTTTCAGCGCTCTGGACGCATTTTTTCGCTTAAGTTTCCGTCGAGGTGGTGAGAGAGTGTGCAGTCTGTAACGAAAACAACAAATTTCGTTGACGACAAACGGCGAATCGGGTTTAATGCGCCCCGTTGCCCGGATAGCTCAGTCGGTAGAGCAGGGGATTGAAAATCCCCGTGTCCTTGGTTCGATTCCGAGTCCGGGCACCACTATTTAAAGAACCCGCCCTCGTGGCGGGTTTTTGCTTTTGGGGCAAAAGCCCCCCGCTTATATCAATGCAATTTATCCTGCCGAATCAACATATACCGGTTCAACAGCTGGTTCAGATAGATATCCGTCTGCATCAATAACGCAGGTGACAGCGGTGCTCCGTTTTCAGCCTGACTCAGCTGATAAAGCTGCTCCTCAACGGGAACCGCGCGACCAAAATCCTGCATGATGGTGAAGACCATCGACTTCAGCTCAGAGCCGGTCAGGTATTTACCTTTGCGCTCGTCCAGCGCATTCAGGCGACGGGTCAGCTCCTGTAGCCCTTCCATTCCCTGATGCCAGCCGCCAAGCGCCTCTTGAGGCAACGCATTGCCAGTGATGTACTGCTGCCACTGCGCTTTCAGCTTATCTGACTCTGTTGGCTCCCCTCTGGCGGCCAGGACAAAGCCATATTCCTGACGCCATAGGGGTGGAAGCTGGCTCAGCGCGGTTAAGGACGCCTCATTTGAGATAGCCGGAACAGGAAGTTCGGGCGTCGGTTCGAAATGCTGCCAGCCCCACAGCCCGGCGGCGCTTACCGCCAGCATGGTCAGCATTCCACCCAAAAATGCCTTCCAGGGCCTGGCATGGGCTTGCGGAGATTGCGGCACCACGCGCGGTGCGGGCGGTTCCTCACGCGCAACATAAACCAGAGGTTCAGCGCGCACCGACGACGCAGGCAGAACAACAGCAGGGCTGTCGTTCTGGTTATCGCTCATGTTTTCCAGCCGCGTTACCGCGTTATGCATAAACGAGCATAACTCGTTTATCTGGCTGGCATTTTTCAACTCAAGTCGCGCAAGCACGTCACGCAGCGCATCCAGATGACGCTCCGCCTCGTAAACCTGCTGGAGATCGGCATAGTGAAGGGTCAGCGTGCGCAGCACTGATTGCAGACGATGGCTGAACCCGGAGAGGATCTCCATTCTGGCGTGAACCGCCTGAGGCCACAATGCTCCCCACTGGTTCACCATCAATGCTTCCAGCAGGGCAAGCCCTTCGTTTAGCCCCGCCAGACCTGCGATACGGGTTCTGGCGAGGGTGTACCAGGTCAGGGTCTGAAGCTCAATGCCGTTTTGACGAAACAGAGACAGGCTCAGCTTTTCAACGCTTTGCCAGTCAACATCGGGACGCGCCGGATGGGACAACTTCGCCAGCTCGTCGCGCAGCACTGCATAGTCCGGCAGCGCCCTCGGGTCGCCACCGGTTTTGAGATGATTACTCATGGATTTTTCCTTAATCCGCTAAGGGAGCAGGCCTTCCACAACGCTGAAAAAAGCCTCTTCATCGAATACGTTTTGACGCTGAGATTCAGGCCCTGCAAGGCGGCAGGTCCATTCTGACAATTCACCCGAGCACATAAACAGACGGCCAAGCGGCGTGTTTTTGCCTTCCGCGCAGAGCGCTATTTCAACGCACCCGGTCACGCCATGACCGTATAAAAATAGTGGGGTAAACTTCACGGCTCTGCCTTCAAAGCGAAGTACGATGCCCGGCATGTCAAAGGCCCCGCCGGGCACCAGCAGGTCGGCGAGGGACACTGAAAAGCTATCCGTCGTCACTCCCGTGTCGACCAGCCAGCCGGTCATTTTTTCCTGAAGCTGCCCCATTCGCAGCCGAAATGCCGCGATATCGGCTTCACTTTTATTTTTGAAAGCTCCCGCAGAAGGTTGACGAGACTGGAGTTTTTTAAGGAATTGCGATTTTGCTGACATGTGTTCATTAACGTCCTGAAGAAAAAGGGCACGGCTTAGAGTTGGGAATTGTGGTCGAGATACTGCTGCTGCTTAAGATGGCGAAGCAGGACGCGTCCCTCAGGCATAAACTCGGTACCGTAGCGCACCAGCCCGACACCTTTGAGTTCGGCATCAATGGCATAGCGAAGCTCGCCCGGTTGCAGCTGTTCCAGCAAAATCACCTTGATGCTTTTCAGGCGCGGCTCGTATTTCAGCAGCACATCCGAAAAGGTGCTCATCAGCTGGTGAGCCGTACCGGGCATCCCCTGAAGGATGCGGGTCATATCCGGCAGACCGTAATCAGGCAGATGTGCCAGCGTACCGGCGCGACAGTTGAGGATCCGCTGCATGTTGTCGAGCACGGAGAGGATCACCTGGTTTTTTTCGTTGATCTGATGAAGGTCGAGACCGCCGGAGAAATTGCCCGAAAGCATTTCATACAGCGAGGGGGTATTGTGTCCCTGCGGCATTAGTCTTCCTTAACCGGTTGTAATATCAGGTGGTTTCTTCCCGCTTCGATAATGCGTGGTTTGTCCGGATCGAGTTCTTCACGCTCAATCACCAGCCTCCAGCTGTTGTTATCCATATCGGGATGGCGGAACAGTCCCACGATAGCGACAAATTGCGCATCGGCTTCCATTGGCACATCAAGGCTGACGTCACCGCCTGGCTTCACCACCACATCGCGGCTGGCCAGCAGATCGTTTTTCAGCAGAGTTTCCCCCTCTTTGAGCAGCTGCTGATAAACGGTTTTGTCGAAATCCTTACGATCCTTCAGCTGGTAAATCCGCACCACGACCGGCTCAGACAACGAATTGTTTTCCCGCGCATCGGTATTCAACTCTTCACGCGCCGTAAAATCTAAATGCAGGATCTTAATTTTCTTATAAAAAACAGAGTTGAAAGCGGATTTCGTTCCATCCGTAACGCTTTGCGTCAGCCCGCAACCTGTCATGTTTACTACCAGCAGAGGCAGCAGCCAGCGGGAGGTCTTAGTCAAACTTATATGCAACACATCGATTTCCTTGTTGTGATTTAGCAGGCTGCAATCCTGAATAATTACCCAGCTCCGTGGTAAAGGTTCGTGGGATATCGTCCGGGAGTACATCCCCTTCAGCCCCCAGCACGCCGTTCATTCCCAGCCAGAACGGACCTTCACCAAGCGGAGGCGCTTTCAGCAAACGCGTACCGATCGTCAGCGTGATTCGGGCCTTAAATCGCCAGCCCAGATAAACCCGCAGCATGACCAGAAAGTCCTGGTAGAGCAGACCATCGGGCTTCCAGCCTTCAGCTTCTTGTTCGTTATCCGTCGTCAGCGCGATCAGCAGCTGACTGTTGGCATCCATCGCCTCATCGCCCAGAGGAGTATTGCCGTCGAGCAAAAAGTCCTTATCGCCATAAAAGCCCAGCGGCTGGCTGATTTCGATTGGACGCAAACAGTAAGGACTCACCCGCACTTGCGTGTGGGGTGCCAGCAAACTCACCAGTGCCTGTACCCCTTCCTGAGTTTTGGCGGGCTGGCGTAACACGCCCAGCAGAGCAAGAAAGCGCGAAACCGGCGTAGCGATGTGATTTGCCGTTCCCGGGATACCCAACCCCACCAGCCCTAACAGGGACTGGGAGATCGTATCCGTCCCCCCTGCTTCAAACGAAGCCGGATAAGAGTATTTGCGCCAGATACGGTAAAACTGCGTCAGAATGCGGTGGCTGAAGATATCGAGAAAGCCCTGTAGCGCCTCGTGCCCTTCCCTGCGCTGGGTGATGTCATCCAGATAGGCGGTCGGGAGCGGAGAATCGACGCCGTACATGCCCATAAAGGTTGTACGAATAACGGGTGGTTTATTCTCATCCTCTTCATCGTATTCCACCGCTCTGAGTTCGCTCCCCGGAAACCCCATACCAGGATGCGGACAAAAGCGTACGGGATCGTCTGAAGGATGACTTGTCGATCCTAAATGCGGCTTACCGGGCTGCCGCTTCTCCAGCAGCTGACAGAACCGATAGAAGTTGATCCGATGAAGATCGGCTTCCAGCCGTGGCGTTAACCGGGAATACGACGATTGTGCTTCTCTTCCCATTCGAGGCGCTCTCCGGTTGGTTGCAGGATAATAATCAGTCGGTTAAACAGGTAGATATCGGTATAGAGTGCGAAGAAGCGACTCAGCATTTCGCCAAACAGACAAATGTCCCCTCGTCCGGCAAAACCATGGCTATCAAGCGTCACTTCAATCTGCACGCCCCGCACCAGATATCCCTGCTCGAATCGCTCTGTTTCACCGTGTTTCACATCGATAATGGCTTCCAGCCGACGGCGGTTCATCTCGCTGTGCGTCCATTCGTACAGGGCCAGCGTGCCGCGCAGGACCTCTGCGTTATCCATCATCGAAAGAAAACCGCTGCCAAGATGGCTCAGCACTCGCCAGTGAAAACGATCCTGATCCGGCGGATAGCATGGCAACGTTGGCGCACAGAGGTTTCGCACCGCAATACTGGCGGATGTGGTTTTCATCACCGTATCCAGCACGGTACTTTGCAATGCGCGACGAGGGAGCTGGCCATTTGTTCCGGTAAGCGTCAGGGACAGGCTTTCATCGGGTGGCACCGTATGGTTGTCAAACCCCTCCCCTCCCAGAATCAGCCAGGTGTTATACAGACCGGACGGGCCACGACGAACGCGCGTGTGGTAGTAATATTCCGGCGCTTCGTGCCGCATCATTCCGCCTTTATGGCGGAAACTTGAGAACGGAACATAGACATGCTGGCTGGACGACATCACAGAATCCACGGCATAGATCTCGGTATGACCATCCTGCACGCGCATCGGACGCAGCATGTATTCCGTCTGCAACGAGTTCAGCGTCAGCGGATCGGACTCCAGCGGGAACAGATTGATAACCGGCACACAGTTCAGACGCAGATGTTTTTCGTTAAAGCTGAAGTCATGCTCCCAGCGCTCTTCAAGGACGACGTCGATTTCAAACCACTGAAGCTGCGCGGGGAAAGCAACCTTCTCCAGACCCCGCAGCCCGGTAAACATGAATTTTTCGCGGAAGGTAAAGTACTCAAGCAGCAATTGATAGCCGCTGAAACTGCTGTCCCCCTTCGGCCATAAACCTTCGTTGTCACCAAAGCCCATGGCGGTAAAATGCCCGTCAAGCGGCCTTCTGTCCGTGTCGCCCGGCATACGTAACCACACTCTGGCGACATTCATGGTAAAGGCTTCGTGCATGGCGCAAGCCAGCGGCGCATCCGCATTGAAATAAAGCGGAATGCAGCTGAGATCGATACGACTCCAGTCGGCCAGATCGCTACAGTTAAAACGTAGCGACACCACAGAACGGCCATCGGGATCGGTGGTTAAACGGACATGCTCAAGTGCGAGCGGCTGAAGGTTAATCTCTTTCGTGGTGCTGTAACGACAACGCGTCGCTTTTTCGCCAATTGGTCGTGAAACCACCTCAAAACCCTTGCTGACGCACATCGGCTCTTTCATCTCGCGCCAGTCAGGGGTGAATTCCACCACCGACATAGATGGAATGGTTCGCAGATAGTGCGGCCATAGCAGGCTGACCAATCCTTCCGTCAGTTCAGGCAGATCGTCGTCGAGCTTTTCACGCAGTCGCCCCATCAGGAAGGCGAATCCCTCAAACAGGCGTTCCACATACGGGTCGCGCGCGCCCGCCTTATCAAGGTTGAGCATTGCAGCCTGCTCAGGATGTGCTCGGGCAAATTCTTCACCGGCTTCGAGCAGGTAGCGCATTTCAGCGTCGTAATAACGCAGGGTTAAATCGTCCATAATAGTTTCTGTTTAGTTAATTTTTACGTTTAATCGGTGAAAAGAAGGCGGGTTTCATCGCGCATAAACGATTCAAACATTCATTAGTGAATTTCGTAATAAGATCGAGGTAGTTATCCACATTGAATAAGTTTTAAAAGAATTCAGTTAAAATGAAAATGCTTATAATGATAACGTAGGACTAATCGTGAACACGCCTCAATTCTTAATACACTGAGAGGGATCTTTAACGTATCGGGTTGCTGTTCCTGGCGTCCAACCCGAAGGAATTCCATTGCAACGCACATACCCCTTGCGAACCAGTTCCTGTGGATACAGCAAGGAAAACAGCACTCCAAATACAATTATTGCAATACAAACCCACTTGAAATAAGAGATATAACAATCCATTTTTTTGAAAGCAAATTCCTTGTCTTTGCAAAGAAACAGAATGAAATAGCAAAGTGGCAAAAACATCACAACTGGCAAAGCAATCAATGCTATTGCCAGCCATGAAAACACAATGTTATTCGCAAAAGAGAAATACGAATAAAAGACATTCCACCCAAGATAAATACACAGAGCAGACAAACCGAAAATAATAATAATAGCAAGGAAAGGTCGGATTTTTGTCTCAAGCATTAGCATAAGCTTCTTTGAATGCTCATCAAATTACCTCTACAACCCTATGTGTTATCAACTGCAAAGAACTACCGCTCGTGCTGCATCCAAAGAAATCAGCCCTGACAGCAATGACTCCATTTCAGGCTGCAAACGCGTTTTATCGGCCTCGCTGCGGCTCGCTTTTGTCCGCAACAGCTTCAGGCGCCGGGCTTTGACTTCAAACATCAGCTCTGGTGTCCACTGTTCAAGCGTAAGCGTGCGGGCGCTGCCGTCGAGCTCGCTCAGCAGATACAGCGCCATGTCATTCTTGCCGTATTGCTCGGTGACGCGGGCCATCAGCAGGCGCATTAACCATCTGTCGCGGGGGGAAGTAAAGCCCGGACGAGTTTGCAGCCAGCCAATCGCTGCGTCGATCCCTTCGCTGTCTGCTTTGGCGAGAACTTCCGGCTCCAGCATCAGTATTTCATCACCTGAAGATGCATTTACGGCAACCGGCTCGCTCTGCCAGCCGTGAACATCATCCAGCACCTTTTCGTTAATCCAGTTCGTTGTGACTTCATCAGCGAAAGGCGTGCCATCGTTGAATGCCAGCGTCTGAAGCCCCGGCAGGCGGGCCAGTAGCCCTTTAAGATCGCGGCAGATAATGTCAGCGCGCACGGTATCGGGATCCAGACGGGTCAGCGCCTGCCACGTATACCACTGCACATCCAGCCACAGATGGTTCACGCCCTGCGCCATCAACATGTCAGTATGCTCAAGCAGTTCTGACCAGCTGTTTTGCAGATAAAGCCGCTTCAGATGGGCTTTGTTATCAGGCTTCGGGGGCACCAGCCGGGTACGCCCGGAAGCATCCAGCGGCGGCAGCTCTGTTAACGTATCCCAGCGGACGCTTTTTAAAAGATGATGCCCCGCCAGCCAGCCACCAGGCTGATCGCGCAGATATTTTGCCAGCACTTTTGTCTGATCGAGCAAATCGCGCCCGGACGTGACGGTGTTCATGACGGGCGCAGAAGAGGACGCTGTAGATGAAGATGGGTTGTCCTCACGGCTGGTCTGCGGCACCAGGCTGTTCGCCCCCCCGCTCTGCACCAGCCTCAGATCAAGCGCGCGATACAGCCCGGCAAGCTCAGGACGGGCCTGCGGATCGAGCGTCTGGAAGCATTTTTCAGCGAGCAGTAGCGATCCCGTGATGCGTTGCATCACAGCCATATCCACTTCGGGATAAAGAGACAGGCTATCCGTCACACGGCTGCTACCCAGCCACTCCAGCGCTGTTTTACAGCTGCGGGCACGCAGAGGATGAAGCTGGCTTCCAAAACGTTCTAACATTGCGGCAAGCAGTTCCAGCCCCTCGGCCAGCCCGGTTTCCCCGTCCTGATGCAGACGGGCCCAGGCATAAAAGGTGACCACGCGCAGATCTTTACTGGTGCTCGTCAGCAGTTTTTCTGCCAGCTGGCAAATCAGCGCGGTATCAATCCCGGAGAGCTTATTAACCTCTTCGCGAATGCGCTGGAAATCATCATCGTATCCCGGATCTTCACCTACCGGCGCGCTACTGTTGACGGGCGACAGCCAGCGCTCCCAGTCTGCGCTTCGCTCCCGCGCCCGATCCATCAACGTATTTTCGTCAACGCCACAGCTGTGGAGTAAATTTTGTAGTAAAGCCATTATTCTTCTCCATCCATGGCAAAGTTGTCGTTGCCTGAAATAGCCTGTGCAGCCACTGTAGGATCCACGCTAAAAATCTGCTCTGGCAGCTTAAAGTTTCTCAGTGCCAGCAGCGCCAGTGGACCATTGCCTAACTGGGAACGCAGTACCCATTGCAGCGTACTTCCGTCCGGGGCGGTGTAGCTCATCATCCACTGACTACGATCGAGCTGCTGACGTTTTCCCTTCTCCAGCCAGCGGATAAAGCCCCAGGTACCGGTGTAATCACCGTAAAGACGAGCTCCTGCGTTGGTTGAAGTCCAGGTCAACATCGTTCCTGGTTTGTAGGTTTCACCTGGCCAGCGGAAGGACTGCCAGTCTGCCATCTGGTTGAAATAGTGAAGCTTCTGTCCATCTATCGTCAGCTGCGTTTCGACAACTTGCGATGCCGGACGGGCCTGAAGCTCAAAGCTGATCCCCTGGCTGCCATCGGTAAAGAGGATATCTGACAGCAGGCTTAGCTGATTAACGGCTTTGAGGAAGGCGGGATTAAACGTCAGCCCCTGGCTATGCGCGTTATCCGGTACCCACTGGCTTCCCTCTTTGTGCAGCACACCGCTGAGTTCCGTCGCCAGGAAGCGGTCAATGCGCCCCGTGTCTTTACGGATAAACTCCGCCAGCATCGGTAATGATGCATCGCTCTTACTGGCCGCAAACGGGAAGCGACCGTCAAAAGCGGTACGCCAGTTTCCCACCACCGAACGACTCCACCTGTCATTGAGGCTGGCTGCGGATGGCTGAAGCACCGTTTCCCATGCCTGGGTCAGGGGCTGAACGAACATCGTATTACCGAAACCGCTCCACTCTTCTCCCAGACTGGCCGCCACAAGGCTCCCGTATTGCTGGGTATCGGTTAAATCTACGCTCTTACCCTGGAAGACAGTTTGAGCCAGGGTTTGCATCATCTCCTGCGGATCTGACGCGCTGGCCACCTGCTGAAGACGCAGACGCACGCGGGTGATTCTGGTCAGATACGTTTGCAGACTCAGCGTGCTGTCAGCAGACATCACGTTTCCGGCGTTGTTTTTTCCCATCAGCGTCAGCAAGGGTCCGAAGGTGTCATCCAGAGGTCCCTGAGGCCCTGCCGCACTCTGGTCAATGGCCGGTTTCTCTTTATTACCCATCAAATCTTTTGCCGACTTGATGATCGAATCGGACAGCCCCTCACGCTTCTGACCGGTCTGTCCCTGCCACGCCAGCGTATTCATTAAGGCAATCAGCGGCGACTGACGAACATCGCTCATCAGGGTTAACTGGTCGGTCACATCGGCGATATTGCTGGTCGGATTCCAGTGAAGGCTGTTGAGGAAGTTAAGCCAGCTACCGGCAAAATCGGTGAAGTAGCGCTGGGTCAGACGTTCTTTCAGCGCTTCCGGCGACATATCAGCCGAAACCGCCTTACGGCTGTCGCTCAGCACCCAGTCAATCTCGTCGCGTCGGGAATTTGCCGCCTTCTCAATGGCCTGCTGAATTCCGCCTTCCCACGCCTGACGGGTAAACATTCCCGGGACCACTTCCTCCGTGGAGAACAGGCGACGGGCATCCGTATTGCTCGTCATGTCTTCCAGCGTCACATCGGCAAAGTTCCGGCGTACTGATCTGAGCATGTTTTCGTACAGCGTCCCTTCGGCGTTGCGACGACCGATCTGCTGCAACAGTACCTGACGACTCTGACTGACCAGAGCAGCATCGGGATTAATTTTCCACTGCGGCTGTTCGGGCAACATATCGATATAAAACGCCCATAAATCCGGCGCAAGGATCTGCCACAACCCGCTTGAAATCCCCATGTGAGCAGGCTGTACGGCTTTCATCGTTTGCGAGTAGAAAGCGCTGTCCGTTTTATCCGGACGAGACATCATCAGCCAGGCCTTGAGCTGGTCATAACCCGGTTTTGCAAGCTGCACTCGCTGGTCGCTGTTAGGCGCAGAGTTAATCAGCGCCGTCAGTTTTTGAACCAGTGCCGCATTAGCCGGATCGCGTATCAGCCTGTTATTCGCCTTGCCATACCAGGGCAGCATCGCCCCGAGCAGCGCCTGATTGTGGTCAAGCCCAAAGCGCTGATACCACGGCGTGCCGTCCTTTATATAGTGCAGCAAAAGCCCGGCATCGTTACGCAGCTCGTAAAGCGACGTCAGCTGATAATCTGAAACAGAAGGATGCTCGACCAGAGAACGCGCTTTGCTTGCGACAGAGGTCATCTGGTGGTAATTCAGGGCAAAGGAGAGCAGCAGTCCGCCGCCCCAGACACCCAGCATCACCATGACGGCCCACGCCAAAGTCTGTTCCCACGCCATTCCCACACGACGGCCGCGAATCCGGGTGCAATCGTCGATAATCCCCTGCCAGGTTCGCGGGAGGATCAGGGCGTGGTTGTGTGCTGGCAAATCAATACGTTGAGGAGACTGGCCGTCTTTGTTAACGGATTCTGGTTCATTGAGTTGACTAAATACCAGCCCTCGCAACGGGATATTACGCTGTGAACTGTACAGCCACGGCATAAGACGAGATGCCCAGAGCTTGCTCTCCCCCTGTTCGAGCCGCTGAGCAAGACGGAGGAGGAAATCGTAGTGGCGTGCTTCAGCAATCTGGGCAATACCCTGTTCACGGAGCTGCGGCAGCAGTTTAGTCAGCTGTTTTTCCACATCTTCCGGGATCGCCCGCAGCGGCAACGAGATCCCGACGGACTGCGGCTCACGGCCTTCCTGCGACCATTCATTACCACACAGCTGCCATAGCCACACAGGGGCAGAGTAACGCAACGCTTCGCTGATTTTCTCCAGCCCGCGCAGATCACTGTCGCTCAATTGCGGAGTGAGCGTTTGCTCTTCGCCAAGTACGCGAATAATGCCATCCAGCGGGCGGCTGCGGCGCAGTTTGCGCAGGGCTGAATATTTGTCGCTTTCTACTTCCGATGCCAGGCTACCACCGTAGATCAATACGGTACGGTCGCCTTCAAGCCACAGCTGCCGCTGAAGGCCTGGAAGAAGTTGCTCAATATTATTTTCATCCCCCGTGACCAAAAGCAGACGCACTTTGCGGCTCCACAACAAGCTGTAGCGCTGGCGCAGATGTTTTTTAATGTCAGAGACAAAAGGCAGATGAGATGATTTTTTCTTTGCGATACGCGCCGGAGAAGGTTCACGAAATACTTTATCCCGAATCATCAAACGAAACGCAATAAAGCCTAGTACTAACGTGCTGAGTGAAATTCCCCAAATGATAAAACAGACCAACATAAGCTGACGGAGCACGGTCCATTCCGTGGAAAGATCTTCTCTCCAGTACCACCAAACCAGCCCGCCTAAAACCACGAGCAGCGTTACAGTAGCAATAAACAACACCGCTGTAGATGCCACAGAAAATTCAGCGGGTTTATTTTCCTTCACCATAAGGTTTTACGATCCCAAGTGCGAGAGTATGTAATGTGTCTTTGGCTATCCAGCCGCAGGGTTCTTGATAATGATGTGCATACAGGGCAGCCAGGCTTAACGTGATTAACATCTCCATCTCACCGGGATTGCCCCAGTTGATATCCTGAATATGGTGAACCACATTCCAGCCGCTTTGTGCCAGCTCCGGTAATTCCGGCTGCGAAAAAAGAATGCACGTTTCTGGCGCATCGTCGATATTGCTTTGCTTTAATGCCCGCTTACTGACGTCAGAGAGCGATCCTTGCTCGTTGATGTTATAAAACTCTCCCCGAGCCAGGCAGACCGGCCCCTCCTTTCTCACAAGCCACAACGCCGCAGACTCACCAGCAGGCTGGACATCGCTAAACGACGCGGTCAGCGACTGGCAACCGGCAACCAGAATTGCGCTATCTGCTGTTAATGTGCTGGATTCAGCAGCAAGAGCTGAGAGACTTGCTTCTCCTCGCCACACGAGCGGCACGTCAGGTAAAGCGAAGTCTGGGAACGTAGCCTGTACTTGTTCACAAAATGCTTGCCATGACAGCAAAGAACCCTGCCAGTAGCATTGTTCTAAAAGAGGAAGGGAGGACTTTACTCTTTGGGCTTGCCATTGCAGTGCCAGCATTTTTGCCAGTTGAACCTCACGTTCATCAGCCGTTCCCTGCATCGTACGCGCGGTACGTAGTGCTTTTCCGCTAGCTTCATATTTCACTTCAGGAAGTCGATGCTCACGTCTGAGTAAACGTAGCCAGTGTCCAATATCTGTTCCGACCGGGCCGAGCAATACCACTTCACTTAAGGAAAAATGTTGCTGATGTTGTTTCCACCATTCCTGACGTTGCTGTTCAACAAGCTGGTCGTAAAGCCTGGCGTTATGGGCAGAGACCCGGTAATAAAGCAGTCGAAGAAGCCATAGCCCGCCTATTACAATCACCGCCCCAATCATTCCCCAGACCGCCATCCCTGTTCCCCTATCAGCGGAATGAAACAACGCCATGCCGCCTCCACCCAGCATTACCAGCAGTGCGCCCATCGATAGCCAGCGCCTGGCATTAGGGGGGCGCACTTCCCGATAAGGGGGATATTCTGGCAACGCTCTCACTGCTCAATTCCAACATCGGGGAAAGAACTGACCAGCGTACAACCACATGCACATCGGTGGCCGTGCAGGGCTACGGGCTGCCCGTCCACTTCCGTTAAGGCACTCCCTTCACTGATAACCGTCATGCCGTGTTTGTTGCACTTCACCGGATCGCCTTTGCAGGCTATGCCTTTGCCAAAGCAAAGATAGTGCCCGCCCATAACCTTACCGCCATACTCCCGTAAGGTATCGCCTTCGCGGATAACCTGTTTCATCTACCTCGCCTTCCTTGTTTTATGCGGTTATGGTCGACTTAAGCGTGTCTGCCCAACTGGAATTAATCGCCGATTTCGCCAGTGCCAGTCGCTGTTCATTTACCCGCTGCGTTTGCTGAGCGACGACCTTACCCGGCTCCAGCGTCGGAGCTTGTAACAGTGCCGCATTCGCCAGCATCGGCAGAGGTTTACCTGAAAGCAGGTCGATTGCCTGGGTTTCCAGATAGAAAGCCCCCATCATCCCGGCAAGCCCCCCGAGTTTCCCTTTCGCGCCTTTTTGTTTAATGATGATGGCAACGCCCCCTGCGAGTGTCGCAGCGCCGACCACCGCACCTGCAATCATTAATGGAGACATTGGCTTACTGCATCTGCCACCAAAATAGATCATGCGATAGAGAAAATAGCTGCCCCAGGGTTCGCGGGCGCCAAATGTGTTGTGCATAAACCAGGCGCGTGAATCGTGGACCTGATCGTCAAAAAGCGCTCGCACCAGCCCGCCAGGCTGTGTTGCATTACTCGCCTCTCCGGCGGCAGGGAAAAGCAGAGCTTTACGCTCGTCAACGAGGGTTTTCATTTTTAACCACTCGCCGTACTCGTTGTCATTGTTCAGCAGGAAAATGGCGTTACTCAGTGCGTCCATACCGTTAAAGATCCAGCTATCGCTGCTAGCCGTCCGGGAAAGGCCGTGATAGTCCTCTCTGAACTCTTCCGCAGCCTCCCGCAACTGCGTCTGCCCGAGAGCGGCATCAAAATCTTTTGGCCCTTGGGGATAGAGAACAAAATCACTGTCTTTTGATTTTCCTGCCTTTAGTTTTTGGCGTTCTTTCTCAACGTCTTTCTGAACCTTATCCCTGGCATCTTCCGATTGCTTTCTGACCAGGGGATCGCTGTCTTTGTCCAAACCGTTTGCAGCAGAGTCAACGTAAAAACGCTGCGTTTTATAGTTGCCTTCGGCATAACGGTTAATGCGCCATGCAGTGATCCAGCCCATCTGATCTTCGAGCTCTTTTTCTAGACTGGAGCGGGCAGGAATAGGTTCGTATGTTGCAGCCTGCTCAGGGGGAATGGGATCCTTGGGTGCAGGCAAATTAAGGGTGAGCTCTCGCCAGGCGTTGAAGCGGTTGATTAATTCCGTTGAAACATAAAATTCCGAAATTACATCAACGTCCATTATTCTCCAGCTATGGCCCTTCAACTCTTTAGGTAAGCTATTTTGAGCTACTTTTAAGGGAGCTCCAGATTCAAAAGCAGAAGAATACATATCATGTAAAGCTATTTGCGATAATAAGTAACCATCATTGTCTCCATTACCTTTTCCTTGATCTCCCGGCGGATATCCTCCGCCTAAATCAGAGTGCATTCCTGGATAAATCACCTCCCGGCTGTAAGGGGGATACTTACCATCCTCACGACAAATCGAATCTAATGGGAAGCACAACCGCTGTTCATGTGAGGAAACTAAGTGGATACACTTTTTAATTAGCCCACCATAGGTTTTATCATTCGGCAATTCTTGCGTGCCATCGGCCCACCCCATATGCCCCTCAGCGAGTGGGGCCACATGCGCCACGCCAACTGAAGCTACGGTATCTAACAACCCCAAAAACTCGACGCTTATCGGAATTTTTAGATCACCAACGGCCAGACACTGTTCGGGTTTATCCTTCCCTTCTTCAGGTTTAGGTAACAGCTCGCAAAGCCAGTTAACAAAGGTTCGGGCAGCGGCCGCCCCGCGAGAAAAACCATATACATAGAGCTTAATTCCCAGCAGTTTCGGCTTATCTGGCGCTATGGGCATTAATGCTTTTTGTAGGTCAGCCGACATCTTTGTCAGCAAATCCTGAAACGTTTCATAGCGGTTAGCACTACCGGTAAGCCCAAACAACACAGCGAAAGTGCCCATCTTTTGTACCGCATCCCAGCATTCTTCATCTGTCATCTTACCCTTACCCATTGTTCGCCTCAGCGCATCAATCAGTCTTAGCAGACCCCAGTTGATCCTTTCTTCACCGTATTTCGCCATTGCTAGCCCCGACGTACTGAAATCCAGATCCATGACCTCAGGGAAAGGGGTTCCAACGCCGGGAATGTAATATTTATAATATTTATCTTCGCTGCTGCCACTGGCATCGAGCAGCTCAGTCTCTTTATTACCCAGGCCACCTGCGTGGCCCTGACCAATAGTTGCGCGAAATAGGCGAGCAATATTAGTTGGATGCGGAACTGCCGTTTTATTTTTACGCTGTTCTTCCCGGGCTATAAACAAATCATTATTCAAATTATTTCCGGTGCCATCAAAAAACAGGCTGATATGCAAAGTCTTACAGCAGGGAGGTTCTACACGGCGTTGGGCGGCGAGGCATAGCTTCTGCCGATGTTCTAACTCCTTCTCATCCTGCTTAGCACAATGTTTCCCCACCAGAGCTTCTTGGGTCGGCAATCGTCCTTGCGCCGGAAAAGCGGGCGGATACCATGCGTTAGAGGATATTATTTCGGACATACTTTCGGCTCCGGCATCTTGATCGGTTCTTTTATCGGGTAGTCCGGGTAACCATAATCTGAACAACTGGTGGTCACTTTTACTTCATCACAGGGCATAAAATGCACCGTAATCCCACAAGTCTTTTGCCCCGTATAGTCAGGCAACGGAACAACCTTGCTGTGTTGCCTATTCAGTGCCTTCATTTTCTTTTCCCAGGCCAGATATTTGGCATCATCTCCAAATCCAGGGAACCCCTCAGAGCCCCCAACTCCGGTTTCCCAGTCGACTCTTACTTTCATATCAGGACGCCACTGTGAGGGCACCCCATAGCAGCATCCGCCGCCGCCGCCCTGATACGGGCCGATAATATCTATTCCCGACTGACCGTCGACGCTAAAATGGTTAATCGCCCATTTGGTATGGTTAATCGCCTCAATGGTTCCACCGCCGCCGCTCCGGGGTTGTGCCTTTGCATCAGGCTGGCTACAGCCCGTAAGCAGCAGCACAGCAAGTAATATGACGCTGTGTGTTAATTTCATTAGATATTCCTTTATTTGATCTTACGAGAATGAGGTATTACTAAAGAGAGAAATACAGGTAACTTGTTATTTTGAGCAGACTGTCGGCTCCGGCATCTTAATCGGCTCTTTTATTGGGTAGTCCGGGTAACCATAATCTGCACAGCTAGTTGTGACTTTTACTTCATCGCAGGGCATAAAATGCACCGTAATCCCACAAGTTTTTAGCCCTGTATAGTCAGGCACAGGAACAACCTTACTGTGTTGCTTATTCAGTGCCTTCATTTTCTTACGCCAAGCGTTGTATTTTTCCCTATCTGCAAAGCCAGGAAAGCCATCCATATCACCTGCACCAGTATCCCAGTCAACTCTTACCTTCATATCTGGATGCCACTGCGAGGGCACCCCGTAGCAGCATCCGCCACCGCCGCCCTGATACGGGCCGATAATATCTATCCCCGACTGGCCGTCGACGCTGAAATGGTTAATGGCCCATTTGGTATGGTTAATCGCCTCAATGGTTCCACCACCGCCGCTCCGGAGTTGTGCCTGTGCATCAGGCTGGCTACAGCCCGCAAGCAGCAGCACGGCAAGTAACATGAAGCTGTGTGTTAATTTCATTAGATATTCCTTTATTTGACCTGACAAAAACGAGTTATTACTTAAGAGAGAAATACAGGCAACCCGTTATTTGGGGCAGACTTTCGGCTCAGGCATTTTAATAGACTCATGAATGGGGTGGCCTGGGTTACCATAAAGCACGCAGCTGGTCGTAACTTTTACTTCATCACAGGGCATAAAATGCACCGTGATCCCACAGGTTTCTTGTCCCGTGTAGTCGGGCACAGGGACAACCTTGCTGTGTTGCCTATTCAGTGCCTTCATTTTCTTTTCCCAGACTAAATACTCATCCCAATTGTCATAGCCAGGAAAACCATCCATATCACCTGCACCGGTTTCCCAGTCGATTCTTACTTTCATATCGGGACGCCACTGTGAGAGCACCCTGTAGCAGCATCCGCCACCGCCGCCCTGATACGGGCCGATAATATCGATTCCCGACTGGCCGTCGACGCTGAAGTGGTTAATCGCCCATTTGGTATGGTTGAAAGCCTTAATGGTTCCACCGCCACCGCTCCGGGGTTGTGCCTGTGCACCAGGCTGGCTACACCCCGCAAGCAGCAGCACAGCAAGTAATATGATGCTGTGTGTAAATTTCATTGGATATTCCTTTATTCGATCTTGCGTAAACGTGGTGTTCCTGGAAGGGGAAATACAGTTAACCCGTTATTTAGGGCAGTCTTTCGGCTCCGGCATCTTAATAGGCTCTTTTATTGGGTAGTCCGGGTAACCATAATCTGCACAGCTAGTTGTGACTTTTACTTCATCACAGGGCATAAAATGCACCGTAATCCCACAAGTCTTTTGCCCCGTGTAGTCTGGCAGAGGTACTATTTTGATGAATTGACGATTATTAGCTGTCATTTTCTTTTCCCAAGCCAAGTATTTGGCCGAATCGGAAAATCCAGGAAACCCTTTAGTGGAAGCCTCTCCTCTTTCCCACTCAATGCGTACTGCAATATCCGGCCTCCACGTTGTGGGTACACCGTAACAACAGCCCCCACCGCCGCCCTGGTAAGGCCCAATGACGTCTATTCCTGATTGACCATCGACGCTGAAATGGTTAATAGCCCATTTGGTATGGTTAATCGCCTCAATGGTTCCACCGCCGCCGCTCCGGGGTTGTGCCTTTGCACCAGGCTGGCTACACCCCGCAAGCAGCAGCACAGCAAGTAACGTGACGCTGTGTGTTAATTTCATTGGATATTCCTTTATTCGATCTGGCGCAAACGCGTTGCCACTGGAGGGGGAAATATACGTAACCAGTTATTTGGGGCAGACTTTCGGCTCCGGCATCTTAATAGGCTCTTTTATTGGGTAGTCCGGGTAACCATAGTCTGAACAGCTAGTTGTAACTTTTACTTCATCGCAGGGCATAAAATGCACCGTAATCCCACAAGTTTTTTGCCCCGTATAGTCAGGTACAGGAACAACCTTGCTGTGCTGCCTATTCAGTGCCTTCATTTTCTTTTCCCAGGCTAAATACTCATCCCATTTGTCATAGCCAGGAAAGCCATCCATATCTCCTGCACCGGTTTCCCAGTCGACTCTTACTTTCATATCAGGACGCCACTGTGAGGGCACTCCGTAGCAGCATCCACCTCCGCCGCCCTGATACGGGCCGATAATA
The DNA here is from genome assembly GCF_053290175.1 of Enterobacter sp. 186315. NCBI lineage: Bacteria > Pseudomonadati > Pseudomonadota > Gammaproteobacteria > Enterobacterales > Enterobacteriaceae > Enterobacter > Enterobacter sp. 186315. The sequence continues at coordinate 28 of NZ_JBPTTK010000005.1, read as the reverse complement.
TCTATCCCCGACTGGCCGTCGACGCTGA